>NZ_CALMZS010000124.1 GCF_937870815.1 uncultured Brevundimonas sp.
CCCGCATTCCGAAATCCCGGACAGCGGAGAACAGTCTTGGCGAACGTGGCGGTGGTCGGCGCCCAGTGGGGCGACGAAGGCAAGGGCAAGATCGTCGACTGGCTGTCGAACCGGGCGGACGTGGTGGTGCGCTTCCAGGGCGGCCACAATGCGGGCCACACCCTCGTGGTCGACGGCAAGGTCTACAAACTGGCCCTGCTGCCGAGCGGGGTGGTCCAGGGCAAGCCCTCGATCATCGGCAACGGCGTGGTGGTCGATCCCTGGCACCTGGTCGACGAGATCGAGCGGGTCGAGGCGCAGGGCGTCGCCATCAACCCCGACGTGCTTGTCGTCGCCGACAACGCCTGCCTGATCCTGCCGATCCATCCGGCGCTGGACGTGGCCCGGGAAGCCGCGGCGAGCGCGCCCGGGGCCCGGATCGGCACCACCGGCCGCGGCATCGGTCCGGCCTATGAGGACAAGGTCGGCCGGCGTGCGATCCGCGTGTGCGATCTGGCCAGCGCCGCGGATCTGAGGGTGAAGATCGACCGGCTGCGGGCGCACCATGATCCCCTGCGCGCCGGCCTCGGGCTCGAGCCCATCGATCCGGACGCGCTGCTCCGGCAGCTTCTGGAGATCGCGCCGAGGATTCTTCCCTACGTCCAGCCGGCCTGGCGATTGCTCGACAAGGCCCGGCGCGACGGCCGGCGGGTGCTGTTCGAGGGCGCCCAGGGCGCGTTTCTCGACGTCGACCACGGCACCTATCCCTATGTGACCAGCTCCAACACCGTGGCGGGGCAGGCGGCGGCGGGCTCCGGTATCGGGCCGAGGGGCGTCGGCTATGTGCTCGGCATCGTCAAGGCCTATACGACCCGGGTCGGAGAGGGGCCGTTCGCCTGCGAATTGAATGACGAGGTGGGCCGGCACCTGGCCACCGTCGGCCGGGAGGTCGGGGTCAATACCGGCCGCGCCCGGCGCTGCGGCTGGTTCGACGCGGTGCTGGTGCGGCAGTCCGTCGCCATCAACGGCATCGACGGCATCGCCCTGACCAAGCTGGACGTTCTCGACGGCCTGAAGACGCTGAAAATCTGCACCGGCTATCGCATCGGCGGCGAGGTGCTGGACTATCTGCCCTCGAGCCTCAACGACCAGGCCGCGGCCGAGCCGGTGTACGAGGAGCTGGAAGGCTGGACCGAGAGCACCGCCTCCGCGCGCAGCTTCCGCGACCTCAACGCCAACGCCATCAAATACGTCCGCCGCATCGAGGAGCTTATCGGCGCGCCCGTGGCCCTGCTCTCGACCAGTCCCGAGCGCGACGACACCATACTGATGCACGACCCGTTCCAGGGCTGACCGCCTTTGGCGCGACCAGGCGTTCAACGGGCCTTAACCGGATCCGGTTAAGCATGACGGACCGATCCCGGAGGCCCCGTCTTGTTTGCTCTCGATCCCCGTGTCCTGGCGAAGCTGGCTCCGGTGCTGAGGCGGGTGCTGATCGTCGATCCCAATCCTCACGCCGCGCGTCTGCTGATGGAGATCGTCAAGGGCATGGGGGCGGGCCAGATCCATATCGAGCCCAGCGAAGCCCGGGCCCTCAGGGCGGCCGAGGACATGCAGCCCGGGATCATTTTCACCGAGCGCAACGGCGAAGGTCTCGACGGTGAATCGCTGGCGCGCGCGCTGCGGCGCTCCAGCTTCGCCTGCCGGAGGGCGCCGATCATCATGGTCACCGCCGACGCGACCGCGAGCACGATCCTCGGCGCGCGCGACAGCGGGGTGCACGAATTCCTCCGCAAGCCCTTCACCAGCGCGGACCTGTTCAAGCGGATCGAGAACGTCGCCCTGAAGCCCCGCGACTGGGTCGAAGCGGTCGGCTACGTCGGCCCCGACCGGCGCCGTTTCAACTCGGGGGAATTCACCGGCGACCGCAAGCGCAAGGCCGACAGGCCGGCCACCGGCGCGGCCGCCATGGCCGCCGCCCAGGACCAGGCCATGAGGATTCTGGCCGCCGCCCTGGATCAGTTCGACAACGATCCGCTCCAGGCCGTCCGGGCCATCCGCGAGCAGGCCGCGACCCTGAAGTCGCTGGCCATGAAGCTCTCCGATTCCCGCCTCGCCGTGACCGTCGGCGCCCTGGAGGTCAGCCTCGCCTCGGGCCCGCCCACCAAGGCGACCCTCGCCGCCCCGATCGGAGCGTTGCTGGCCATGCCTCGCGGCGAGCCGTTGGCCCGGGCCGTCTGACAGAAGTCGGCCCTCGCCGGGGCCGGGCCTTCCCGGAAAGGCGCTCAAGGAGCAGGCTCGGCGACCACGACCGGAGCCGGGCCGACCGGGACGTACCGGCGATCGATGGCCGATTCCCGGCCGGTCATGTCGATGAGGCGGGCCGGCGGGTCGCCGGGCAGGGCGAGCGTCCGGGGCGTGGAGCTCCAGATCACGTGGACGGTCCGCGACGGGTCCGGGCCGACGAAGCGATAGGCCCACACGCCCGGTCCCAGATCGACGGGCGAGGCCTCGACCGCGTCGGTGATGTATTCGGTCAGCGTCCGGAAGGCGATCTGGATCGGCAGCCGCGGCGTGCCTGAGCCGTCGAGCAGGCCGGGGAAGAAGCCGCCCCGGGGGTTCCAGTCGACATAGTTGAAGAACAGGCTGAATTTCGACCCCTCGCCGGCGGCGATGGTGATCAGCTTGACCATGTTGTCGGCCGTCTCCTGATTATCCGAAAACCCCCGGGGGCGGCGTTTGGAAAGCTCCCACACCTCGACCGGCCGGTCGATGTCCAGCGTCTGGACCCAGCGCATGTTCTCCGCCAGGTAGTCCCAGTCGCCGTAGAAATGGATCTGCAGCACGTCGAGACTGTCGCGATGCCGCCTCAGAAGCTCGATCCAGCGGCGAAACCGCGCCATGTCGGCTCTTTCGGAGAGCGCTTCGAGATCCGCCTCGGTCAGAGGCGGCGGGTCGTCCTCGAAAACCCCGCCTATCTGGTTGGCCCTGACCCTCTCGAGCAGATCCAGGGCTTCGCTGACCTGCCCGGCGCGGTAGAGGTCATCGACCCGCATGAACCCGATCATGCTGCTCGAAAGTCCGCTGTCCTGCACGATGGCGTCGGGATCGGCCGCCTTGATCACCGGATAGGCCGCGTCGAGGAGTTCGAAATAGGCCTCGGGCTGCGTCCGCCACGGCGGCCTGCCAACGGCCTCGTTCTCGATGGAATAGCGCGAGACCCGCCCCCGGTAGCGCGTCGCCAGCTCGCTCAGGAAGGGGAGGTAGGCCGTCAGGTCCGGCGGCTGCACCTGGGCCTCGTTCAGGACCAGCTGCGACTGGACATGCAGGCCGACGTCGATGCCGCAGGTGCTGAAGGCGTCGATCTGGCGGTCGAGCGCGCTCCAGTCATACCGGCCGTTGGTTCGCGGCACCTCCCCCCATTTCAGCCAGAGGGAGGTGGCCTCGTTGTTGTCCGCGGTGATCCAGGTGCAGAACCGGCCCGCCTCGGTCGGACTGACCTGGGCGCCGATCGTCAGTGACGCTCCCGTCGGCGGCGGCGGCGGGGGCGGCGGCGGCGGCGGCGGCGGTGGAGGCGGCGGTGACGGCGGCTCGACGCCCGGCGGATCGGACGACGGCCCCCCGCTTCCGCCGCAGGCCGCGGTCGCGAACGCCAGCAGCGAGATGGCGATCAGTCGATGGAGGAATGGCACCGGTCCGTCTCCCGTGGTTTCCAGCTGTCGGAAACTCCAACGGACCGGGGCGGGGAATCCGTCGATCGCGGCGAACCGGATCGGGGTCGCGTTCAGGCGTCGACGAGGTTCCGTTCCTCGGCGGCGGCGCGCATGGCCTTCTGCAGCTTCTCGAAGGCGCGGACCTCGATCTGGCGAACCCGCTCGCGCGACACGCCGTACTGGCCGGCCAACTCCTCAAGGGTGACCGGATCGTCCTTGAGGCGGCGTTCGGTGAGGATGTGTTTCTCGCGGTCGGTCAGCTCCTGCATGGCCTCCTCGAGCAGGCCCATGCGGATCGACTTCTCCTCGTCCTCGGCCAGCTGGGTCTCCTGCGACACCGCCGTGTCGTCGGCCAGCCAGTCCTGCCATTCGCTTTCGCCGTCGGCGCGCAGGGGCGCGTTCAGGGAGGCGTCGCCGCCGAGGCGGCGGTTCATGTTGGTGACCTCCTCCTCCGATACGCCCAGTTTGGTGGCGATGACGGAGAGGTGTTCGGGGCGCAGGTCGCCCTCCTCGAAGGCCGAGATCTGGCTCTTGGCCTTGCGCAGGTTGAAGAACAGCTTCTTCTGCGCCGCCGTGGTGCCCATCTTCACCAGCGACCAGCTGCGCAGGATGTATTCCTGGATCGAGGCGCGGATCCACCACATGGCGTAGGTCGCCAGGCGGAAGCCCTTGTCCGGATCGAATTTCTTGACCGCCTGCATCAGGCCGACATTGCCCTCGGAGATCACCTCGCCGATCGGCAGGCCGTAGCCGCGGTAGCCCATGGCGATCTTGGCCACCAGGCGCAGGTGCGAGGTCACGAGGCGGTGGGCGGCCTCGGGGTCCTGGTGCTCGGTCCAGCGCTTGGCCAGCATGAATTCCTCATCCTTGGCCAGCATCGGAAATTTGCGGATTTCAGTCAGGTATCGCGACAGTCCCTGTTCAGGCGACATCACCGCGAGCGATCTGGCAGCAGTCATATGGTCCCTCCGACCGTGAGAACGAGCGGGCTCTGCGGTTCTGGCCACGCGATGTGCGCCGTCACCTCGCCCCTCAACCGGTGAGATAGGATCGGGTTTCCGCCTTTGTCAGAGGCGGATCGTCACACTCAGGCGTGACCGTTGCCCCGGCGCCACTGCACCGAATGAGTGAGTGTATAGCGGAGAGTCAGTCCTTAATCAAGACTTACTGGGGTAGCGCGGCTCGAACCCGTGCCCGGGCGGCGTCCCACCCCGAGGCGTCGCCGTCGTGCTTTTCCGGATGCAGGGTCTGCAGCCGGCGAATTGTCTCCGCCAGACCCGGAGGGATCTGGCTGGAGGGGGCGTCGAGCCCCTCCGCCGCTGCGAAGGCGACGATCGCGGCCGCATCCTGCACATCCGGATTGGGCGCGGCCGGAGCGTTCAGCTGATGGCCTGTCCAGCGGATCGCATTGACGATCTGATTGCGGAAGCGGGGATCATCCCAGGTCGAGGGGGTGTGGCCGAGGTTGGTGTAGAACAGTCGGCCCTGGCCGATGTGGCGGACCCATGTCACCGGTACCGGGTAGGGACGCCGCAACGGTTCCGCCGTCATGTCGAGCGTCTGCAGCACGCGGACCCGATCGGGGACAAAGCCGGCGTACTGATAGATTTCCTCAGCATAGGGCGTCCCGTCGGACCAGGCGGCGGCGAGCGGGTGCGCCGGCTCAAGGTTCGACAGGCGGATCGGCGTGCCCTGCGTCCATGGATGGCCGTCGAAGCGGCCGCCAAGGAAGGTCGTGTAGGCCTCCTGTCCGCCCTCGAAATCGAGCGCCGTATCTGCAGCGCTGTGGATGCCGACGAATCCGCCCCGACCGCTTTCGATCCATGCGATGATCGCCGTCCAGGTCTCCCGGCCGATGGGCAGGGCTCCGGTGGTGCTGAAGATGAGGACGTCGAACTCGGCCAGCCGGGCGGCGGCCAGGTCGCGGGCGTCCTGGGTCAGCTCCACCGTGAAGGCGCCGCTGTCGCGCGCCATCTCCTGGAGCGCGAGTTCCGATGACGACAGCCCGCCGGCCGGACGGCGGACGGTCTCGTGCACGAAACCGACCGACTGGGACAGATAGAGGACGCGCAAGGGCGGCTCCTGAACCGGAGGGGAGCCGGCGCACGCCGCCAGGCACAGGGCCGCCAAAAGGCACGTCAGGAGCCAGGTCACCGCAAACCCCACTGGCCGGGGATGTCGCGGTGGCGTTCGGCGTTGTCGCGGATGTCGGCGTCGGTCATCGCGGGTCTCCTCGAGCGACTTGTGGAGCGTCACAGCCCCGCGAGCAACTGCTCCAGCTCCGCCATATCCAGCGGCGGCGAGGTCTCGAAGCGCAGCGGCTCGCCGGTCACCGGATGGGCGAAGCCGAGCACCGCGGCGTGCAGCGCCTGGCGCTTCAGGCCCGCTTCCGCGATGGCGGCGCGGACGGGTGCGGCGGGACTGCCCGAGCCATAGACGGGATCACCGAGGATCGGCGCGCCCTTTGAGGCGAGATGGACGCGGATCTGATGGGTCCGCCCGGTGTGCAGGGTGCAGGCGACACGGGCGGCCAGCGGCGCGCCGCCGGCCCTGGCGGGAGCGCCGAACACCTGCTCGACCTCATAGTCGGTGACCGCCTCGCGCCCGCCGCTCCGTAGCACCGCCATCTTCCTGCGGTCGGAGGAAGACCGCCCGATCAGCGTCTCGATCCGGCCCTTCGCGGGGCTGGGCGACCCCCGGGTCAGGGCGACATAGGTGCGTTCGATGTCGTGGGCCGCGAACAGGGCCGACAGCCCGGCGTGGGCGCGGTCCGACTTGGCGGCGACCATCACCCCCGAGGTGTCCTTGTCCAGCCGATGGACGATGCCCGGTCGCGCGACGCCGCCGATCCCCGACAGCGAGGCGCCGCAATGGGCCAGAAGGGCGTTGACCAGGGTGCCGGTCTCGCAGCCCGGCGCCGGGTGGGCGGCCATGCCCGCCGGCTTGTCGACGACGATCAGGTCGGCGTCCTCGAACAGCACCGTCAGGGGGATCGCTTCGGGCGTCGGGGTCGCCGACAGGACCGGCGGCAGGATGATCGTGTACAGCCCCGCCTGGGCCTTGGCCGAACCGTTCGAGACGACCTCGCCGTCGCGGCGGACCGCGCCCTCGGCCATCAGGGCCTGCAGGCGGGCTCGGGACAGGTCGGGAAAGACGTCGGCCAGCGCCTTGTCCAGCCGGACCCCGCCGGCTTCGAGGCGGGCCTCCAGCACGACGGCGTCGTCGTCTTCGATCAGGGGCTCGTCGGACACCGGGCGCTCCGCCGCCGGACAGGCGGTCAGCGATCTAGCACGGCACGCGCGCGGCCGGGCAAGACGCAAGCTTGGCTGTCAGCTCGACATCCGTCATGATTAACGCCGGTATCTGGGGGAGACGGACCAATGAGACTTCTGCTCATCGCGGCGGCGGCCGGCGGCGCGGCGCTCGCCGTGGGCAGTTGCGCGACCATGAGCGCCGATCAATGCATGGCCGGCGACTGGTCCGGTCAGGGCTATGTCGACGGCCAGCAGGGCCTGACCATGAGCCGGCTCGAAGATCACGCCCAGGCCTGCGCCAAACACGGCGTCACCCCCGACGCCGCCGCCTACGCCATGGGGCGACGCCAGGGCCTGGCGCACTATTGCACGCCGTACCGCGGCTTCGAGGTGGGCCGCGCCGGCTCGGCCTATGCCGGAGTCTGCCCGGGTGAGCTGGAGGCGGACTTCATCTACGCCTACCGGGACGGCCAGGTGGTGCACGCCGCGGAACAGGCGCTGTCGAACGCCCGGGGTCGGGTCGACAGCCTGGGCACCCGCCTTGAGGAACTGGACGACAAGATCGTCGCCAAACAGGCCGAGGCCCGCGCCGAGGGCCTGACCGAGGCTCAGCGCGACCAGATCCGCAACCGCATCGCCGAAATCCGCCGGGAACGGGCCGACACCGAACGGGACTGGCGCCGGGCCCAGGACGGGATAGACGACGCCGAGCGGGAGCTCCGCGACGTCCGCTGGCGTTTCAGGGACCAGTACGGCGGCTGGTGAACTGACGGCCGGCGCCTGACGCGCCGGCCCGAGAGCGTCAGGCCGCCTTCTTCTCCAGCTTCTTCTCCCACTGGCCCAGCGAGGCCAGGCCGTTCATGCGGGCGCGGTGGTGGAAGGCCGCCTGGCAGGCGACGGCGTTCTCGGCCTTGCCGGCCCAGGCGCGCTGGGGCGCGGCCTGCAAGGCGCGGCCATAGGAGAAGGTCATCTTCCACGGGAAGCCGCCGATGCGGTTCATGGCGTCGAGATGGGCGGTGGCCTGTTCGTCGGTCTGGCCGCCGGACAGATAGGCGATCCCCGGCACGGCGGAGGGCACGGTGGCCTTCAGCGCGGC
This sequence comes from uncultured Brevundimonas sp., assembly GCF_937870815.1. Lineage (GTDB taxonomy): Bacteria > Pseudomonadota > Alphaproteobacteria > Caulobacterales > Caulobacteraceae > Brevundimonas. The sequence goes on from NZ_CALMZS010000124.1 coordinate 8,043, forward strand.
GATGGTGCGTTCGGCGACCTCCTCGACCGTCGCCTGACGGACGCTGCCCTTGCCGGAGATGACCATGTTCGGCTTGAGGACGATGCCTTCCAGCGCCACGCGCTGTTCGTACAGTTCCTGGAACACGGTCTGCAGCACCCAGCGGGTGACCTCGTCGCAGCGGGCGATGTCGTGCGAACCGTCCATCAGCACTTCCGGCTCGACGATGGGCACGATCTGCTCCTGCTGGCAGATGCGGGCGTAGCGGGCCAGGGCGTGGGCGTTGGACTTGACACAGCCCCAGGTCGGGATGCCGTCGGCGATGTCGATCACCGCCCGCCACTTGGCGAAGCGGGCGCCGCGCTCGTAGTGGGCGCGCAGCCGCTTGGACAGGCCGTCCAACCCCTTGGTGACGGTCTCGCCCGGGAAGCCGGCCATCTTGCTCGCGCCCTTGTCGACCTTGATGCCGGGGATCGAGCCCGCGGCCTTGATCAGGTCGACCAGAGGCGTGCCGTCCCGGGCGTCCTGGTACAGCGTCTCCTCGAACAGGATCACGCCCGAGATATGCTCGCGCATGGTCTGCTCCGAGCGGAACAGGCATTCGCGGTAGTCGCGACGGTTGTCTTCGGTGTTTTCGACCCCGATGGCGTCGAAGCGCTTCTTGATCGTTCCTGTGGACTCGTCGGCCGCCAGAATGCCCTTGCCGGGGGTGACCATCGTCTCGGCCACCGCGTTGAGCGCCGCCAGATCCATGACTTCCTCCTGAGCTTTGTCGTTCGCGGTGATCTAGCCCCGCCGGGGCCGGAAGTCACGCATCGTTACAGCCCGCCCGGCCTGTGCGAAGCGCCTCCACGCCGGGCAGGGGCTTGCCCTCCATCCACTCCAGGAAGGCGCCGCCCGCGGTGGAGACGAAGGTCATGTCGTCCGCCACCCCGGCGTGATGCAGGGCCGCGACCGTGTCGCCGCCGCCCGCCACCGCCACCAGTGCGCCCGACTTGGCCAGTTGCGCGGCCGCCTGCGCGGCCTTCACCGTGGCGGCGTCGAACGGCGGAACCTCGAACACGCCCAGCGGTCCGTTCCAGATCAGGGTGCGCGACAGGGCCATGGCCTTGACCAGCTTCTCGACGGTCAGCGGACCGGCGTCGAGAATCTTCTCGTCGTCGCCGATCTCCTCGCGCGCCAGCACGGTGCGGGTCTCGACCCCCGGCCTGACCTCGGTCGCCACGACCACGTCGATCGGCAGCAGGATTTCGCAACCCTTTGCGTCCGCCTCGGCGAGAATCTCCCGCGCCGTGTCGGCCATGTCCTTCTCGGCCAGCGAGCCGCCGATATCGACGCCCTGGGCGAACAGGAAGGTGTTGGCCATGCCGCCGCCGATGGCCAGCCGGTCCAGCTGGCCGACCAGGTTCTTCAGCAGGTCCAGCTTGGTCGAGACCTTGGCCCCCCCGACGATGCCCAGCACCGGCTTTTGCGGTTTGCCCAGGGCCGCGTCGAGCGCCTCCAGCTCGCGCCGCATCGACTCTCCGGCATAGGCCGGCAGCAGGCGCGCCAGGCCCTCGGTCGAGGCATGGGCCCGGTGCGCCGCCGAGAAGGCGTCGTTGACGTAGAGGTCGCCCAACTCCGCCAGCCGCGCCGCGAAGGCCGGGTCGTTCTTCTCCTCGCCGGCGTGGAAGCGGACGTTCTCCAGCAGCACCACCCCGCCGGCGTCGACGTCGGCGATCATCGCCTTCGCCTCTTCGCCCACGCAGTCCTCGGCGAACCGCACCGGCGCCCCGAGCAGGTGTTCGAGATCGTCGACCACCGGCCGCAGGCTCATCGACGGCACGCGCTGGCCCCTGGGCCGGTCGAAATGCGCCAGCAGGGCCACCTTGGCTCCGGCGTCGCGCAGCTTCTCGATGGTCGGAATCGCCACCCGCAGCCGGGTGTCCTCGGTCACCCTGCCGCCCTCCATCGGGACGTTGAAGTCCACGCGGACCAGCGCGGTCTTGCCGGCGAGGCCCCCGGAGGTCTTTGCGGCGTCGTCGAGGGTGCGGAACTGGGTCATGCTTTCGGCGTCCGTTCGAACAGGGGCATGAGGTGGGTAATATTTGTGCTGGCCCAGCATCGTTGTGAGAGGTGGCTTCCCACAGGCGGAAAGCAGCCGTGAACCACCTTGATGCCCTTCGTTTGAAGGAAATCCGCAACTGGAACGAAGTCGCGATCCGCTGAGACAAGGACCGCCACATCGTAGGCGTTTGCCCACGCCAGGCTGATCATGTCCGCTACAATTCGGGTATCAACGCCCTTTTCTTCAGTTCCACGCATATCGCTGCCACAGGCATGACAGGTCGGCGTTTCAGCTTGGCAGGCGGGGCACTTCGGATAGCCTCGCTTCTGCTGACGCTCTACCAGCGTGACATGCACGCCAGGCATTTTGTCGAGCGTGTTGGCGAACCAGTTCCTCAGTTTGGCGTCTTGAGGCTTGTTTGGATCAAAAGATCCATAAACATGCATACCTTCAAACACGGGACTGCAACTAGGATCGACGAGCTTTGCCGCCTCGTTGGCCAACAGCATGCCTATCGGCTTCCAGTCCGTGAGGAAGCCCGGTGAACGGCGTTTCAGTTCGAGTTGAAAGTTCCAAAAATCCACGAACACGCGGACTCGCAACCGTGGCGCCACCGGGGCGACGGCGACCGCTATCGTGGTGGCGAGAGGTTGGTCAGACATGAAGGCCCCAAAAATGATACGGGGACGCCGAAGCGTCCCCGGGGCCTTATTACTCGGTTCGCCGTATCCGACAATGCGGGCGGCTCCCCGAGGGGTTCTAATGAGCGCCTTATGACTCGTTGGTCGTGAACAGTCAATGAACGAGTGAGTTCCAATCAACGACCGTTTGAGTCGGTTTCAGATGAACCTGCCCATCACCAGCGCCGTATCCGCCATCCGCGTCGCGAAGCCCCATTCGTTGTCGTACCAGGTCAGGACGCGGGCCAGTTTCCCATCGACGACCTGGGTCTGGGGCAGGGCGGCGGTCGACGAGGCGGCCACGTGGTTCAGGTCCATCGAAACCAGCGGGTCCGTGGTGGTGAACAGCACCCCCTTCATCGGGCCGTCGGCGGCCGCCTGCAGCGCGGCGTTGATCTCGTCGACCGTGACCTCGCGGCCGGCCACCACCTTCAGGTCGACGACCGAGACGTTCGGCGTCGGCACCCGGATCGACGAGCCGTCCAGCCTGCCCTTCAGCGCCGGCAGCACCAGACCCAGCGCCTTGGCCGCGCCGGTCGAGGTCGGGATCATGCTCAGGCCGGCGGCGCGGGCCCGGTACAGGTCCTTGTGCATCGTATCCAGCGTCGGCTGGTCGCCGGTGTAGCTGTGAATGGTGGTCATATAGCCGCGCTCGATGCCGAACAGGTCGTGCAGGACCTTGGCCACGGGGGCCAGGGCGTTGGTGGTGCACGAGCCGTTCGAGACCACGATGTCGTCGGCGGTCAGAACGTCATGGTTGACCTTGTAGACGATGGTCTTGTCGGCGCCGTCGGCCGGGGCCGAGACCAGCACCCGTTTCGCGCCGGCCTTCAGGTGCGCACTGGCCTTGTCCTTCGAGGTGAACAGGCCGGTGCATTCGAAGGCGATGTCGACGTTCAGCGCCTTGTGCGGCAGCTCTTCCGGGTTGCGGATCGCCGTCACCCTGATCTTGCCGAGGCCGGCGTCGATCCAGTCCTCGCCGGTCTCGACCGTGCCCGGGAACCGGCCGTGGACCGAGTCGTAGCGCAGCAGGTGGGCGTTGGTCTCCACCGGCCCCAGGTCGTTGATCGCCACCACCTCGATGTCGCGACGGCCGTGCTCGACGATCGAGCGCAGGACGAGGCGGCCGATGCGGCCGAAACCGTTGATGGCGACGCGGACGGTCATGGGGCGGGCTCCTGGAGGCGTGATTGTCGTTGGCGCTTCAATGGAACCGGGGGCGCGGGGATTCAACCCCGCCCCTGTAACAAGCCGCGATGAACTGCAACGCTTCGGCCCGGCGCCGGCCATGCCAGGTCCGGCGGCGGGATGCGCGTCCGTCATATTCGTGATTTGGGGAACCGGGCTTCGTCGCCCTAATTGGGGGCGATGAACCTCCGCCGCCTGCTTCTCCGACTGACCGGGTCAGCCGCGATCGCCCTTGCGCTCGTCGCGGGCCCGGCCGTGGCGGGTGATCCGTCCGGGGCGCCGTCGGCGGCCGTCGCCGCCGCCCCGGCGGGCCCGGCGCCCGCCCGCCCGTCCCGGGACCGGATGCGCATGAACCAGCGCGTCTTCGACCGGGTCTGGAGCGAGGTCCGGAGCCAGTATTACGATCCCGGCCTGCACGGCGTGGACTGGGCCGCGGCGCGGCGCGCCTATCGCCCCCGGGCGCTCCTCGCCGCCGACGACCGCGCCCTGTACCGCGTGCTCGGCGACATGCTCGACCTGCTGGACGACGACCATGCCGGCGCCTCGGCTCCGGCCGTCGCACGCCGGATCGACATGGTGCGCCAGGCGCGCCCCGCCATCGGCGTGACCCTGCGCGCCGATCCCGGGGCGCCGGGCGTCTATGTCATCCAGTCCGTGCGCCCGGGCTCCCCGGCCGAGGCGGCCGGGCTCGAGGCCGGGTGGCGGCTGGATTCCGCCGCGCCCGGGGCCTGGTTTCCCGAACTCGACGTGGTCGAGGGCCAGACGGTGACCCTCGCCGTCGCCGATCCCGCCGGCGTCCGCCGCACCCTGACGGTCACCCCGAGGATCATGCCGCCGCGTCCGCCGTTCACGGCCGACCTCGCCCGCCCCGGCGTGGCGGTGCTGCGCATCGACGCCTTCGAGCCCGGTCTCGGCGACTGGATGGGCGGCCAGCTGGCGGCCCTGCCGGCCGACACCGACATCGTCCTCGACCTGCGCGGCAACCCCGGCGGACGCCTGATCGAGGCCGACGCCGTGCTGAGCTGCTTCCTGCCGCGAGACCTCGCCTGGGCCACCCGTACGACCCGTTCGGGCCGGACCATCGTGCTCAGGACCGCCGGCGGCTGCGGCGACCTCGAGGGGCCGGCGCCTCACGACGTCGCCGTTCTGGTCGACGCCGACAGCCGCAGCGCCGCCGAACTGACCCCCGCGGCCCTGCAGGAAGCCGGGCGCGCCCTCGTGGTCGGCGAAAACACCGCCGGGGCCGTGCTGATCTCCCAGGACACGCGCCTGCCGGACGGCGGGCGTCTCAGCCTGAGCCGCTCCGACTTCGTGACCGCGGCCGGCGTCCGGCTGGAGAAACGCGGCGTCACCCCCGACCTGACCGCGCCCGCTCCGAAGGGCGAGGCGCCCGGACAGGATCCGGCCCTGGACCTCGCCGTCGCCGCCCTGGCCGGCGCCCGGCAGGTCCGCGCCGCGGCGGCCCCGTCGCTCTAGCCGGGGACAGGCTTCACCGTGGGGGCCGCCGACGACGGGGCCCGGCGTGGCGACGAGTCGCGTCGCCCGGCCATACCGGCGCCACAAGCGGCGCGTCTGGATGCCGCCGCGACCGATATCGGTCGACTGTCATTCCGGGAGAGACCATCGTGAGAGTTCTTTTCGCCGCCGCCGTCATCGCCGCCGCTCCGCTGGCCGCCCAGGCGCAGGAGCCGCAGGCCCACGAAAACCATCCCGCCGCCGCCGCGCCGGGCGCCGCCCAGGCGGAGGACCGGCCGGAGCACGAGGGCCATGATGCGGCCGTCGCCGCGCCGCCCGGCCACATGGGCATGCAGCACAACGGCATGGGGCGGATGGGCATGCAGATCGACGAGGACGGCCTGACCCGCGACGAATTCCTGGCCCGGCATGGCGAGATGTTCGCGCGCATGGACGCCGACGCCGACGGCCGCCTGACCCGCGAGGAGTTCGCGGCCCATCACGCCATGATGCGCGGCCCGGGCGGATCGGGCGGGCACATGGGCATGAAGCCCGGGGGCATGCCGCCCATGGGCATGGGGATCGACGAGGACGGCCTGACCCGCGACGAATTCGCCGCCCGCCACGTCCAGATGTTCACCCGCATGGACGCTGACGGCGACGGCCGCCTGACCCGCGAGGAGTTCGCGGCCCATCGCGCCGCCATGGGCCAGCCGGCCGGGCCGGGCGGCCCCATGGCGATGGAGATCGACGAGGACGGTCTGACCCGCGACGAATTCGGCGCCCGCCACGCCGAAATGTTCGCCCGCATCGACGCGGACGGCGACGGCCGCATCACCCGCGAGGAGGCCTCGGCCCACCACGCGGCCATGATGGGCGGCGCGGGCGGCTCGGCCGAGGGCGACGCCGGCCTCTGACGACCGGGTCTCCCGGCCGGCCCGGGGCCCCGCGCCCGGGCCGGCCGGTCGCGGCCTGTGTCAGAGCCGCGCCTTCACCGCCGCCACCACCGCCGCGGCGGTGATGCCGAATTTCTCGTACAGCACCTCGGCCGGGGCGCTGGCGCCGAAGCCGGTCATGCCGACGAAGCCGCCGTCCTCGCCGATGAACCGCTCCCAGCCCTGCCGGATGGCCGCCTCGACGGCGACCCGCACCGTGCCGCGGCCGATCACCGAAGCCTGGTAGGCGGCGTCCTGGCGCTCGAACAGTTCGAAACAGGGGACCGACACCACCCGCGTCGGCGTGCCTTCCGTCTCCAGCGTCTCGGCCGCCTTCAGCGCCAGCGGCAGTTCGGTGCCCGTCCCGAACAGGGTGACCCGCGCCTCGCCGTTCGCCGCCTTGATCTCATAGGCGCCCCGCGCCGACAGATTTTCCCCGGCCGCCACGGTGCGGACCGCCGCCGTCTTCTGCCGCGACAGGGCCAGTACGGACGGCGCCGACCCGTGCTCCAGCGCCAGGCGCCAGCACTCCATGGTCTCGACCGTGTCCGCGGGGCGGAACACCAGCAGGTTCGGGATGGCCCGCAGCGCCGCCAGATGCTCGACCGGCTGGTGCGTCGGACCGTCCTCGCCCAGGCCGATGCTGTCGTGGGTCAGCACGTGGATGACCCGGACCCCCATCAGCGCCGCCAGGCGGATCGACGGCCGGCTGTAGTCCGAAAACACCATGAAGGTGCCGCCATAGGGGATCACCCCGCCATGCAGGGCCATGCCGTTCATGGCCGCGGCCATGCCGTGCTCGCGGATGCCCCAGTTGACGTAGCGGCCCTCGTAGGTCGGGGCGTCGAGGATCGGCGTGCCGTTGACGAAGGTGTTGTTCGAGCCGGTCAGGTCGGCCGAGCCGCCGATCAGCTCCGGCACGGCGGCGAACAGCTCGTCCAGGGCCGCGCCCGACGACTGGCGCGTGGCCTGGGCCGGTTTGGTCTCGACCAGTTCGGCGATCTTCGCGTCCAGCTGGGCGAAGGCGCCCTCGGGCAGATCGCCCTTCATGGCGCGGGTGAAATCGGCGGCCTGCGGCGAGGCGGCCAGCCGGGCCTCCCACGCCTTGCGGTCCTTGGCGCCCCGGCGGCCGACCTTCTTCCAGGCCTTGTCGACCGCCTCGGGCAGTTCGAACGGCTCATGCGTCCAGGACAGGCCCAGCCGCGTCGCCGCGACCTCGGCCGCGCCGAGGGCCGCGCCATGGGTCTTGTGGCTGCCCTCCATGGTCGCCGCGCCGCGACCGATCCGGGTCCTGCAGGCGATCAACGTCGGCCGGTCCTGCCGCGTCGCCCACTTGAGCGCGCCGCGGATGGCGTGCACGTCGTGGCCGTCGATGGCCTTGACCGCCCAGCCCGCAGCCCTGAAGCGCGCCTTCTGGTCGGTGGCGTCCGACAGCGACACCTTGCCGTCGATGGTGATCTCATTGTCGTCCCAGAGCACCGTCAGCCTGTTCAGCCGGTAGCGCCCGGCCAGGGTGATCGCCTCCTGCGACACCCCCTCCATAAGGCAGCCGTCGCCGGCGATGACCCAGGTCCGGTGGTCGACCAGGTCGGGTCCGTATTTCGCGGCCAGGTGGCGCTCGGCCATGGCGAAGCCGACCGAGTTGGCCAGCCCCTGGCCCAGGGGTCCGGTGGTGGTCTCGACGCCCGGCATGTGGCCGAACTCGGGGTGGCCGGCGGTCCTCGATCCCCACCGGCGGAAGTTCGACAGTTCGTCCTTCGTGGCCGCCTTGTAGCCGGTCAGGTGCAGCAGGGCGTAGATCAGCATCGAGCCGTGGCCCGCCGACAGGATGAAGCGGTCGCGGTCGGCCCAGTCGGGCCGGCTGGCGTCGAATTTCAGAAAGCGGCTGAACAGCACGGTGGCCACGTCGGCCATTCCCATCGGCATGCCGGGATGGCCGCTCTTCGCCCTTTCGACCCCATCCATGGCCAGAACGCGAATGGCGTCCGCCATCTGCTTCGGCGTGGCTTTTTCGGATACGGTTTTGGCGTCGGTCACGGGGGGACCTTTCGTCGGAAGGCGGAAAAAGGGAGGCGCGCCGCTTTACCCCGGCGCGCGAGCGGGTTCTATACGGATTCTGGAGGATATGACTGAATGGACGCAGCATCGGCCGCCAAGGACCGGGTCGACCGCGCTCTGGCTCTGCTGGAACGCCGGCTGCTCGACCTGAAGAGCCGCGCCGCCGGCGCCGGCCGGGCGCCCGACGACGACCTGTTCGCCCCCCAGCCCTCCAGCGAAACCGACCGGCGGCGCATCCACGAACTCGAATCCGCCGGGCGTGACGCCGCCGAGGTTCTGGCGCGCGCCGCGGCGGTCATCCGCGACAGCCTCAACGAGCCGGAGGCCCGCTGATGGCCACTGTGACGGTCGAGATCAACGGCCGCCCCTATGCGGTCGGCTGCGCCGACGGTCAGGAGGAACGCGTCCGCATCCTCGCCAAACAGTTCGACGGCCATGTCCGCCAGGTGGCGGGAGAGGTCGGACACGTCGGCGACATCCGCCTGTTCCTGATGGCCGGCCTGCTGCTCGCCGATGAACTGCACGAGGCCCGGCTGGAGAATCCGGCCGCCGCCGCGACGGCGGTCTCGGCCGACGGAGTGGCCGAGGCGCTGAACGCCGTCGCCGCGCGGCTGGAGAAGATCGCCCAGGGGCTGTGAGGCGGCCCCGGTCTGCCGCCTGTCCGGCGGCCACTGGCGCCGGGGGGCGCGAACGACTATCTTCCGTCCCGGCGGGTCCTGCTGCGGCCCTCGTCGAAGGCAACATTTCCTCGCGACCTTAATTCACTCGAAGGGAGCTGTCCCTGATCAGGCCCGTGGGCCTGGGCACACGGCGCCCACCTGGCTACCCAGGTCGAGAGGATTTAAACGTCCTTCACGGTTCTCGCGGCGCCGCCACCCTTCTCCTTTTTGTGCGCTGTCGCTCGCTGCTTGGGCGGGCGCGTCCCCGTCCGCTCTTCGCGAACGGGGAGGGGAACCGCGAAAGCGGTGGAGGGGCTTCGGGGCGCCCCCCGAATGCGCTACCTCTCCCCCATGACTGACAAGCATGAACTCCGGGCCGCCATGCGCGCGACGCGCAAGCGTCTGGCCGGTCTCGATCCGGAGGCGTCGTTGCGCGCGGCCGAACACGCGGAGGACCTCCCTCCAGGCGACGTCATCGCCGTCTATCGCGCCATTGGTTCGGAAATCGACGCGGATGCCCTGTCGATGGCGCTCACCCGTCTCGGCCGTCAGCTCTGCCTCCCGGTGGTCGTCGAGCGCGACGCTCCCATGACCTTCCGCCGCTGGTCGCCCGGCGAGCCGCTCGAACTCGACGAGGCCGGGGTGCCCGCGCCCTTCCCGCTGGCCGCCGCCGTCACGCCCGACCTGATCGTTACGCCCCTGCTGGCCTTCGACGCGGCCGGCGGGCGGCTGGGGCAGGGGGGCGGCTATTACGACCGGACCTTTTCGGCCCTGCCGGACGCCGTCCGCATCGGCTTCGCCTACGCCGGGCAGGAGGTCGAAAACCTGCCGGTCGAGCTGCACGACATCCGTCTGCATGGCGTTCTGACCGAGAGGGGCTATAGAGCCGTCCCATGAGGCGGATCGTATGAGACTGGCGTTTTTCGGCGACGTGGTGGGCAAGTCCGGCCGCGACGGTCTCGGCGACCACCTGCCCGCGCTGAAACGTGACCTGAAGCTCGACTTCGTGGTCGTCAACGCCGAGAACGCCGCCGGCGGCTTCGGCATCACAGAGAACACCGCCAACGAGCTGTTCATGGCCGGCGCCGACTGCCTGACGCTCGGCAACCACAGCTGGGACCAGCGCGAGGCCCTGACCTATAT
>NZ_CALMZS010000125.1 GCF_937870815.1 uncultured Brevundimonas sp.
CTCGCGCCGCTCCTCCGGGCTCATCGCGCCCATGCCCTTGAGCAGGCCCGAGATCGAGCCCTGTTTGCCGAGGGCCGCGACGCGCAATTCCTCGACGGCGGCCGCCGTCTCCGCGCCGCCGATGGCGTTGATCAGGTCGAGTTCGAGCTGGTTCAGGTCGGTCATGTCGCAGTCCGTCTAGCGGTTGCGGCGCCCAGCAAAAAGCCCCCCGGCGCGGCCGGAGGGCCTTTGCGTCTTCCGTCGCCGGAAAAACCTAGGCCAGGGCGCCGCGGACCTTGTCGGCGATGGCCTTGAAGGCGGCTTCGTCGGCGGCCATGGCGGCCAGGACCTTGCGGTCCAGCTCGATGCCGGCCAGGCCGAGGCCGTGGATGAACTGGCTGTAGGTGAAGCCTTCCAGCCGGGCCGCGGCGTTGATGCGCTGGATCCACAGGGCGCGGAAATTGCGCTTCCTGGTGCGGCGGTCGCGGTAGGCGTACTGCCCGGCGCGGTCGACCGCGGCCTTGGCGGTGCGGATGGTGTTCTTGCGGCGGCCGTAGAAGCCCTTGGCCTGCTTCAGAACCTTCTTGTGCCTGGCGTGGGAAACCACGCCCCGTTTGACGCGAGCCATGTCGCTATCCTTTCAAATTCAGTGTGGAGATCAGGTCAGACGCGCGCCGGTCAGGCGTACGGCATGTAGGACTTGATCTTCTTGGCGTCGGCGTCGGCCATGACCGAGGTGCCGCGGTTCTGGCGGATGTATTTGCTGTTGTGGCTGATCAAGCGGTGCCGCTTGCCCGCCACGCCGGCCTTCACCTTGCCCGTCGCCGTGAATTTGAAGCGCTTCTTGGCGCCAGACTTCGTCTTGAGTTTCGGCATTTTCCACTCTCTTGTTGGGCTGCCGTCCTTCGGACTGCCTGAGCCCGGAGATGCGAATGGCGGCCTGGATTAAGAACCGCCCAGGCATGCCTGTTCGCCCGGCGGTTCGATACGCGAAGGCGCGGCTTCTAGTCGAACCGGGCCCGGATGGCAAGGCGGGTCGGGAGCCCCTCTTGCCCGGCCGTGACGGCCGGAGCGCGCAAGGGGCCGGATTCCGGGCTCGAGGCGGCGGACGATCTCGATCAGAGGTTCCGCCCGAACGTGGCTCCAGTCGCCGTGGATAATCCGAAGACGGCGACCGGCCCCGGGGGGGGGGGGCGTCTGGAGGCGCGGGGATCCGGCGGCTATTTCGGGGCCAGGATCATGATCATCTGCCGGCCTTCCATGCGCGGCGCATATTCGACCTTGGCGATCTCGTCGAAATCGGCCTGGACCTTGTTGAGCAGCTTCATGCCCAGCTCGGGGTGGGCCATCTCGCGCCCCCGGAAACGCAGCGTCACCTTGACCTTGTCGCCCTCGTCGAAGAAGCGGTGCATGGCCTTGGCCTTGACCTCGTAGTCGTGGACGTCGATGTTGGGCCGGAGCTTGATTTCCTTCAGCTCGACGACCTTCTGACGCTTGCGCGCCTCGGCCTTCTTCTTCTGCTCCTGGAAGCGGAATTTGCCGTAGTCCAGAATCTTGCAGACCGGCGGTTCCGAGGTGGAAACGATCTGAACCAGATCCATGCCGGCCTCCTCGGCGGCCTCCAGCGCGGCGGACGTGGGCATGACGCCCTGCTTTTCGCCGTTCTGGTCGATCAGCAGGACGCGCGGCGCGCGGATATCCTGGTTCATGGGCGGCCCGTCCTTGACGGGCGGCTGGTTCATCGGACGGCGAATGGGCGTCGTTTCCTTGCAGGTGGACGAAAGGCGGTGCGCGGGAGCAGGCCCGCGACGGATCGCGAGTTCCTCCCAAGCGGCCCTATATGACCGCGAACGCCCGCCGCTTCAAGGTTTGGCGGCGCGGCCGGGGCCGATGAAGGCCGTATGGAGATCGAGCACGGCCTCAAGGACACGGTCGACGCCCAGGGCCTCGATCGGCGCGAATTCGCCGCGCGCGCCGTTCGAGGCGACCGTGCGGGTCCGGGGCCCCCAAGGTCCGTAGAGCCACCACTCGGTCGGGCCGAACAGGCCCAGCGTCGGCCGGCCCGCCGCCGCGGCCACATGCATCAGTCCGGAATCGTTGCCGACGAACAGGGCGGCCCGGTCGATCGCCGCCGCCGAGGCGAGGATGTCGCCCTTGCCGACGAAATCGATCCCGCGCGCCGCGGCCGCCGCCAGGGCCGGGGCGGCCGGCGGATGGTCGCCGGGACCGCCGACCAGCATGAACCGCCAGCCGGCGAAGCGCGGCTCGGCCTTCAGTCGTTCGACCAGGGCGGCCCAGCGGTCGGCCGGCCAGCTCTTGCCCGGCTGATGGGCGATGGGGGCGAGGGCGAGGATGGGCCCCGGCCCGGAGCCCGCCGCCAGCTGCGGATCGATCACCGCCGCGGCCTCGGCCCGGGCCCGGTCGTCGATGAACAGCTCGGGGTCCAGCGGCCGCTGCGCCCGCATCAGGCGGGTGACCATCTCGACCTTGGGCGAGCCCGTCTCCAGGCCGCGGTGATAGACCCGCCGGGTCCGGGCCCGCACCTGCCAGGCCAGGGCCGAGCCGCGGATGTCGACGACCATGTCCCAGCGGGTCCCGACCACCTGCTTCCACAGGCCGATCCAGTGGCCGGCGAATTTCTTCTTGTCGAGGACGATGACCCGTTCGACTCCCGGAGCCGAGCGGAACAGGGGGGCCGGCGGGCGGCCGCAGGCGACGGTGATCCGGGCCCCCGGCAGCTGGCGGCCGATCTCGCCGATCACGCCCGAGGAGATGACGCAGTCGCCGATGCGGTTGGAGGTGACGAACAGGACCCTGGGTTCGGACACGCGGATTGGCCTTCGCTTCGCTAGCGGTCGTTCGCTATCAGTCCCGAACCGATTGCGCGAGAGGGACGCCGATGGACGACCTGGAACAGCTAGCCCGGCCCGACGGGGAGCACCTGGCCCTGAAGCGGGTCCGCGGCGACGGCCCCACCGTGGTCTGGATCGGCGGCTTCCGCTCGGACATGGAGGGGACCAAGGCGCTGGCGCTCGACACGGCGGCGCGCGAGCGGGGCTGGAGCTACCTCCGCTACGACCATTTCGCCCACGGCCGATCCTCCGGCGACTGGCGCGAGGCCACCATCGGCCGCTGGCGCGAGGACGCCATCGCCCTGATCGACAGCCTCGAAGGCCCGGTGGTTCCGGTCGGATCGTCGATGGGCGGCTGGGTCGCCCTGCTGCTGGCCCTGGCCCGGCCCGAGCGGCTGGCCGGCCTGGTGCTGGTCAATCCGGCCCCGGACTTCACCGAGGACCTGATGTGGCCCGG
>NZ_CALMZS010000126.1 GCF_937870815.1 uncultured Brevundimonas sp.
CTGGACCCGGCGCGACGCCCCCTCGTCCGACAGGCTCAGGCCGTCGATGTGGAAGCCCCGGCGCTCGACGAGGCCGATCAGGCGCTGCAGCGAGCCGTCGGCCCGGTCGATCTGGATATGGAGGGTGTCGGTCATCACATTTCGCCTTCGAATTTCATGTCGCCGTGCATCATCTCGGCGTTGTTCCGGCCCGGCGGCACCAGCGGCCAGACATTCTCCTTCGGGTCGATCAGCACATGCGCGAGGCAGGGGCCGGGCGCGGCCAGCAGGCGGGCGATCCCGGCGGAGACCTCCTCGCGCCGACTAATTCGGAAGGCCTCGACGCCGAAGGCCTCGGCCACCGCGACGAAGTCGGGATTGTCCGACAGATCGACCTCGGAATAGTTCCGGTCGAAGAACAGCTCCTGCCACTGGCGCACCAGCCCGAGCGAGGCGTTGTCCAGCAGCACGATCTTCAGCGCGACGCCGTAGCGCCGCAGGGTCGCCAGCTCCTGGATGTTCATCATGAAACTGCCGTCGCCCGAGACGGTGACGACGTGGGCGTCGGGCACGGCCAGCTTGGCCCCCAGGCCGGCGGGCAGGCCATAGCCCATGGCCCCCAGCCCACCCGAGGTCAGATGCGCCTCGGGACGGGAGAAGGCGCAATGCTGGGCCACCCACATCTGGTGCTGGCCGACGTCGCAGGCCGCCACGAACCGGTCGCCCGCCGCGCGAGACAGCTCATTCAGCAGGGCGGGCGCATAGACGCCCTCGCCCGGCGCGTCATAGCGGAAGGCGTGGCGCCGGGCGTTCGAGGCGCAGCGGATCACCCAGGGATCGATGGCCAGGAGACCCGGGTTCAGCGTCTCGATCCCGGCCTTCAGATCTCCGACGACGGCGACATGGGCGGTCCTCAGCTTGCCGATCTCGGCCGGGTCGACGTCGAAATGGACGACCTTGGCATGGGGTGCGAACTCGGCCAGCCTGCCCGTCGCCCGGTCGTCGAACCGGGCCCCGAAGACGATCAGCAGATCGGCTTCCTGCACCGCCTCATTGGCCGCCCGCGTGCCGTGCATGCCCAACATGCCCAGGAAACCGGGCGCATCCGTGGGCATCGACCCCAGGCCGTTCAGCGTCGACAGGCTGGGGATGCCGGTGCGCTCGGCGAAGGCGCGCAAGGCCTCGACCGCGCCCGCGATCTTCACCCCGCCGCCGATATAGATCAGCGGGCGTTCGGCGGCCCGGATCATGGCTTCGGCGGCGGCGATGGCGGTGCGGTCCAGTTCCGTCGTCTCGTTCGGATAGTGAAAGCCGAAGTCGTCCGACGTCATGCCGACCTGAACATCCTTCGGCAGGTCGATCAGCACCGGCCCGGGCCGGCCCGAGCGCGCGACATGAAACGCCTCCTCGACCACAGCGGGAATTTCGGCGGGGTCGCGCACGATCCAGCTGTGCTTCACGATGGGCAGGGTGACGCCCAGGATGTCGATTTCCTGAAAGGCGTCGGTGCCCATCAGCGGCGTGGCCACATTGCCGGTGATGCAGACCAGCGGCACGGAATCCATCATGGCGTTGGCGATGCCGGTGACCAGATTGGTCGCACCCGGCCCCGAGGTGGCCATGCAGACCCCGACCTTGCCCGAGGCCCGCGCATAGGCGTCCGCCGCGAAGGCCGCGCCCTGTTCGTGCCGCACCAGGATATGCTGCAGCTTCGATCCGGTCAGGGCGTCATAGACCGGCATGATGGCCCCGCCCGGATAGCCGAACAACACCTCGACCCCCAGCCGTTCCAGGGTCGAGACCAGCAACCGCGCGCCGCTCCGGGGAGCGATCGCGGGGGTTTTCATCAGGGCGGGCGCGGCGGCGCTCATCATCTTTACTCGGTCAACTTTCCGGTCAGGCGGCTTCGGCGGTCTTGGGGGCGTGCAGCCAGGCCATCCGCTCGCGCAGGCCCGCGCCGACCACCTCGATGGGATGATCGCCGTCGGCCTTGACCAGGGCGTCATAGGCCTCCTTGCCCGCCTCGTTCTCGGCGATCCATTCGCGGGCGAACTGACCGGACTGGATCTCGGCCAGCACCTCCTTCATCCGCGCCCGGGTCTCGCCGTTGATCACGCGCGGGCCGCTGACGACCGAGCCCCATTTGGCGGTCTCGGAGATGAATTCGTTCATCTTGGAGACGCCGCCCTCGTAGAACAGGTCCACGATCAGCTTCAGCTCGTGCATGCATTCGAAATAGGCGATCTCGGGCTGGTAGCCGGCCTCGACCAGGGTGGTGAAGCCGCCCATGACCAGTTCCTTGGCCCCGCCGCACAGCACCGCCTGTTCACCGAACAGATCGGTCTCGGTCTCTTCCTTGAAGGTGGTCTCCAGCAGGCCGCCGGTCGCCCCGCCGATGCCCCTGGCATAGCCCATGGCCCGGTCGCGCGCCTTGCCGGTGGCGTCCCGCTCGATGGCGAACAGGGCCGGCACGCCGCGGCCGCGCGCAAATTCGCGCCGCACCAGATCGCCGGGCCCCTTGGGCGCCACCAGGATGACGTCCATGTCCTTTCGCGGAACGACCCGACCGTACAGGATCGAGAAGCCGTGGGCGAACAGCAGGGCCGCGCCCTTCCTGGCGTTGGGCTCGATGACCGTCTTGTAGATCTCGGCCTGGGCCATGTCGGGGGTCAGGACGGCGATGATGTCGGCGCCCCGGACCGCGTCGCCGGGCTCGGCCGTCGGCACGCCGTCGGCGGTGGCGTTCGTCCATCCCTTGCCGCCGTGACGGACCCCGGCGACCACGTCGTGACCCGAGTCCTTCAGGTTCCGGGCATGGGCGCGGCCCTGCGAGCCATAGCCGACGACGGCGATGCGCAGGCCGGCGATGACGCCGGGACGGATATCGTCATTGGTGTAGATCTGCATGTCAGGCGTCCTCATGAGCTGCGATGTCGGCGGGAACCCGGGTCGCCCGGATTTGGGCCGGCGGGGGGTTGGGAATGGTGACCGCGCCCTGGGCCGCCGAGGCGACCGAGGCGGCGTATTTGGCGAAGACGCCGTGCGCCGGGCGGGCGACGTTGGGGGCGAAGCCCGCCCGGCGTTCCTCCAGATCGACATCGATGTCGATCCGGCGGTTGGTGACGTCGATGACGATGCGGTCGCCGTCGCGGATCAGGGCGATCGGCCCGCCTGCCGCCGCTTCGGGCGACACATGGCCGGCGACGAAGCCGTAGGAGGCGCCCGAGAACCGGCCGTCGGTGATCAGGGCGACATCGTGGACGCCGCGCCCCTTCAGGGCGGCGGTGACCTGCAGCATCTCGCGCATGCCGGGGCCGCCGCGCGGCCCTTCGTAGCGGATGACGATGACGTCGCCCTCGCCGACCGCGCCGTCCTGGACGGCGTGGAAGGCGTCTTCCTCGGAATCGAACACGCAGGCCGGACCTTCGAAGCGGTCGACCCTGTGGCCGGTCAGCTTGATGACCGCGCCCTCGGGGGCGACATCGCCGTAGATCACGGCATAGCTGCCCCGCGGGCTGACCGGCGCGGACACGGTCGCGACCACCTGCTGCCGCGGCGCTTCTTCCGCCTCGGCCGCCTCGGCGAACAGGCCGCGGCCCGAGACCGTCGGGGCGTCGGCGATCTTGCCGGCCTCGGCCAGCCGCCGGGTCACCAGCCGCGTGCCGCCGGCCGCGAACAGATGGCTGGCCAGGAACCGGCCGCCGGGCTTCAGGTCGCAGATGACCGGCGTCGCCTCGCAGGCCGCGTTGCAGTCCTCGACCCCGAAATCGACCCCGGCCTCGGCGGCGATGGCGGTCAGGTGCAGGACGGCGTTGGTCGAGCCGCCCGAGGCCGACACCGCCGCCGCCGCGTTCCACAGGCTGGCCCGGGTGATGTATTTGCGCGCGTTGTCGCCGGCCAGGACCCGCTCGACCACCAGCCGGCCGCAGCGTTCGCCCTCGGCCGCCTTGGCCGGATCGACGGCCGGCACGTCGTTGGCGCCCATGGGCGACAGGCCCATGACCGTCAGGGCCATGGCCATGGTGTTGGCGGTGAACTGGCCGCCGCAGGCCCCGGCGCCGGGACAGGCCGCGCTCTCGACCGCCTTCAGCCCGGCGGCGTCCATGGTCCCGGCTCCGTGGGCTCCGATGGCCTCGAACACGTCCTGGACCGAGATCTCCGCGGCCCCGATCCGGCCCGGCATGATCGTGCCGCCGTAATAGACCAGGCCCGGAATATCCATCCGCGCCAGGGCCATGGCCGCCGCCGGTATGGTCTTGTCGCAGCCGACGATGCAGACGACGCCGTCCAGCTGATGGCCTTCGACCGCCAGTTCGATCGAGTCGGCGATCACTTCCCTGGAGATCAGCGAGGCCTTCATTCCCGGCGTGCCCATGGAGATGCCGTCGGTCACGACGATGGTGTTGAAGTCGACGGGAAAGCCGCCGGCGCAGACGATCCCGGCGCGGACGTCCCTGGCCAGCCTGTCCAGATGCATGTTGCACGGCGTGACCGACGACCAGGTGTTGACCACCGCGATCATCGGCTTGCCGAAGTCGGCGTCCTGCATCCCGGCGGCGCGCAGGTAGCTGCGCGCGGCGGCGCGGCTGGGGCCGTCGGTGATCGCCGCGCTGCGGCGACCGGCGGGAGATGTGAAGGGGTGGTGGGTCATGATTGTCCGGAAGGCCGGACCGCACGCAACAAAAACCCCGCTTCCTTTCGGGAGCGGGGTGATGCGGGCGATCCTGAGTTGGAGAGTGGGTTCAGGTCGCGTGCAGCCACGCCGCTCCGGGGAGCAGAATAAGCACCACAAGGAGGAGAATGGACGCAGCGAACATCCGATCCGACGCGCGAACGACCGCGCCTGCAACATCGGCGGCGGCGGCGGAACGGGCGGGAGCGAAGCGATACGACACGTTGGTGCTCAAAAAAACGATTCGGGGTAAAGACAATGCGTGGGCGCGGCTCAGCCGTGCCATATGGACAAGAAACATGCTTCCGGAAGAAATGCAACCCTTATGCTGCGATGCAGTGCAATATCATCCACGATGCCGCGCCTTGGAGTTTTCATGACTTCGTCCATGCCTTCAGAGTCCATTCGGCGGCCCGCCGACGCGGGCGCGATGCTGACCGGCGCGCGGCGTGTCGTCGTCAAGATCGGGTCGGCGCTGGTGGTGGACCGGTCCGGCGTGGCCACGGCGCGGCTGGCGAGCATCGGGGCCGACATCGCCGGACTGCGCGGCCGCGGCGTCGAGGTCATCGTCGTGTCGTCAGGCGCCGTCGCCCTGGGCCGCGGCCGCCTCGGGCTGACGCGACGGGCCGGTCTGGATCAGAAGCAGGCCGCCGCGGCGGTGGGTCAACCATGGTTGATGCAGGCCTGGGAAACGGCCCTGTCGCCCCACGACCTGATCCCGGCCCAGGTGCTGCTGACCCGCGAGGACACCGAACGCCGGCGCCGATGGCTGAACGCGCGCGCCACGATGGAGGCGCTGCTGAAGCTGGGAGCCGTCCCCGTGGTCAACGAGAACGACACCGTCGCGACCGAGGAGATCCGCTATGGAGACAATGATCGCCTCGCGGCGCGAACCGCGCAGCTCGCGCGGGCCGATCTGCTCATCCTGCTGTCCGATGTGGACGGGCTCTACGAGTCCGATCCCGATAGCGATCCCGATGCCCGGCACATCCCCCTCGTGGAGGACCTCGGGCCGCGGGTCATGGCGATGGCGGGCGGGGCCAACGTCGGCGCCGGCGTGGGGACGGGCGGCATGCGGACCAAGCTTCTCGCCGCCGACATCGCCCGGTCCGCGGGATGCGCGACGGTGATCGCGTCCGGCGGCGGATTCCATCCGCTGGCGGCCATAGAAGCGGGCGCGCGCGCGACCCTGATCACCGCCCCCTCCTCGCCGCCGGCGGCCTACAAGGCCTGGATCGCCGGCAGCGTGGAGCCGGCCGGCAGCCTGACCATCGACGACGGAGCCCTGGCGGCGCTGGCGTCGGGCGGCAGCCTGCTGCCCTCCGGCATTCGCGCCGTGAGCGGCGATTTCGACAAGGGCGACAGCATTCTGTTGATGACCGCCGCCGGCCTCCGCGCGGGCGTCGGCCTCGCCGCCTATTCCGCCCGCGAGATGGGGCTTATCAGCGGCCGAAAAACCGGCGAGGTGGCGGCGCTGCTGGGCTATCAGGGGCCGCGGGCGGCGGTGCACCGCGACGACCTCGTACTGCAGGCCGGACGATGACAGCCATCGAATCCCTGATGACGGCCATGGGCGACAAGGCGCTCGCAGCCGCCCGGGTGCTGGGAACGATCGGGCCCGACGCCCGAACCCGCGCGCTCCTGGCCGCGGCGGACGCGCTGGCGGCTCGATCCGGCCTGATTCTGGAAGCAAACGCCGTCGATGTCGCCCGCGCCCGCGAACGGGGCCTCGAGCCCGCGATGATCGACCGTCTGTCGCTGGGCGACCAGAGCGTCCCGGCGATGGCGACGGCGATCGCCGATGTCGCCGCCCTGCCCGACCCGGTGGGCCGGGCACTGGCCCGCTGGACCCGCCCCAACGGTCTGGACATAGCGCGGGTCTCAACCCCGATCGGCGTCATCGCGATCATCTATGAAAGCCGCCCGAACGTCACCGCCGACGCCGCGGCCCTGTGCCTGCGCTCGGGCAATGCCGCGATCCTGCGTTGCGGCTCCGACTGCCTGACGACGTCGCTGGCCATTCACGCCGCCTTCGTCGAGGGGCTGGCGTCGGCCGGTCTGCCGGCGGACGCGGTCCAGCTGGTGCCGACGCCGGACCGGGCCGCCGTCGGCGCCCTGCTCCGGGGACTGGACGGCGCCGTGCAGCTGCTGGTGCCGCGCGGGGGCAAGAGCCTGGTGGCCCGGGTTCAGGCCGAGGCGCGGGCGCCGGTGCTGGGACATCTGGAAGGCGTCTGCCACACCTACCTCCATGCCGACGCGGACCTCGACATGGCGGTGACCGTCGCCGTGAACGGCAAGATGAGGCGGGTCTCGATCTGCAGCGCGACGGAGACCCTGCTGGTGGACGCCGGCGCGGCGGACCGTCTTCTGCCCCCCGTCGCCGCGGCCCTGAGCGCCGCCGGCTGCACGCTTCGGGGCGACCCGGCCGCCCGGGCCATCGTGCCCGGCGTCGAGGCGGCCGACGAGGCGGACTGGGGCGCCGAATATCTGGCTCCGATCCTGGCGGTGCGGATCGTGGAGGGACTGTCCGGCGCGATCGATCACATCCGCAAATACGGCTCGGGCCATACCGAGACGATCGTGACCGAAAACGACCGGGCGGCCGAGGCCTTCCTCGACGCCGTCGACAGCGCCGTGGTCATGTGGAACGCCTCGACCCAGTTCTCGGACGGCGGCGAGTTCGGTTTCGGGGCCGAGATCGGCATCTCGACCTCGCGCCTGCACGCCCGCGGTCCGGTCGGCGCCGAACAGCTGACCAGCTACAAATATGTCGTTCGAGGCGGCGGCCAGACGCGCGGCTGAGCCTGGAGCCTGATCGGTTGAGGCGGAATCGCTTCGCGATTCCGCCGATGCCGTGAATCAGGCTCCAGTCTAATGCTGGAGCGAAGATCCGGGTTTGGACGCGATCGCGTCCAAACCGATTTCGCCCTGGCTCCCGCCCGGCTACCTCCCCCGCCTCCGACCGGCCGGAAAAAAGCCCGACGCGAGCGCCGGGCTGATGAGGTTCGGTGATGGTGGGCGTCCTCGAACAGGAAGACATCCCCTCGTTCGACTGAATTGGTAAACGGCCCGTAAACTGTATTCAGGGGCCGGCCGGCTGGGGCAGCCAGGTGGTCTGGGCCGCCCCGCCCGGACCCGACCAGCGGATGCGCCAGCCGCTCTCCAGCCGTTCCACGGACAGCGCCGGCGAGCCGGCGGCGTCTCCCGGCCAGCGGAACTCGCGGCCCGCCACCCGGATCTGGTCGGATCCCTCGCGCGGCGGCAGGATCACGCTCCAGCGGCCCTGGGAATCGGGCGCGACCTGCACCGTCTCGACGCCGCTCCGCACCTCGACCGCGGCCGTGCCGGCGACGACCCGGCCCGAGGCCACGCGCATCCGCCCGTCGCTGTCGATCGCCCCCAGGGCCGGCGCCGCATCCAGACGGCGGGTCGGGCCGCCGGGACGGAGAACCGCGATCGGCCCCTGCCCGGCCGCGAGGATCAGCAACTGGTCCGGCGACGGGGCGGCCTCCTGGCCGTTTCGGGTCTCCGGGCGCAACAGCAGATGCCCGGCCCCGGGCGGAATGCGGATCTCGAAGCGGCCGCGCGGGTCGGCCGTGGCCGCGAACGCCGCGCCGTCGTCGCCGCGCAGGACGACCCGGGCTTCCGGGCCGGCGAGGCCGGACACCACCAGGGCCGCCCCGGCCCGTTCGACCCGGTCGATGACCGGCGGACGGGCCCATTCTCGGCCGGCCTGCTCGCCGGCCCCGGCCCGCTCGGGCGGGTTCGGGGAACAGCCCGGGCCGGCGGCGGCGAGCGCCGCCGCGGCCATCGACAACATCGCCCGTTTCATACTGCCTCGTCGACCGTTAGGAGTGTCGCCCCAGATAGCCCGGCCCCGGCCCCGCTGTCTTTCACTGTCTTGCAGAGGCCCCATGTCGTCACCCCTCCGCATCCAGCCGTTCGACGGCAAGTCGGTCTGCCTGTTCTGCGGGTCTTCCGAGACCGTGCAGCCGGCCTATCTGGACGCCGCCCGCGCCTTCGGGACGGCGACGGCGCAGGCCGGCTGGCGGCTGGTCTACGGCGGCGGCGGCGTCGGGCTGATGGGGGCCTCGGCGCGCGCGGCCCACGCGGCCGGCGGCCGGGTGCTGGGCGTCATGCCCGGCTTCCTGCGCAGCCGCGAGCGGCTGTTCGACGAGGTCGAGACCCTGGTGGTGGCCTCGATGCACGAGCGCAAGACCATCATGTACGACCAGTCCGACGCCTTCGTGGTCGCCCCGGGCGGCGTCGGCACCCTCGAGGAAGCCATCGAGGTGCTGTCGTGGAAACGCCTCGACCTTCACGCCAAGCCGGTGATCTTCCTGAACCTGGACGGCTTCTGGGACGCGCTGCTGGCCGTGATGGAGCACAGCATCGAGGCCGGGATGACCCCGGCCTCGTTCCGGCAGGCGTGGATCGTGCGCCATACGGTGGCCGAAGCGATCGAGGCGGTCCGGGCCTCGGACGAGATGCCTCACTTGCAACATGATCGACGATAAGTAATCACTGGTCGGTCAATCCAGGCGCGGCCGGCGCCGGCCGCTGACGTCGACGGGCGGATCCACGCCCCATCTTCGGAGACCTCCCCATGCGTGTCCTGTTCATCGCCGCGACCCTGCTCGCCGCCGCCCCGGCCCTCGCCGGCGCGCCGGCCTCCAACGCGGTGCTCGCCGACGCCTCAAGGGCGCCCGCCGGCCGCACCATCATCGACGGCGCCGCCTGGAGCTGCGAAGGCGCGACCTGCACCGCCACCGGCGGCGCCAACCAGCCGGCCGCGCGCGCCTGCCGGCGGGTGGCGGCCCGTTTCGGCCCCGTGACCGCCTTCACCTACAAGGGCGTCGAACTGTCGGCCGACCAGCTGGCGACCTGCAACGCCTGACCGCCGCGCCGGCCGCGACCCGCGGAGGGGCCGTCGTCCCGGGGCGGCGGCCCTGTCGCCGTGCGTGGCCGGCCGGTCAGGCGGTTTCGCCCGAGAGCCGCTTGACGATCCGCTCACGGCCGATCAGGGGGACCAGGCTGGCCATGTCGGGCCCGTGGGTCTGGCCGGTCAGGATGTGGCGCAGCGGCATGAACAGGGCCTTGCCCCTGGCCCCGGTGCGCTCCTTGACGGCGTCGGTCCAGACCGACCAGGCGTCGTCGCCGATCATGGCCGGCAGCGCCTCGAGGGCCGCGGCGGCGAAGGCCGGGTCGTCGATCACGGGCGTGACCGGACCTCGGATGATTCGTTCCAGATCAATGATGTCGGTGAATTTCTGCAGGTTCGGCCGGAGGATGTTCCAGACCGTTTCGCCCATGTCCGCGCCCAGCGCCGCCAGCCGCGGCCGGGCCGTCGCATAGTCCATGACGTGCAGGGCCTGGGCGTTCAGGCGGTCGAGGTCGGCGGTGTCGTAGCGCGCCGGCGAGCGGCCCATCTTCGAGAAGGCGAAGCCCTCGCCCAGCGCCTCGACCGAGTCCGCGACCTCGAGCGGATCGGAGGTGCCGATGCGGCCCAGATGGCTGGTGATGGCGATCGGCTCATAGCCCTGGTCGCGCATCTCGGCGATCGACAGCGAGCCCAGCCGCTTGGACAGGGCCTGGCCGTCGGCCCCGACCAGCAGGGGCATGTGGGCGAAGACGGGAACGGG
>NZ_CALMZS010000127.1 GCF_937870815.1 uncultured Brevundimonas sp.
CCGGCCCGCGCCGCCTTCGAGGCCGCCGCGGCGTGCGCCCACGCCGCCGGACGCAAGGTCGCCATCACCCTGTCGGACAGTTTCGTGGTGCATCGCTGGCGGGCCGAGCTGCTGGCCTTCATCGAGGCCTCGGCCGACATCGTCCTGGCCAATGAGGGCGAGCTGCACGCCCTGTTCGAGACCGAGGACTTCGACCACGCCGCCGCCCACCTCGGCCGCATCGTCGACATCGCCGCCGTCACGCGGGGGCCGAAGGGCTCGGTGGTGTTCGGCGGCGGCGGGGCCGAGCGGGTCGAGGTCGCCGCGGCGCCCGTCGACAAGGTGGTCGACACCACCGGCGCCGGCGACCAGTACGCCGCCGGCCTGCTGCTCGGCCTCGCCCGCGGCCTGCCGCTGGAGGACGCCGGCAAGCTCGGCTCGCTGGCCGCCGCCGAGGTCATCGCCCACTGGGGACCGCGGCCGATGGTTTCGCTGGAGGGGTTGGCGAAGGCGGCGGGGCTGAACCTCGGCGGTTGAGCACGGGTCGTGAGTCGTGAATGGTGAGTCGTGATTGGGACTGAGGCTGATCAAGTAGCGGCCACTCACGATTCACGAATCACCAATCACGCCCCTCGCCGGATCGTCACATACAGCGCCCCGTCGCCGCCGTGACGCCGCGCCGCCGGGGCAAACCCCGACACCACGCCGCGCAGGGCCGGGCCCTGCAGCCATTCGTGCACCGAGGCGCGGATCACGCCGCCGCCGCCGCGCCGGCCCTGGCCGGTGATGACCAGCACCGAGCGGCAGCCGCGCGCCTGGGCCCCGATGAGAAAAGCCGTGAGGGCGTCCTGGGCCTGGAAGCGGCCATGGCCGTGCAGGTCGATCCTCGCCTCGATCGGATCGCGCTCGCGCGACAGGCGGCGCTGGCGGCGCGGCTCCAGTTCTTCGGGAACGCCGCGCGCCCGGGCCGGAGCCGGAACGGCAGGCGCGTAGGCCGGGGCGACCCCGCGGGCCCTGACCGGCCCCCGGGCCGGCGGCGCGGCGGGCGGCTCGGGATCGACGGCGCCGGGGACGATCCGCGCGGCCTTCTTCGGCCTCGAGGGCGTCACCGATCCCGCCACCCGCGCCCAGATGCGGCGGTCCTCGGGGCTCAGGTCGTCGCGGCGGCTCATGCGCGGCGCGGGGCCGGGCCGTCGGCGTCCGCCCCGGGGCCGGCGTCCTGCGGCCCGGGCGTGCGCACCAGCAGGTCGCCCGGCTGGCAGTCCAGCTCGCGGCACAGGGCGTCCAGGGTGGTGAAGCGGACGGCCCGCGCCCTGCCGGTCTTGAGGACCGACAGATTGGCCAGGGTCAGGCCGACGCGGTCGGCCAGCTCGGTCAGCGACATGCGCCGTTCAAGCAGGAGGCGGTCGAGCTGTACGCGGATGGCCATGCCGCCTTCTCTATACCGCCGCGGCCCGGGGCGGAATGCCGCCGCGCCCGCCGCTCAGATGGTCAGTTCGGCCTCGCGGCGCAGGCGCGCGCCCTCGCGGAAGACCTCGGCGATGACGACGATGATGACCACGGCGAAGGAGGGGGTGATCAGGTCGAACAGGCTCGGCGTCGCCATGGCCCCGCGCACGAAGCGGGCGACGAGGAACTGGCCGGCCCAGACGCCGAGGGTGACCGTGGCGAAGGCGGCGCCGATCTGGTGCAGCCGCCGCACGTTCCGCGGATGGAAGGGGTCGCCCACGCGCAGGGTGGCGACGATGCGCAGCAGCAGGCGGAAGATCAGGGCCGAGGTGGCCAGATAGGCGAAGGCGGCGCCGGCCACCAGCAGCACATAGGCCCAGGGCAGGGGGATGACGATGGCCTCCTCGCCGGCCCCGGCGGTGACCACCGGGGCGCCGAACAGCTTCAGCGCCAGCACGGCGAGGGGGACCAGGACCGCGCCCGCGGCCAGGACCCAGAAGGCCAGGGCGCAGGCCGCGCCCGCGACGCCCGGGATCGAGACCAGGCTCGGGCTCAGGCTCAGGTTCAGGCTCGGGCGCGGCGCGGCGGGGGGGCGGATTCCGGGCGACGTCCTGTTCGGCAACCGCATGCGGCCTCGTTCAGGCCGGGCGTCGGGGCACGGGCGCCGCGCGGGACCCGGCCGACTCCCGCGCGGCCTCATACATCGCCCCCGTCGGCCGGCCCGTCAAAGGGCGCGCGGGGCCGATCTACAGGGCCTGGAGCAGGGTGACGATCAGCGCGGTCGGCAGGGCGGCGAGCAGAAAGGCGTTCAGCACCCCGTGGCCGACCTTTTCGATGAAGTCGGAAGCGTTCATGGTGGTCATGGTCGTTCTCCGTTGGTCCCGGAAAGGATTTCCCCTCTGTTTATTATACCTCTGCATCGATCGTGCGTAATTGCTCCAGATCAAGGGACGACACGGCCTCTGTTCGCCGGGGCGGCGGCGACGGCGTGCCCGGCGGGACATCTCGCCGCGGGCGGAGGGTGGCGATGAAGCTGAAACTGGTCAGGGGGATGCGTCTGGTCGCGGCGACCCACAATCCGGGCAAGGCCGCCGAGATCGAAGCCCTGCTGGGCGGACGCTACGAGGTCGTCGCCGCGGCGGCGCGGGGTCTGGCCGAACCGGAGGAGACCGAGACCACCTTCGCCGGCAACGCCCTGCTCAAGGCGCGCCACGCGGCCGACCGCTCGGGCGAGGTCGCCCTGGCCGACGACTCCGGCCTGTCGGTCGCGGCGCTGGACGGGGCGCCGGGCGTCTTCTCGGCGCGCTGGGCCGGGCCGGACAGGGATTTCGCCCGCGCCATGGCCAAGGTCGAGGAGCGGCTCGAGGAGATCGGCTCGGACGACCGGCGGGCGTGGTTCACCTCGGCCCTCGCCGTGGCCTGGCCGGACGGGCCGGCGGTGGTGGTCGAGGGCCGGGTCGACGGCCGGCTGACCTTCCCGCCGCGCGGCGACCGCGGCTTCGGCTATGACCCGATCTTCGTTCCGGAGGGCCATGACCAGACCTTCGGCGAGCTGGCCCCGGAGCTGAAGGATTCGATCAGCCACCGGGCAAGGGCGTTCGAGAAGCTGAAGGCGGCGCTGATTGACTGACCCGGTTGCGGACCCCGGCCCCGACCTCGCCCTCTACGTCCACTGGCCCTGGTGCGCCCGCATCTGTCCCTATTGCGACTTCAACGTCGTGCGGGACCGGGGCCGGGTGGAGGAACAGGCGGCGCTGGTCCAGGCCATCCTCGCCGACATGGAGGCGCAAGCCTCCCTGACCGGTCCGCGCCGGCTGGCCTCGATCTTCTTCGGCGGCGGCACGCCCTCGCTGATGGCCCCGGAGGCCGTGGCCGCGGTGGTCGAGCGGGCCCGGGCCCTGTTCCCGAACCGCGAGCCGGTCGAGATCAGCCTGGAGGCCAATCCCACCGACGCCGAGGCGGCCCGGTTTGCGGCCCTGTCCGACGCCGGGGTCAACCGCCTGTCGATGGGGGTGCAGGCGCTGGACGACGCGGCCCTGGCCTTCCTCGGCCGCAACCATTCGGCGGACGAGGCCCGCCGGGCCACAGCCGTCGCCGCCCGCGCCTTCCCCCGCCTGTCGATCGACCTGATCTACGCCCGGCCGGGCCAGACCGTGGACGGCTGGACCGCCGAATTGGCCGGGGCGCTCGACCTCGGCTTCGAACACGTCTCGCCCTACCAGCTGACCATCGAGCCGGCCACCGCCTTCGGCCGCGCCTTCGCCCGGGGCGCGCTGGTCCCGCCGGACGAGGACCTCGCCGCGGCCCTCTACGAGGCCACCCAGGCGGTGCTCGAGGCCGCCGGCTTCGAGGCCTATGAGGTGTCCAACCATGCCCGGGGCCGCGCCGCGCGCTCGGCCCACAACCTGCATGTTTGGCGCGGCGGCGACTATCTCGGCGTCGGCCCCGGGGCGCACGGACGGCTGACCCTGCGGGGCGTTCGCACGGCCACCGCGGCCCGCCCGGGAGTCGCCGCCTACATCGGCGGCGTCGCGGCCGGCTCCCCCTGGGCCGGGTGCGAGGGGCTGGCCCCGGCCGCGGCCGCCGAGGAGCGAATCCTGCTCGGGCTGCGCACGGTCGAGGGCGCGGCCCTGGCCGATCTGGCGGCGGTGGGGCGGGGCCCGGAGGGCGGCCCGCTGGCCGCGCTGATCGACGGCGGCTTCCTGGAGGCGAGGGCCGGCCGGGTGATCGCCACCCGAACCGGTCGTCCGGTGCTGGACGGGGTGCTGAGGGCGCTGCTCGCCTGAGGCGGGGCCAGGTTCCCGCGCGCTCACGGCCCTTGAGCCGGACCGCCCCCGCTGGCACGGTCCCGCCGATGCCCGAACCCTCCGTCTTTCCCCCGACCGCTCCGCCGCCGCGCCCCGTCGCGCCCGGCCTCTATCTGGTGGCGACGCCGATCGGGAATCTGCGCGACATGACGCTGCGGGCGCTGGACGTGCTGGCCGCCGCCGACCTGGTGCTGGCCGAGGACACCCGCGTCACCGGCAAGCTGCTGTCGGCCTACGGGCTGAAGGCCAGGCTGGAGCGCTGCGACGACCACGCCTCGCCCCGCGCCGCCGAGATCGCCATCGAACGGCTGCGCGAGGGGGCGGTGGTGGCGCTGGTGTCGGACGCCGGCACGCCGCTGGTCAGCGATCCCGGCTTCGTGGTGGCGCGGGCGGTGATCGCCGAGGGCCTGCCGGTGCATCCGGTCCCCGGCGCCTCCAGCCTGCTGGCGGCCCTGTGCATCGCCGGCCAGCCGGCCGACCGGGTGCTGTTCGCCGGCTTCCTGCCGCCGAAGTCCGGCGCGCGGCGGACGGCGCTGGAGGAGCTGCGCACCGGGCGGCGGACGCTGGTCTTCTTCGAGAGCGGCCCCCGACTGGCCGACAGCCTGGCCGACATGGCGGCCGTGCTGGGAACGCGCCCGGCGGCCGTCGCCCGCGAACTGACCAAGCTCTACGAGGAGTGCGTGCGCGGCTCGCTGTCCGAACTGGCGGCCGATCCCCGCTGCCAGGCGCCCAAGGGGGAGATCGTCATCGTGGTCGGACCGGGCGAGGCGGAGATCGCCACCGAAGCCGACGCCGACGCCGCCCTGGCCGAGGCCATGACCCGTCTGCCGCCGGGCGAGGCGGCGGCGGAGGTGTCGAAGGCGCTGAACCTGCCCCGCAAGCCGCTCTATAGACGGGCCCTGGAGCTGCAGGGCCGATGAGCGACCCCCGGCCCCCGGTCCGCCTGAAGGCGCCGCGGGTCGTGGCGACGAAGCGCGGCTGGCGGATGACCTTGGGGGCCGTGTCCCACCGCGAGGGCCATCGTTCGGAGTGGCTGGCGGCGCTGCTGCTGATGAGCCGGGGTTATCAGCTGCTCGGTTTCCGGCTGAAGACCCGGGCCGGCGAGATCGACATCCTGGCCCGACGGGGCCGGACGCTGGCGGTGGTCGAGGTCAAGCGCCGGGCCACCCTGGAACTGGCCCTCGCGGCCCTGAGCGCGAACCAGTATGATCGGCTGCGGGCCGCGGGCCGCGCGGTGTTGCGTCAAAGACCCAGCTTGGCCGGACATCTGCTCAGAATCGACATGGTGGCGCTGGCGCCGGGCCGGCTTCCGCGCCATCGTCGGGGCGTGGAGCCGTTCGGGAGGGGGCGGGCGTGACGCGCGAGGAAGCCGAGACCGTGTTGGCCGAGGCCGGCCAGGCCGACGACACGGCCTTCCCGCTGCTCGAGGCGGCGATCGCCTGCGCCATCCACGACTATCCGTTCCGCGACCCCGAGCCGGTGCACACCCTGGCCGACAATGCGGCCGAGCGCCTGGCCGAGCGGATCGGCGGCGAAAGCCCGGACGACGCCCTGGCCGAGACCATGGCCGCGGACATGCGGCTGAACGGCGACCTGCTCAACTACGACCATCCCGGCAACACCGATGTGATCGACGTGGCCGAGCGCCGCCGCGGCCTGTCGGCCACCCTGGCGATCTTCTACATCGACGCGGCGCGGCGGGCCGGAATCCGGGCCCAGGGCGTCGACTTTCCGGGCCATTTCCTGCTGCGTGTCGAGACCCCGGACGGCCCGGTGGCGCTCGACCCGTTCAGCCAGGGGCGGCTGGTGCTGCCGTCGGAACTGACCCGGCGGGCGCTGCGGGCCGGGCTGACGCCGCACGTCGCCGACCGGCTGGACGTGCTGATGGCGCCGGTCAGCGACCGGCAGGCCCTGCTGCGCCTGCAGAATGTCCTGTTCAGCCGCGCCCTGCGCGCCCGGGATTACGAGGGCGCCGAACGCTCGGCCCTGCGCCGCGCCCTGCTGGACCCGGAAGATCACCGGCCGTGGCTGGACGTCGCCGCCGCGCGCGAGAAACAGGGCGCGCTGGCGGGGGCGCTGGAGGCCCTGTCGCGGGCCCGTTCGCTCGATGACCCGGCCGAGGCGCACCGGCGGATGTCGGTCGACCGGGTGCGGCTGCAGCTGAACTGACCCGGGGCCCGCCTGTCGTCCTTTGGGGCCGGGAGGGTTGCGCCGGGGTCCCGCGCCGCCCATTAGCCAGGCTCCCCGCTCGGAAGGACAGGACATGCTGAGAGTCGCGATCCAGATGGACCCCATCGAGGCGGTCAACATCGAGTCCGACACCACCTTCCTGCAGGCCATGGAGGCCCAGAACCGGGGCTATCCGGTCTGGGTCTACGACTTCCGCACCCTGGCGCTGGAGGACGGGACGCTGTCCTGCCGCGCCCGCCCGGTGACCCTGCGCCCGACCGCCGGCGACCACGTGTCCTTCGGCGACGAGGTCAAGCTGGACCTGTCGCGGGACGTCGACGTCATCCTGATGCGCCAGGACCCGCCGTTCGACATGGCCTATGTGACGGCGACCTATCTGCTTGAGACCGTGCATCCCGCGACCCTGGTGGTCAACGACCCCGCCGAGGTGCGTTCGGCCCCCGAGAAGCTGCTGGTCACCCGTTTCCCCGGCCTGACGCCGCCGACCCTGATCAGTTCGGATCCCGTCGCCCTGGCCGACTTCCACCGCCGCCACGGCGAGGTGGTGCTCAAGCCCCTGCACGGCGCGGCCGGCTCCGGCGTGGTCCGGCTCAGGGCCGACGATCCCAATCTCGACGCCCTCGTGGAGATCCACGCCACGGGGTCGCGCGATCCGCTGGTGATCCAGAAATTCCTGCCCGCGGTGGCGAAGGGCGACAAGCGCATCATCCTGATCGACGGCGAGCCGGTCGGGGCGATCAACCGCGTTCCGGCCAAGGATCAGGTGCGCTCCAATCTTCGGGTCGGGGGCACGGCAGCCCCGGTCGAGCTGACCGCGCGGGACCGCGAGATCTGCGCCGCCATCGGGCCGACCCTGCGCGAACGGGGCCTGGTCTTCGTCGGCATCGACGTGATCGGCGACTGGCTGACCGAGATCAACGTCACCTCGCCGACCGGCGCCCAGCAGCTGAAGCGGTTCACCGGGGTCGACGCGGCCGCCCTGATGTGGGACGCCATCGAACGTCGGCGGAAGTTCGCGCCGGGCGCATAACGCCGCTCTTGCAAACCGTTCCGGTTCATGGTTCGTTCTCTCAACGGGAGGGCGGCCATGCTGGCCAGCGTCGTCACGGTGGCGTTCGAGGGGGTGGATGCGCGGCGCGTGGACGTGCAGGTCCAGCAGCTGTCCGCCCAGGAGGGCTCCTTCACCCTCGTCGGCCTCGCCGACAAGGCCGTGGCCGAAAGCCGCGAGCGGGTGCGCGGGGCGTTCGGCGGCATCGGCCTGGCCCTGCCGTCGCGGCGGGTGATCGTCAACCTGGCGCCCGCCGACCTGCCCAAGGAGGGCAGCCATTTCGACCTGCCGATCGCCCTGGCCCTGCTGGCCTCGATGGGCGTCGTGCCGCCCGACGCCCTGGCGGGCTGGGCGGCGGTCGGGGAGCTGGGACTGGACGGCCGGATCGCGCCCGTCGGCGGGACCCTGCCCGCCGCGGTCGCCGCCGACGCCATGGGTCTGGGCCTGATCTGCCCCGAGGCGAACGGGCCCGAGGCGGCCTGGGCCGGCGAGGTCGCGGTGCTGGCCCCCCGCTCCCTGATCGGCCTGGTCAACCATTTCAAGGGCGTGCAGGTGCTGCGTCGCCCGGAGCCGGGGGTCCTGCGCTCAAGCGAGCGCGTGCCCGACCTGCGCGAGGTCAAGGGGCAGGAGAGCGCCAAGCGGGCGCTGGAGATCGCCGCGGCGGGGGGCCACAACCTGCTGTTCGTGGGTCCGCCCGGGTCGGGCAAGTCGATGATGGCGGCGCGGCTGCCCGGCCTGTTGCCGCCGTTGACGCCGAAGGAGCTGCTGGAGACCTCGATGGTCTGGTCGGTGGCCGGGCTGATCGAGCGCGGGGCCCTGACCCGCGACCGGCCGTTCCGCAGCCCGCATCACTCCGCCTCCATGGCCGCCCTGACCGGCGGCGGGCTGCGCGCCAGGCCGGGCGAGGCCTCCTTGGCGCATAACGGCGTGCTGTTTCTCGACGAACTGCCGGAATATTCCGCGCAGGCCCTGGATTCGCTGCGCCAGCCGCTCGAGACGGGCGAGATCGTGGTGGCGCGCGCCAACGCCCATGTCCGCTATCCGGCCCGCTTCCAACTGGTGGCGGCGATGAATCCCTGCCGCTGCGGACTGGGCGGCGGCGGCAAGGGGGCGTGCGGCAAGGCCCCGCGCTGTCAGCGCGATTACCAGAACCG
>NZ_CALMZS010000128.1 GCF_937870815.1 uncultured Brevundimonas sp.
AGCATGGTGCGCGCCCCCTAGTGGTCATGGCTCGCGCCGGACTTTTCGATGTCCGCGCGAATGAGGAAGGCTCCATCGACGACATATTCGGTTCCGGGCTCCAGACCGCCCAGCACCTCCGTCCACTCCTCGGTCCGCCGTCCAAGATCGAGCATCCGCACCTCATAGGTGTTGCCGATCTTGGCGTAGACGACCTGGAAATCCCGGAATGGCTGGATGGCCCGGGTCCGGACCGCCAGCGCCACCTCGCCCTGGCCGACCTGGACCGCGCCCCGGACGCCCAGTCCCGGCCGCCAGACGCCGCCCTGATAGGGCAGGTCGACGTGGGCGACCAGGGTCTGGCTCAGCGGGTCGCTGGACGGCAGCACCGCCTCGATGACGCCGAGCGCGCGGTGTTCGCCCGCCAGGCTGGCGATCTCGACGCGCTGGCCGACCCGGACCCGTTCGGCGTCGCGGGGATAGAGGAAGAATTCAGCGTGGAGCCGGGTCGGATCGCCGATGGTCAGCATCGGCTCGCCATTGCCGGTGATGGCGCCGGGGTTGACGTTCTTGGCCGTGATCATTCCCGAGATCGGGGCGGTGACGGAATAGGTCTGCAGACTGTCGCTGGACTCGACGCGCGCCAGCACCTGACCCCGCGAGACGCGCTGGCCCAGCTGGACGTTCATCGCCACCACCCGTCCCGGATAGCGCGCGTGGACTTCGCTCTGTCCCTCGGGCGTGATCTCGACCCGGCCGCTGAGCGGCAGGCTCTCGCCCAGCACCGCCCCGCCGGCTCTCTGCGTCGTGACCCCGCCGGCCCGGGCGGCGTCGGCGGTTATCACCGTGCGGCCCTCATAGGATGGATAGGTCCAGGTCGACCGCTTGCCCGCATGGGTCGCCGCCACCGCGACGTCGAACGAGTGCGGTTCCACCACCACCGTAGGGCTCGCGAGATAGTCTGCGGTCGGCGTGAACGCGAAACGATCCACCGAAGGCCCCAGCCGCGTCAGGGCGATGGAGGCCTGGACCTGCCGCGGATCGAGCGGCTTGTCATTCAGATAGGGGTAGAGGCGATAGAGCGGCTCGGGACCCTCTTCAAAGATGGTGATCTCGAGGGAAAAATCGCCGTCCCGGAGCAGGCGGCCGTTGTGCGGACCCCGCTCATAGTCAGCGGCCGCCGCGCCGTCTGCGCCTTCGGTCTTTTCAGCCCGGCCTTGTCCGCAGGCTGAAACGCCGACGGCGAGGGCCAGCAGCGACGCGGCGATCACGCGCCGCGATGGGGTGTGACGGATCATGAGCGGGTCTCCAGGCCGAGCAGGTCGGCGTGCGCGCCGGTCAGCCGGTCAAGGCGGGCGCGGTCGATGTGGAATTGTTTGAGAACTGCGATTCTGCGGGCCTTGGTGGACAGGAGCGCGGTCTGGGCGGAAATGACGTCGTTGTAGGTGAATCCGCCCCGCGCGAAGCCGTCGCGGACGAGCGCCACGGCGCGCTCGGCCTGGGGTAGCGTCTCGGCGGCGATGCGCTGGGCCTCGAACGCCCGAGAGGCCAAAAGGACCTGGAGGCGGGCGATCTCCCGCTCGCGTTCCTGCCGGAGCGCCGCCATATCGGCCTCGGCCGCGACGCCTTCGAACCTCGCACGGTCGATGGCGCCCTCGTTTCGGTCATAACGCCCGAGCGGGATGGACCCGCCCACGACCAGGCCAAGGTCTTGTCCCTCCCAGAAGTGGCGGACGCCGACGCTGACTGTCGCGTCGGGGGTGGCGCGCGCCTGTTCCACACGGACTCTGGCTTGTGCGACGTCGCGCTGCGCGGCCAGAACCGCGAGGTCGATCTCGGCGGCGGGGCCGGCCACCTCGCGGGCGGCGCTGGTGTCCTCGAAATCGGCCGGATCGAGTGAGAAGTCCGAAGCGCCGATCCAGAACCGCCCCAGCGTGGCGCGGGCCAGACGGGCCTGTATCCCCGCCTGATCGAAATCGATCTGGGCCTGGGCGAGTTCAGCCTCGGCGCGGGCGCCGGCGAACAGCGGGTCGCGCGCCATGTCGACCCGACGCTGCACCTCGATCTGGAACCGCTCCGCCAGGGCGAGACGTTCGCGAGCGATCTCGAGTTCGGCCTGGGCTCCCAGGGCCTCCGCCCAGGCGCGCTGCACCTGCTCGAGCCGGTCCAGTCGCCGGATGGCCGCCTCTGCCTGGACAAGGGCCGCTTCACCCTGGGCGAGAGCGACGCGCGCCGGCCGATCGCCGCCCCGTTCGAACCGCTGTTCGTAGGACAGGGTCGTCTCGGTTCGGTCGATGATGGCGCCACCGCCTAGCGTCGGCAGGTTTTCGACCATCAGACCGAGCGTCGGATTGGGCCGGACGTCGGCCTGACGGACGGCGGCGCTGCCGGCGCGCGCCCGCGCCTCCGCTCCCGGCAAGCTCGGATCGACGCCGGCGGCGCGCGCGAGCGCGCCCTCCAGGGTCAGGGCGGCCGCTTCCGTTGCGGCCGACGGCGGGGTCTGCGCGAGCGCAGGAAGCGACGGCAACGCCGCCAGTGGAAGCGCCAGCGCCGAAACGGCCGCCAGACGCGTCCACGATCCGGCCAGGCCGGTGATCGGGGTGTTCAAGGATATCTCCGGGAAACGGGTTGCGCGCAGCCGAAGGGCCGCGTCGGTTCAGACGACCGTGCGCATCCGTTTCGGAGGGTATTCGGGTCCGTCCCGGCTCAAATCGCCCAAGGCTGGATCCACCCCGGGTGTACGGGCGGCGAGTCTTGACCGCAGACTGTCGTCTAGCGGATGCTCGGCTCGGGGAAGGGCGCCGTGGCTGTCGCCGCCGACCTGATGCCCGTGCCCAACCGGTCCTTCATTATCGACGTCCTCGGGGGACGCGTCATCGGATTGATCGTCCGGTGCGACGTGGACATGATCCGCGATCTGGTCGACCACCGTGTCGATCTCGACCAGCGCCACGGGGGGCCAATCGGCCGCATGAGCCATGCCGTGCTGCGCATCCGTCATGCCATGCATCGTCGTCACCGCCACAAGAGCGGTGCAAAGAAAGACACAGAAGGAACGAATCGAATTTCGCAAACGGGATCCCCGATCGGCATCTACCCGTGGCGCGGCGCTCACGCAACGGGGGACTTCCAGACAGATCGACGCGCTGGCGGGCGACCGCGCCGACACTCGCCCGGCCGACGGAACTTCAAGCCGCTCCTCTTGCGTTGAGGCCGTCGGTCGCCGGCGCACGGAAATCGGAGTTCGACCGGAAGTCGGGGATACGGACCATCCCGTCGGAGCGGGCCAAGGCCGAGCATCAGCACGTCGGCCCGCTAGGGGCGGACGCTATCGGGGTCTGGGTCTCGCTTGAGGACCTGGGGGTCTGGACCTGCGAATGCTGCGCCTCTGCCACAGGCTGCCGGTGGCGGCCTTGCAGGAGACTGGACTGAGCGCCCTTCATCCACGGGCCCTGCCGGGATCGACTGGTGGGCCTCCACCCAACCCTCAGGGCCTCATGGTCCACCCGCTTGGACATGGCTCTCGCGCCCGGCTTCTTCGCGGCGCGCCCAACGGTTAGACCTGAGCGAATGAAGACGTCTGCGATACGAGAAGTTCTGGAGGCCCGGCAGGTCTGGATCTACTTCGCCGCCGTGTTCGCCGCGGCTGGCGTCGGCCTCCTGATCCCCGGCACGGAGACTTTGGAAGGAGTGATCAACCCGGCGTTGGCGCTGATGTTGTTCGTCACCTTCCTGCAGGTGCCGGTGTCCGCCCTGACCCGCGCGCTCCGGGAATTGCGGTTCGTGGGGGTCCTGCTGGCGGTCAATTTCATCGCCGTGCCGGTGCTGGTGCTCGGCCTGGTGCAGTTCCTGCCGCCCGACCCATTGATCCGCCTGGGCGTGCTAATGGTGCTCCTTTGCCCGTGCATCGACTACGTCGTGACTTTCGCCCATTTGGGGCGGGCCGACGCCCGCTTGCTGCTGGCCGCGACGCCGGTGCTGCTGATCGCGCAGATGGCCCTGCTGCCGCTCTATCTGCGCCTGTTCCTCGGCGCCGAGGCGGCCGCCTATGTGCACCCGGGGCCCTTCATCCACGCCTTCGTCTGGCTGATCGCCATACCCTTCGTGTTGGCGGCCCTGGTTCAGGTTTGGGCGGCCAGCCGGGCCACGGGCGAGCGGGTCTCGGCATGGCTCGGCCTGGCGCCGGTGCCTGCGACGGCCCTGGTGTTGTTCGTCGTGGTCGCCGCCGTCGTGCGTCGGCCCTCGAGCCTCGCGCTTCCGGCGCGGTTCGCGATGGAGACCCATATTGCCGACGCGCTCGACGTTGACGCGATGGCGCGCGCCTTCAGCGGCTGCCAGGTCGTCATCCACGCCGCGATCGGCGATCCCGCCCAGATCGAGCGCAT
Organism: uncultured Brevundimonas sp.; assembly: GCF_937870815.1. Taxonomy (GTDB): domain Bacteria; phylum Pseudomonadota; class Alphaproteobacteria; order Caulobacterales; family Caulobacteraceae; genus Brevundimonas. Next base: position 4,365 of record NZ_CALMZS010000128.1, read on the forward strand.
GCCCGCCGCGTTGTG
>NZ_CALMZS010000129.1 GCF_937870815.1 uncultured Brevundimonas sp.
GGGGTCGCGTTCCGCCTGCCTGGATGGCGCAGGGTCATGGACACAAGCCAGATGGTCGCCAGCAGGGCGAACACGGCACCGGCGATGAATGTCGCCTCTGGGCCCATCCGGGCCCAGAGCAGGCCGGCGACGACGCTGGCGGCCAGCAAGGTCGCGCCGCTGGCGAGGTTGAACAGGCCAAAGGCGGTACCCCTAAGGTGCGACGGAGCCGTATCGGCGACCAGGGCCGCCAGCAATCCCTGGGTCAGCCCCATATGCAGCCCCCACAGGGCGACCCCGAGCAACACGCCGGGAACCGTCGCCACAAGGGCGAGGACGACGTCGGCGGCGATCAGCACCGCCAGGCCCAGGACAAGAAGCCAGCGCCGATCCATTCGGTCAGAGAGGCTGCCCGCGGGGGCGGCAACGGCGGAATAGACCAGGTTCATCACCACCATCACCACGGGTACGAGAGCGATGGCGAGGCCCACGTCCTGCGCTCGCAATACCAGAAACGCCTCGCTGAACCGCGCCATGGTGAACACCGCGCCCAGCGCTATCACGGCCCAGAAGCCGCCGCCCATCGCAAGCACGTCGCCCCACCGGATCGGCAAGCGAAGACGGCGAACCCCTTCGACGGGGCGTGGCTCCCTGACCGCGAAAACCAACACCAGCACCGCCAACACCGCAGGAACCACGGCCCAGGCGAACACGGCCCGGATATTCCCCGCGAGCACCATCATCAACGCCATCGCGACAAGCGGTCCGGCGAAGGCGCCGATGGTGTCCAGCGACTGGCGCAGACCGAAGGCGGCGCCGCGGATCGGGGGTGGTGCGATGTCAGCGACCAGGGCATCGCGGGGGGCGCCTCGAAGGCCCTTGCCGATCCGGTCCGCGAACCGGGCCCCGAACACCTCCCACGGGGTCACCGCGATCGGAAACACCGGCTTGGTCAGCGCGCCCAGGCCATAGCCGGCCACCGCCAGCCATTTGCGGTGGCCAAGCCGGTCGCTGAGCCAGCCGGAGAAGACCTTGGTGATCGAGGCCGTGGCCTCGGCGACGCCTTCGAGCAAACCTACCAGCGCGACGCTCGCGCCGAGCCCCGTTACCAGAAAGACCGGCAGCAGGGCGTGAATCATCTCCGAGGAGATATCCATGAACATGGACACGAAGCCGATGGCCCAGACGCTCCGGGGCACCGCTTTCAGGCCGGTCCTGAGAGGCGCGCTCATAGTGGGAGTCTAGCCCTGACCGACAGCGCGACGGCTCCGCCGGCGCGCGGTCATGGCAGGGACAGGACGACCCGAAGCCATCCGATGTCCTGGAAGTATTCGAGCGACTCGAACAGCGGATAGGCGAAGGCCATCACGGCGCCGTCCCGCAGGGTGCGCAGGAAGAACACCGGGCGGATCTCCAGGGTCTCGGAATCTCGCCATTTGGAGGGATCGGGCCAGAAGCGCGGCGTGCGCGCCATGTAGGCGGCATAGGCGGCGCCGAACGCCTCGCTCAGCCACGCTTCCTCGCGCTTCACCGTTGCGCGGAAGACGAGCGCCGCGATCAGCAGGAACAGCAGCGCAATCGTCAGGCTGCCGGTCAGGGCGCCCATGCCGAACGCGCCCATGAAGCTGAAGACATAAAGCGGATTGCGAGAGATGGAATAGGGACCGCGATCCACGATCTCGGCGGTCTTGCGCCCGCCGATATAGAGCGAGCACCAGGCCCGCCCGATTATGCAGACCGCGATCAGCGCAAGCCCGCCCATTTCGAGCAGTTCGGAAAACAGGCCTTCGCCCCCGAACGACCGGGAAACCGCCGCCAGCGCCAGGACGGCGAGGATGCCGACGAGCAAGGCTACCTTGCGCAGCTGCTGGATCTTCTGAAGTCCGGCTGTCGAAATTTGTCCGGTCATGTTGAAACGCTCATTGGGTCAGAGAAAGGAAAACGGTCGCGGGTTCGGCATTGCGCCGTCGACGGGAGACTGCGGCGTCGAAGCCGCCGATCCGGGCGACGGCGCTCTCTGCGCCTCTACCGGGAGGTTCTGGCGTGACGGCCGGGTGTCGGTCCAGGAGGGAGCGGTCACGGACGACGTTCCCGAACGGGAGTGGACAGACGCGCCAGCAGCGTGGGGGTGAAGATCAGGATCAGGGGCACGCCCGCCAGCAGGCCGGTGATGATCGCGATAGCCAGGGGCTTCTGCATCGCCGAGCCCTCCCCGAGGCCCAGCGCGAGAGGTGCCAGGGCCAGTATGGCGATCAGGGCCGACATCAGGATCGGCCGCAGGCGGGCCCGGCCCGCGGCGATGAGCGTGTCAGGATGCGGCCGTCCGCCGGTCGGCAGTTCCGCCAGGTAGAAGACGCCCAGCTCGGCGACGATGCCGATCACCATGGTCAGTCCCATCATCGCCGAAATGTTCAGCTCCGTGCCCGTGACCCAAAGGCCGAGAAAGACGCTGGAGGCGGCAAGGACCAGGGTGGCGATGATGCTTCCGACGGCGGCCCAGCTTCGAAACAGATAGAGGAACAGCAGGCCGACAAGCAGCAGAGCCGAGACGAAGACGACGGCGAGATCCCGGAATGATTTCTGCTGTTCGGCATACAGGCCGCCATACTCGACGCGGACGCCGGACGGCAGGCTGAGCCCCCCCACGGTCCGGGACACCTCGCGCATGGCCGAGCCCAGGTCGCGGCCTTCGAGACGCGCGGTGACGGCGACGAGAGGCTGGAGATTCTCGCGGGTGATCTGCGGTTGGCCCGGGGCGATCGACAGGGTCGCGATACGCTTCAGCGGCAGGGCGTGGCCGTCGGGCGCCCGCAGCGGGAGGTCTTCAAGGGTGCGCACGCGGTCGCGTAGCGAGCCTTCGGTCCACACACGAACGCCGACCAGCTTGTCGCCCTCTTGGATGTGGCCGATGACCGACCCGCCGGTCAGCATGTCCAGCTGACGGGTGATCGCTTCCGGGTCTAGCCCTTCGAGGGCGGCAGCCGGTCGGTTGACTGTGATCACGATGGCGTCGCCGGCGACCCGCAGCCCGCCATCGACCTCGATCACCCCGCGAATTTTTCCGATGGCATCGACGACCAGGGGGGAGGCGGCCTTCAAGGCGGCCTCGTCCGACCCCAGCAGTTTGACCTCGATGGGTTGCGGCACCGCGGTCAGGTCGCCGATCAGGTCCTCCATCAACTGGGCGGTGGAGATGGTCAGACCGGGGACGGTCGCTTCGATGCGCCGACGGACGTCCGCGGTGACCGCTTCGATCGGCCGTCGTCCCTTGGCCTTCAGGCGCACAAAAAAGTCGCCCTCATTCGCTTCGGACAGGCCGCCGCCGAGTTGCAGGCCTGTCCGGCGCGAATAGCTTTCGACATCGGCGGTGTTCTGCAAAATGAGCTCGACCTGCCTCAGCAGTCTGTCGGTCTCGGCCAGGGAGGTGCCCGGCGCGGCGTAGTAGTCGAGGATGAACCCGCCCTCATCCATCTTCGGCATGAAGCCGGATCCGACGCGGGTATAGGCGAAGCCGCCGACGACCAGCATGACCATGCCGACGATCAGGGCGATCCGCCCCGGGGCCTTGAGAACGCGGCGCATCAGCGTCTCGTAGCGCCCGCCGAAGCGATCGAGGATCGCTCCACTCTTTTCCGCCTGCTGCACATCGCGGTCCCGGACCCAGCGGTCGGCCAGAAGCGGGGCGACGAACAGGGCGAACAGGAGCGAGATCGCCAGTGCGGCGGACATGGTGATCGCCAGGGCCTTGAAGAAGCCGCCCGTGACGCCGCCGAGGAAGGCGAGGGGAGCGAAAACAAGGACCGTCGCCAGGCTCGATCCGATCAGTGGGCGGATCATCTCCGAGGCCGCCTCGAGGACGCTGCCGCCGGCGTCGGAGCCGCGATGGCGCTCCTGCAGCCGTCGCATCAGATGCTCGAGCATGACGACCGCATCATCAACGACGAGGCCGACGGCCGCTGCCATCCCGCCCAGGGTCATCATGTTGAAACTCATGCCCATCAGGCCGAGCACGACGGTCGTGGCCGCCAGCGTCGCGGGCAACAGCAGGGCGACGATCAACATGAATCGCAGACTGCGCAGGAAGACGAAGAGCACGATCCCGGCCAGCAGCGCGCCCAGGAGAATAGCGTCCCGCACGCTTCCGGCGGCGGCGGTCACCAGTTGCGACTGATCGTAGTAGGTGACGATCTGAACGTCCGGCGGGGTCTGTGACGCGAACTCCGCGATGCGCCTGCGCACCTCCTTGACCAGGGCGACGCTGTTGGCATCCGGCGTCTGGCGGATATTGAGCAGGACCGCGTCCCGGCCTTGCGAGGTCACCCGGGTCCATTGCGGCGTCTGACGGGTCACGACCTGGGCAATGTCGTCCAGTTCGACGACCCCGCGCGTTCCGGTCTGGACGACGGTGCGCCGAATGTCGTCGATGCCTGTCAGACGATTGTCAGCCAGAACCAGATAGAGCCGATAGCGATCTTCCAGCCGACCCGTGGCCACCACCACATTGTTGGACGACAGGGTGCGAGCGAGATCCTCGATCGACAGGCCGAGCGCCTGGAGCCGGGCCGGATCGGCGAGCACCTGATACTCCTTCTCCTGACCCCCGAGGACAGTGACGCTGGCCACGCCGGGCACGGAGGACAGCAGGGGTGCCAGCTGGAGGTGCCCGAAGTCGCGCAGTGCGATCGGATCGCGAGTCGGCGACACCAGGGCCAGACCCAGCACCGGAAACACGGTGGGATCCATGCGTCGGACCTCAAAGCGCGTGCCGGCCGGGAGGTCCGGGACCACGGCGTTCACGGCCGATTCCGCCTGCAGGGTAGCGGCGACCATGTCGGCGCCCCAGGCGAAATTGACCGACAGCTCCGCCGATCCGCGACTGCTGGTGGAGCGAACGCCGACGACGCCCGGCACGGTGCGCAGGGCCTGCTCGACCGGACGGGTCACCTGATTGACCATCTGGTCGACGGGACGGTCACCAGCGTCGAGGGCGACGACGACCCGCGGGAAGTCGATGTGCGGGAACAGGCTGACGGGCAGTCGCAAGGCCGAGGCGGACCCCGATAGCGCCAGCAGCACAAAGGCGAGAAGGAGGAAGCGGACCTGGCCGCTCAGCCAGCGGCTCATCGCGTCGCCGCCGGAGCCGTGGAAGGGACGGGACCTTCCCGTGTCTTCATCCCGTCCGACAGGGCCGGACCGCCCTCTATGACGACGCGATCACCCGCCCGCACGCCGCGGGTGAGTTGCACCACATCGGCCTCTTCCAGACCGATCGTGACGGGCCGACGCGCGGCGATGTTGCGGTTGACGACGAACACATACGGCTGGTCCCCGTCATAGAGAACCGCCGCCCGCGGGGCGACGATGGCGTCGGGCAAGGTGCTGACGACGATCTCTCCCTTGAGTGATTCACCCGGGAGAACCGGGCTGCCCGGCGGCAGGGAGACGATGACGGCGGCCAGGCGTGTGGCCGGCTCGACCCGACGGTCCACGGAGGCGACGCGAGCCTGGACCGCGGCCCCGTCGTCATGCAGGCCGGTCAGGCGGATAGCCGCGCCGGAACGAATTCTCTGGGCGTCCTCGACCTCGACGCCGAGACGGGCGTTCAGGAGATGGGTTGAGCCGAGACTGGCCACCGCCCCGCCGGCACCGACGAGCGCGCCGGGGCTGGTGGGCAGGCTGTTGATGACGCCGCTGACCGGCGCGCGGAGCGTGATCCGGCCCCCGCCGGTCAGGCGGCGCAGGTTGGCGCTGGCTTCCCGGGCGGTGGCCGCGGCGGCGGCGGCCACTGTGACTTCGGCGTCCGCGGCGAGCCCGTCGGCGCGAAGCCGCTGAAGCCGCGCGTGTTCGGCGCTCGTCACGCTGGCCTCGCGGGCGAGCCGATCGAGATCGAGACGGGTCGTCGGGCTGGCGGTCAGGGTCACGATCGGCTGACCGGCCTGCACGGCCTCACCGACAGTGACGTGGATCTGGGCCACCTGGGCCTCGAAGGTCGCCGTCAGGGTCCGGATGGCCGCGGGATCGAACTCCACCTGGCCGTAGGCCGTGACGGTCTCGTCCAGCATCCGGGTGACGACGGCCGCGGTGCGCACGGCCGCGACGGGCGTCGCGGCCGTGTCCGCCGGTTTTGAACATCCGGCCAGCGCCAGTGTCAGTGCCGCCACTCCCACCGTGATCCGCATCATTTCGCTTCCCCGATCAAGGCACCCGACGCCAGTTCCAGCGCCACCCATTGTTCCGACAAGGTCTGATCCAGGACGGCGAGGGCGATCTCCTTGTCGGTGAGAGCCTGACGCGCGGTCTCGGCCGTGACGCGGGCAATGTCGCCGCGCGCGCCGGCCCGTTCGAAGGCTTCGACGGTTTGCCTCAACGGCGCGACCTGGGCCTCCAACGCGTCCCGCTGGCGCAGGCCGATCCGGTAGGCGGCGATCAGGGTGGTGATCTCCGAGCGCGTCGAGAACAGGCGCGCCTCGTATTCCGCGCGAAGCTGTTCGCGCGTGGCGTCCTGCACCGCGATCGCGCCACGGTTCCGGTTCCACAGCGGCAGGTCGAAACCGATCGCGACGCCGTTCGTCCTCACGGCGCCTGTGTCCCGCGTCGCGTTCAGCGCCAGATTCAGGCGAGGATATTGCTGAAGCAAGGCAAGCCGCAGATTGGCGTCCTGGCCGTTATAGCCGGCGCTCAGGGCGGCCAGGTCGAGCCGTTGGCGATACGCCCGTTCGACCAGATTCACCGGGTCCGGTGGCGGGAGATGAGACAGCGGCGGATCGCTCAGGGCGACGACGGCGTCGGGGGACAGACCGAGCGCGGCGTTCAGCGCGAACCGGGCCGCCTGCAGATCGCGCTCGGCGCTCCGGGCTCGGTCGCCGGCGTCGGCCGCCGCGATGCGCCGAGCTTCCAGATCGTTCGCCGACAGATCGCCGCGCGCCACCGCCCGAAGGGTTCGACCCAGGGCGTCGTCGGCGGCGCGAGAGGCTTCGAACGCCAGCCCCCGCACGGTTTCCAGTCCGCCGATGCGGGCGGCCAGAAGACGCGCCTGGCCCGCCGCCTGCCATTCCAGCCAGGCGACGTCGAGCCGCACCTGATCGCGGACGGCCCGTGCGGACCGCTGTCTCAGGGGGCGCATGTAGAAGCTGGAGGTGTCGATCCCCAGACCGCCGGCGATGGCGTCCACGAGGCCGGGGGCGGAGACGGGACGATCCAGACTGAAGGAGAATTGCGGATCCGGGAGCAGCCCGGCCTCGAACACCTGGGCATCGGCGACGCCGAGCCGGGCGCGATGGGCCCTCAGCTCGGGGTTGGCGATGACGGCGATGAGCCCCAGCTGGTCGGGAGACAACGGCCGGGACAGGTCTATGTCCACCGGGCCGGGCGTGGAACGCTCAAGACCAGCGGCCGCGAGGTTGAGGTCCTCGGAGCTCGGATCCGACCGGGGACGATCCGGCAGGTCGGCCTGACGATAGGTGACACAGCCCCCCAAGGCGATCACGGCCAGACCCACGGGCACCAAGCGGGTCAGTCGCCGGTGCCCGGCGCTGTGAAGCGGACCGGGCCGGGGACCGCCGGAGCGAGGGCTCAGTTCACGCACTCGGGGCCTCCGACATCCGGTTCCCGGCCGCGTGGCGGGCGCGCCGTGCCCGGCGGAGGGATCACGACCGGGCGAGTGGGTCCGGCGCCGACGGGTCCGGCTCGGCAATCCATCATGGTTCCGATCCGCTACCGGCACTGTCGACTTCTCCGGCTGCGAGGAAGTTCAGCCTGACGCTCAACCCCGGGCGATTCGAGCCCAGCACGAGATCCGCGTTGTGGAGCGAGGCGATCGCGGCCACCAGGGCGAGCCCCAAGCCTGCACCCGGGGAGTGGCGGCTGTGGTCGAGGCGGTAGAATCGACGCGTTACCCTGGACACCGCCTCGTCCGGAATCCCGGACCCCGTATCCCGGACACAGAGAACGGTCCTAGACCCTTCGTCATGCACCTCTAGGATGATGTGAACGGGCTCGTCGGCATGGACGATGGCGTTTTCCACCAGGTTGGACAGCATCTGGATAAGCAAATCCTCATCGCCGAGGATCAGCCTTTTGCTGTCGGCCAGAAGCGCCATGGTGTGACCGGCTTCGTCGGCGACAGGCTGATAGGCGTCAAAAACCCGCCGGATCAGGGCTGACGCATCCACGGGCACGAAGGCCTCACGTCCCGCGCCCGCCTCGATCTGGGCGATGCGAAGCAGGGCTGCGAAAATGTCCAGCGCGCCGTCGAGGTCGGTCAGGGCGTGGTCGATCGCCTCATGCAGACCTTGGACCGTCCCGGACCGGGCGCGGGACTGTTCCAGTCTCTGGCGCATCCGGTTGAGGGGCGTTCTGAGATCATGAGCGATGTCGGAGGATACATGCCGCATCGCCTCCATGGATGCCTCCAGCCGCTCCAGCATGCGATTGAGATTGTCCCGCAATGCCGCGAACTCAGAGCCCAGGCCGATCGGAGGCAGCCGTTCGCTCAGATGGCCCTGCATGATCCTCGCCGTGGCGGTGTTCACTCGCTCAAGACGCCGGGCCAGGATGAGGCCCGCCGTCAGGCCGCCCAGGGCGGCGAGAACCGCCATGCCCGCGGCTCCCCAGAGCGCGATCTGCGCCATCCATTCCTGCAGTTCGTGCACCGCATAGGTCGTCTTGCCGACCACCAGACTTCCGTCAGGCAGGGGCGTCGCGAGGGTGCGGACCAGAATCGGTTCGTCGGCGCCCGCGCTGCCGTCAGTCGGCGCGGGCATGGCCACCTGGCCCAGACCGGGGCCTTGCGGGGCCTCGAGCGGAAGCTCGCCGGCCAGACGGCGACCGGTCCGGTCAAACAGGGCGTAGGAAAAAGGGCTGCCGAGCCGCGTGCGCGAGGAGACCCGGCGCTCCAGACCGGGAAGATCCGAAGCCGCCTGGTCGGCGAGCAGAACCCGGCTCTCGACGCGCAGATCCTCTTCAATCGAGGCGTTGGCGTAACCGGTGACCGCCCACTGGAACGCGCCGAACATCAGGGCGCCGCCCAGGGCGAAGATCACGGCGAAGGCGGTCGCGAGACGAAGCGCGGAGGAGGCGAGGAACCTAGGCGCGGTCATCGATCATATACCCCGCGCCTCGAACCGTGTGGATGAGGTCGTGACCGAACGGTCGATCGACCTTGGCTCTCAGGCGACTCATATGGGCGTCGACAAGATTGGTCCTGGGATCGAAATGAAACCCCCAGACCTTGTCCAGGAGCATGGCGCGGGTGACGACCTGACCACTGTGCCGGGCGAGAAACTCCAGCAGTTTGAATTCCTGGGGTGTGAGATCGAGCCGGGTCGTACCCCGTCGGGCAGTCCGTGCGCCGAGGTCGAGCTGGAGGTCACCCACGTCGATACATGTTCTCAGATCCAGGACCGGCGACCGTCGGCCGAGCGCCTGGACCCGGGCCAGAAGTTCACTGAAGGCATAGGGTTTGACCAGATAGTCATCTCCCCCGGACTCAAAGCCCTCGACCCTGTCCCTGACACCGCCGACGGCAGTGAGAAAGATAACCGGCGTGGACTTGCCCGCCTCGCGGACCGCACGGACGACGGACAGGCCGTCACCGCCCGGCACCATCCGGTCGATGATCAGCACGTCGTGCGCGCCTTCGAGCGCCAGATGCAGTCCGTCGTCGGCGGTTACCGCGATGTCGACCGTGTGACCGGCCTCGGCGAGCCCGCGGGTCACGAACTCGGCGGTCTCGGCATCGTCTTCAAGAAGCAGGAGTTTCATTCTGGCGTCCCGGCAAGGGAGACGCCGCCCCCGTGTCGGGGGCGGCGTGGCGATCAGGTGTAGTCAGTCGTTGTCCTCGGGGCCTTCATTGGCTTCGTCGGCCTCTTCGGCGACCGCGCTGACGCCGCCGCTGGTCATGTCGACGGCATAGGTCGCCACCCGGTCACCGCTGGCGACCTCGACTTCCCACTTTCCGCCGCTCTCATCGTCGAACGAGGCCTCCATGGCCTTGCCCGAACCCTGGCGTTCCGCGATCGCGACCGCCTGGGCCAGCGAAACGCGCGCGCCGTTGACGGCGGCGATCTCGGTCCGTTCATCCGGCCCGGTCGCGCCGGGATTGGCGGCGATCGCCGCGCCGCCGACGGCCGCGGCCGAGATGAGGGCCGCCGCAGAGAGGCCGAGAACAAGGGATTTGCGGGTCATACTGGTCTCCATCCACCCCAAGCGGGTGCGAAAGTGACTCTAGCCACCTCAACCTTCGCCAACGCTCTCGGCCACATTACAAAGGCGCAAGCCGTCCGCGCCGTCGGTCGCCGGGAAGGAGCTTCCGCAAGGATCACGACGCCGACCAGAACATCTTGCGGACCAGGCGGTGCCCGGCCAGTTCGTGGAGCACGGCGAGGCCGGCGTGGCCGACGAGATAGGCCCAGACCAGTTTGGAGAACAGCTCATGGATGCCGAGACCCGTCGCTCGCACGGGTTCGGGGAGCACGGTCAGGAGGGTCAGCGCTCCGGTGAACGCCATGACGCTGATGACGATCAAGCCCAGTCCGTGAATCGCATGCGCGAATGGATGAGTGCCCTCAGCGGGCAACCGGCCATGACGCCATTCCGAGACATGGAGCCGGAAGTCGCGCCAGACGGCGAGGGTCGCCTTCAGAGAGAACCACGGCACCAGCAGGTGGAACGGCATTTCGCCCCGGCGCACCAGGGTCCACAGCCAGTAGGCCGCGAGCAGGCCGAAACTGGTCAGGCCGACCCACTCGTGGAGCTCGAATGCGAAATTCTCCGGTCGACCCGGCTTGGGCGCGATCATGAAGTTGATGATCACCAACTGGTGGATCACCGCCACGGCCAGGAGTCCGTGCAGGATTTTCGTCAGCAGGCTTCGATTGGCGGACATTGAGCGGATCTTCCGGAGATAAGGTCAACAGTCTTCGGAGCGCCGGCATGGCCCCCTGATCTGTATTACGCGGCGTATTCGGCGATCCCTCGGGACCGCTCTACTTCAAAAATGAGAAGCATTATCGATTCTGCGTGTACTGGCCGTTCGACAACAGCGCTTCCGCCGGGCCAGAGGCACCGGCACCGGCACCGTTCAGATCCCGAACCGTTCAGCGGTCGCCATCAGTGAAACCCGGTCCGGCATGGTCATTGATCCTTGAGCCGCCGCAGGCGTCGGGTCAGCTCCCTGAGGAGGAGCTGACGGGTACGCGGCGGCATCTTTCGCCAGGCCCGGACTTCGGGGACCGAACGACCGCAACCCACGCACCAGCCGGTGCGACCATCGAAGCGGCAGACGTCGGTGCAGGGGGAATCGGAGCTCACGGCCTCGTCTCCGGGTAGTGGTCGCCGATTTCAGCCGGGCCGGCCTCATGCGGTCCGTTGTGCGCGGGTGGAGGCCGGATCGTATCTAGGGCCGGACCGATACCGGATCCTGCATCCCGGTTTGCCCGCCGGCCGGTATCCTCGGAGCGCGTTCTGCTCATGCACTCGGCCTAGCTGGAATAGCGGCGGATAAGGGCGATCAGCTCGTCGGTGCCGATCCGGCGGTCATGCTCGCTCAGATCGGGGTTGGCGACGTGGTGTCTCAGATGGTCCTCAATCAGTTCATTGAGTAGCCCGCCCATCGCCCCGCGCGCCGCCGCGACCTGCTGGAGAACCCGCGAGCAATCCGTTTCGGTTTCGATGGCTCTCTCGATCGCAGCCAACTGGCCGGCGATGCGTCGAATGCGCGCCACGAGTTTTTTCTTGCCGGTGACCGTATGTCCCATGGCTACTCCCCTAGAGTATATTGCAACCGTATGCGAGACTCGACGAAGGGGAGCCGCCCTCCGGGATCGCCCGGGATTCCGTGGCGTCCCAGGTGACCCTTTGATGTTTTCTCCCCTGCGTTACTCCGCCTACCGGCACCTCTTCATGGCCCAGGTTTCGGCCCTGCTGGGGACGGGAATGGCGACCGTCGCGCTCGGGCTGCTGGCCCACGATCTGGCGGGGGCGAGCGCCGGGGAAATCCTTGGGGCTGCTTTGGCGATCAAGATGGTCGCCTATATCGGCGTGGCGCCATTCGCGAGCGCCCTGGCGGCGAGACTGCCGAGGAAGACGCTGCTGGTCTCTCTCGACGTGGTGCGGGCCGGGGTCGCGGTCAGCCTGCCATTCGTCGGTGAAGCCTGGCAGATCTACGGGCTGATGACCGTGCTCTATGTCGCCTCGGCCGCCTTCACTCCGGCCTTCCAGGCCATGATCCCCGACCTGCTTCCGGACGAGGCCGAATACACCAAGGCGCTGTCGCTCTCGCGGCTGGCAGCCGATCTGGAGAGCGTCGCCAGCCCCGTGCTGGCGGCCCTGCTGCTGGCGGTGATGAGCTACAACAATCTGTTTGCAGGGACAGCAGTCGGTTTCGTCGTTTCCGCACTGTTCGTCGTCAGCGCGGTCTTGCCGGCGTTGAGCACGGCCCAGCCCCGGCCCTTCATGCAACGACTGACCGGGGGCATCCGATTGTTCGCGCTGACGCCGCGCCTTCGGGGTCTGCTGGCGATCAGTCTGGCGACGGCGGCGGGCGGGGCGATGGTGTTCGTCAACACCGTGGTGCTGGTGCAGTCGCGCTTCGCCATGTCGGAGCAGGCGACGGCCTGGGCGCTGGCGGCGTTCGGCGGCGGATCGATGACGGCGGCGGTGATCCTGCCCCGTCTGCTGGTTCGGCTTTCGGACCGGTCCGCCATGGTGCTCGGGGCCGGCCTGATGACGCTGGTGCTGCTGGCGGGTTCGTGGGTTGCGGTCAGTTACCCGGCCTTGCTGTTGCTGTGGGTGACCATGGGCTTCGGCTATTCGTTGACGATCACGCCGGCCGGTCGGGCCCTGCGGCGATCATCCAACGCCGCAGACCGGCCCTCGCTGTTCGCGGCCCAGTTCGCCCTGTCGCACGGCTGCTGGCTGATCGCCTATCCGGTAGCGGGTCTGGTCAGTGCGGCGGTTGATCCCGGTGCAGCCTTTCTGGTCCTGGCGGGCCTGTGCGCCTCGGGCACGATCCTGGGGCTGCTGATCTGGCCGGCGCATGATCCGGATACCGTGCCGCACAGTCATGACGACCTCGACCCCGATGATCCGCACCTGCTGGAAGGCCACGCGCTGGACGTCGAAGCGGGCCACGCCCACCCCTACGTCATCGACGAACGGCATAGCCGCTGGCCGACGACGAGGGGATAGGAGCCGTGGAGATCAGACCACGCGCTTGACCTCTGTATAGGCGCCTGTGGTCTGCAGGGTGATCGTCACCGTCTCACCGGTGCGGTTGCGCCAGAACCAGCCGTGACTGCCGGTGAAGGCGGCGGTGAGGTCGCCTTCCTCACGCGGGGACGATCCCTTGCTGTAGCCATGATAGGAGGTTCCGGGCCGGTCGGCGTGGACGTCGAAATTGATCCGCCCGCCGCTGCTTGACCAGACGTAGCGGACGCGAGCGCCTTCCTGCATCACCAGCTTGATCTCGGCGCCCTGGTCGGGGGCGAGGGTGAGAACGGTCTCGTCGGTTCGGACCCCGGGCGCAGTCGCCGCGGGCGTGACTGCGGCGGTCGGCGCCGCAGCGACGGCGGGCGGTGTGGCGGCCGGCTGGAGGCCCGCCTCTTCGGCCTTGGCTTCAGCAGCAAGCTGCACCTTGATGCGGCCCATTTCCGTCAGGCCGAGCAGCGATCCGACCCGGGTGGGATCGGTGCCGTATTCGGCGGGCAGTACGATCGTGACGAGCAGACCGGCGGCGACCACGACGGCCAAGGCCGTGGACTTCAACAGCTTGCCGGTCGAGGGCAGTTCGGACGGGTCGGGCTTGTTGGCGTTTTGCATGAGAGGTCTCCGATCAGGTGACGAAGAAGCCGACGAGCTGATAGCCCGCCAGGATGAAACCGAGGGTCATGAGGACGACATTGGCGGCATAGGCATGACGCCAAAAGCCGGTCGTCCTGCGCCAGAAACCCATGACGATGAGGATGGCGCCCAGGGCCAGAAGCTGGCCTGCCTCGACCCCGATGTTGAAGGCGATCAGGTTGCCGATCAGTCCATCGGATGACAGCTGGAAATCCTGCAGCTTGGTCGCCAGGCCGAAGCCGTGGAACAGGCCGAAGATCAGGGTCGCGGCCTTGGTCGAGGGCTGGAATCCGAACCAACGCTGATAGGCGCCGAGGTTGTCGAGCGCCTTGTAGACGACGGACAGACCGATGATCGCGTCCACCAGATAGCTGGACACGCTGATGTCGGTCAGCACGCCCAGCAGCAGGGTGGATGAGTGGCCGATGGCGAACAGCGTCACATAGATGCTGATGTCCTTCATCCGGTAGAGGAAGAAGATCACGCCGAACAGGAACAGCAGGTGGTCGTAGCCGGTGACCATGTGCTTGGCCCCGAGATAGACGAACGGCCAGAACAGGAAGCCGGAGGTCTCCTGGATGTAGCCCTTGTCGCCTTCGGCCACGCCGTGGGCCAGGGCCTGGCCCAGGGCTCCGTCGATGAGAAAGAAGAGCAGGATGGCGGCCAGCGCCATTGCGGGTGATTTGAGCCAGGACCAGGGATCCCGGCGATAGGCAACTGTCATGAGAACCTTTCCGGAGTTGGGGGAGGGTGTGGAGCGGCGGACGGTCAGAACCGCCTCCGCTTGACGCGGAACGGCAGGTGGTCGAGCCAGGCGGGACGGGGACGATCCTCGGTCCGGTCGCGGCCGTGGACGAGGCTGTAGAGCGCCGGGAGCACGAGCAGGGTCAGCAGGGTCGACGAGATGATCCCGCCGATGACCACCGTGGCCAGCGGACGCTGGACCTCGGCCCCGGTCCCGACGTTGAGCGCCATGGGCACGAAGCCCAGGCTGGCGACCAGGGCGGTCATCAGCACAGGCCGCAGACGGGTCAGTGCGCCTTCGCGGATAGCCGTGGGGATCGGCTTGCCCTCTTCGATCAGGCCCCGGATGAAGCTGACCATGACCACGCCGTTGAGCACAGCGACCCCGGACAGGGCGATGAAGCCGACGCCCGCCGAGATCGACAGCGGCAGATCACGCATCATCAGGGCGGCCACCCCGCCGGTGAGCGCCAGGGGCACGCCGGAGAAGACGATGGCCGAGTCCTTCCACGAGCGGAACAGGACGAACAGCAGGCCAAAGATCAGCAGCAGCACAGCCGGCACCACGACCTGAAGCCGTTTCGCCGCCGAGATGAGCTGTTCGAACGTACCGCCATAGGTGACCCAGTAGCCGGCGGGGATCGTCACCTCGGTCTCGACCCGCTCCTGCACTTCCCCGATGAATGAGCCCAGGTCGCGATCGCGCACGTTGGAGGTGACCACGATCCGTCGCTTGCCGTTCTCGCGACTGATCTGGTTGGGACCGACCGCAAGCTCGATCGTCGCCACCTCGGCCAGGGGCACAAATTGACGCGCCTGTCCCTCGCCCGCCGGCAGGGGTATCTGCAGGCGACCGATCGCATCGGTGTTGGATCGCAGCGCTTCGGGCAGGCGAACGACGACGTCGAAACGCCGGTCGCCCTCGAAAATCTGCCCCGCCGTGGTGCCGCCCATCGAGGTGGAGATGACCGACTGGACGTCGTTGACGCTCAAACCCAGTCGCGCCATGGCAGCCCGGTTGGGTGTGATCTGGAGCACCGGCAGACCCGTGACCTGTTCGGTCTGGGGATCGGCCGCGCCATCCACGCCGGCGACGATGCCTTCGATCTCGGCGCCGAGCCTGAGCAGTTCGTTCAGATCGTCGCCGAACACCTTGATGGCGACATCGGCGCGCACGCCCGAAAGCAGTTCGTTGAACCGCATCTGGATCGGCTGGGTGAACTCGTATTTGCTGCCGGGGATTTCGTTCACGGCGGCTTCCATCTCCTCGACAAGCTGACCGCGCGGCTTTCTGGGATCGGGCCAGTCGGAGCGGTCCTTCAGCATGATGAAAGTGTCGGCGACCGAAGGCGGCACCGGGTCAGTGGCGACTTCGGCAGTGCCGATCTTGGCCACGACCCGCTCGACCTCCGGGAAGGCGGCGATGCGGGCCTCCAGCGCGGTCTGCATCTGGATGGCCTGGCTCAGGCTGGTGCCGGGAATGCGCAGGGCGTGCATGGCGATGTCACCCTCGTCGAGATTGGGCACGAACTCCGAACCCATTCGCGACGCGCCGAAGCCCGCCAGAAGGACAAGCGCCACGGCGATGCCGATCATCAAACCCCGGGTCTTCAGCGCGAAGTCCAGCGCCGGCTGATAGCCGACCCGGGCCCAGCGCATCACGAAGCTGTCCTTTTCCTCCACCTTGCCGGTGACGAACATCGCGACCGCGGCAGGCACAAAGGACAGCGACAGGACGAGGGCGGCGGTCAGGGCGATGACGACGGTGATCGCCATCGGGTGGAACATCTTTCCTTCAACCCCGGTCAGGCCGAAAATCGGCACATAGACGAGGGTGATGATCAGGATCCCGAACAGCGACGGCCGGATGACCTCGCTGGAAGCCGAGGCCGCCAGATCAAATCGTTCTTCCCGGGTCAGGATACGGCCCAGTCGGTGCTGGGCCTCCCCGAAGCGGCGCAAGCAGTTTTCCACGATGATGACGGCGCCGTCGACGATCAGGCCGAAGTCGAGCGCGCCGAGGCTCATCAGATTGCCCGAGGTCCCCGTCCGCACCATGCCGGTGATGGTCATCAGCATGGTGATCGGGATGACCGCCGCCGTGATCAGGGCGGCGCGGATGTTTCCGAGCAACAGGAACAGGACGACGACGACCAGCAGGGCACCTTCCAGCAAGTTTTTCTCGACTGTGTGGATGGCGCGATCGACCAGGTCCGTCCGGTCATAGACCGGCGATGCGGTCACCCCGTCGGGTAGCGCGCGCGCCGCCTGTTCCAGACTGACGGCGGCGGCCCGGGCCACCACGCGGCTGTTTTCGCCCGCCAGCATCAAGACCGTGGCGAGCACGGTCTCCTTGCCGTCTTCGGTCGCGGCTCCGGTGCGCAACTCTTCGCCCATGCCCACGTCCGCGACATCGGCGATCCGGATCGGAACACCGCCCCGGGTGGCGATGACGACGCTGCCGAGATCCTCGGTCGTCGAAGCCTGGCCCGGCACGCGGATCAGATACTGCTCACCGTAGCGCTCGACATAGCCGGCCCCGACATTGGCGTTGTTGTTGTTCAGCGCATCGACGACTTCGGCCATGGTCACGCCATAGGCCGACAGTCGTTCGGGCTGGGGCGTCACATGATACTGGCGCTCGTAACCGCCGATCGTATTGACCTCGGTGACGCCCTTGGTGTTGCGCAACTGGGGCCGGATCACCCAGTCCTGCAGGGTTCTCAAATCCTCGGTCGTATAGGGCTGGCCGTCCGGACGACGGGCGTCCGGCGCGGCGTCGATCGTATACATGAAGATCTCGCCCAGGCCTGTGGCGATCGGGCCGAGTTCGGGCGTGACGCCGGGGGGAAGCTGGCTGAGCGCGTTCTGCAGCCGCTCGTTGACCAGTTGGCGCGCGAAATAGATGTCGGTGCCGTCGTCGAAGATGACGGTGACCTGGCTCAACCCGTAGCGTGAGACCGAGCGCGTATATTGCAGGCCGGGCACGCCCGCCACCGCCGTCTCGACAGGGAAGGTGATGCGTTGCTCGGCCTCCAGGGGCGAATAGCCGGGAGCCTCGGTGTTGATCTGGATCTGGACGTTGGTGATGTCGGGCGTGGCGTCGATGGGCAGGCGCTGGAAGCTCCAGACCCCGACCGCGCAGGCCAGAAGGACGAGCGCCATGACGACCCAGCGGAACCGGATCGACAGCGCGATGATGCGTTCAAGCATGATGGTCGCGCCCCCTAGTGGTCATGGCTCGCGCCGGACTTGTCGATGTCCGCGCGAATGAGGAAGGCACCGTCGACGACGTATTCGGTTCCGGGTTCAAGCCCGCCGAGGACCTCGGTCCATTCGTCGGTTCGACGCCCCAGTTCGAGCATCCGCACCTCATAGGTGTTGCCGACCCTGGCGTAGACGACCTGGAAATCCCGGAACGGCTGGATGGCCTTGGTCTGGACCGCCAGCGGCACCTCGCCCTGACCGACCTGGACCGTGCCGCTGACCCCCAGACCCGGCCGCCAGACGCCGCCCTGGTAGGGGAGCGCGACGTGGGCGACCAGTGTCTGGCTCATGGGGTCACTGGACGGCAGCACGGCCTCGATGACGCCAAGCGCGCGGTGATCCCCGGCCAGGCTTGTGACCTCCACGCGTTGCCCGACCCGGACGCGCTCTGCGTCGCGCGGATAGAGGAAGAACTCGGCGTGCAGACGGGTCGGATCGCCGATGGTCAGCATCGGCTCGCCATTGCCGGTAATGGCTCCGGGGTTGGCATTCTTGGCCGTGATCATCCCCGAAATCGGGGCCGTGACGGAATAGGTCTGCAGGCTTTCGCTGGATTCGACCCGGGCGAGGACCTGTCCACGCCGGACGCGATCGCCGAGCTGGACCGACATGGCCATGACGCGACCGGGATAGCGGGCATGGACCTCACTCTGGCCCTCCGGCGTGATCTCGACCCGGCCGCTAAGCGGCAGGCTCTCGCCCAGGACTGCTCCGCCGGCTCTCTGGGTGGTTACGCCGCCCGCCCGGGCGGCATCGGCGGTGATGGTGGTGCGCCCTTCATAGGACTCATAGCTCCAGCGGTGCTGGCGTCCGGCATGGGCGGCGGCGACTGTCACGTCGAAGGAGTGGGGCTCGAAGACCACGCCCGGGGCCGCGAGGTAGTCGTTCTCGGCGGTGAAGACGAACCGGTCGGTCTTGGGACCCAGTCGACCCAGGGTGATGCTGGCCTGGACCTGGCGCGGATCGAGGGGCTTGTCCTTGAGATAGGGATAGAGCCGGAACAGTGGCTCCGGACCATCCTCATAGATGGTGACCTCCAGTGCGAAATCACCGTCTCGCAGCATCCGTCCGCGATGGGGGCCACGCTCATAGTCGCCCGCTGCGACCTCGCCTTCGGCTTTTTCCGCTGAACCGCCGGGACCGCAGGCGGAGACGACGACGGCAACGGCAAACAGGGCGGCGGCGATGATCCGCCGCGATGGGGTGTGAGGGGTCATGAACGGATCTCCAGGCCCAGCAGGGGGGCATGCGCGCCGGTCAGCCGGTCAAGGCGGGCGCGATCAATGTGAAACTGTTTGAGAACGGCGACACGCCGGGCCCGGGTCGCGAGCAGCGCCGTCTGGGCGGAGATCACGTCGTTGTAGGTGAAGCCGCCGCGCGCGAAACCTTCGCGAACGAGAACGACGGCGCGCTCGGCCTGGGGCAGGGTCTCCTCGGCGATCCGCTGTGCTTCCATCGCCCGTGAGGCGAGCAGCACCTGAAGCCGCGCGATCTCGCGTTCCCGGTCCAGCCGAAGCGCGGCCATGTCGGCCTCGGCCGCGACCCCCTCGAACCTGGCCCGTTCGATGGCCCCCTCATTGCGGTCAAAACGACCGAGCGGAATGGAGCCGCCGACCACCAGGCCGAGGTCCTGGCCCTCCCAGAAATGCCGGACGCCCACACTGACGGTGGCGTCCGGCATGGCACGAGCCTGTTCCACCCGAACCCGGGCCAGGGCGACATCGCGCTGCGCCGACAGAACCGCGAGATCGATCTCGGAGGCGGGGCCGGCCGCCTTGCGCGCGGCGCTGGTGTCTTCGAAATCGGCAGGATCAAGCGAGAAGGTCGAGGTGCCGATCCAGAAGCGTCCGAGCGTGGCGCGGGCCAGCCGGGCCTCAATCCCGGCCTGATCAAAATCGATCTGGGCCTGCGCCAGCTCGGCCTCGGCGCGAGCGCCCGCGAACAGGGGGTCGCGGGCCATGTTCACGCGGCGCTGCACTTCCGCCTGAAAGCGTTCCGCCAACGCCAGTCGCTCGCGAGCGATCTCCAGTTCGGCTCCGGCGGCCAGAGCGTCGACCCAGGCGCGCTGCACCTGCTCCAGCCGGTCCAGCCTCCGCACGGCGGCTTCGGCCTGGACCACGGCGGCTTCACCGCGCGCCAGGGCCACCCTCGCCGGTCGGTCGCCGCCTCGCTCGAAACGCTGCTCGTAGGACAGGGTCGTTTCGGTTCGGTCGATGATATTGCCCCCGCCCAGTGTGGGCAGGTTTTCGACCATCAGACCAAGGCTCGGGTTGGGGCGGACATCGGCCTGACGCACGGCGGCATCGCCGGCGCGGGCGCGGGCTTCACCCCCGGCGAGCGCCGGGTCGACGTCGGCGGCCCGCGCGAGGGCGTCGAGCAACGACAGGGCCGGCGCGTCCACGGCAGTGAGGGGCGGCTGCTGCGCCAGGGCGGTATGAGACGGCAGGGCCGCCAGCGAGAGCGCAAGCGCCGAAACGGCCGCCATGCGCGCCCACGATCCGGCAGCGCCGGCATTCGGGGTTTTCAAGGATATCTCCGGGAAACAGATTGCGCGCGCAGCCGAAAGGCTGCGCAGGTTCAGATGACCGTGCGCATCCGTTTCGGAGGATATTCGGGGCCGTCGCCGTCGTGGTTCGGCCGCGACGGATCGCCGGCGGACCAATGCTGACCTGTGGTCGATCGAAGGATCGCCTTCACACCGTGGCCGGCTTCCGGGACGGCGTTCGGGCTGTCGCCGGTCGCGGCGTGGTGATGACCCGTGGGTCGGGTCTCGCCGGTATCCGGTTCTTCGCCGCCGGCTGCGTCAGTCTCGGTCGCAGGCTTGGGCGCGACATGGACGTGAAGCGGGTCGTGGTCTGCATCGAACGCGCTGCCGGGGGAGGCGATCGGCGGCCAGTCGAACGTATGGGCGATCCGATGCCCGGTCTGTGACGCCCCATAGAGGCTCGTCACCGCCAACAAGGCGGCGCAAAAGCTCACGCAAAGGGTGCGAAACAATCGGGACAATGGGGGCTCCTGCTTCGGGCCATAAAGCGCGTCGCCGGGCGTGGCAACGGCCAAGTTGACGCGGCCTGGCCCGGCGCCCGGGGGGCCAATCCAGGGGCCCCGATCTTCCGCTCGTCGCCACCGCCGCGCAGGGCGCCGCGGGTCTAGAGGTCCGTCCGGAGTGAGGGATCTATGGATTTGCGCCAGTCCTCGCCGACCCGGGCGGCGTCGGCGAATTCGGGCCAGCGAGCCACGGCGTCGCGAACTTTCTGTACGATCGCGCGCGCCCGGCGGGCGTTGATCGACGCGACGCGGGCGCTGGCGTCGAAGTCGTCCAGGGTGAAGCCGTCGCGTTTGCCGTTCATCGACATCTGGTGGCGCGCCGTCCAATCGCCCGCCGGATTGTAGCTCCAGGTGATGTCGAAGGCCGGCGACAGGCTCCAGGTGCCGGCCCTGTCCATCAGGAAGGCGATGTTCTTGACGTGATCGTCCTGGTTGCGGGCGACGATGTTGAAGGCCATGCGCCGAAACTGCTCTTCGAGCGCCTCCATCGGCAGCCCGAGACGACGCATGACGAACAGCGCCTGTTCGTACGAATAGGCGTTCTGGTCGTTGAAATCGAAGTGGGCGAGGGCGGCGAGGGACTGCATGTGCAGCTTTCCGCCGCCGGGAAGGCGGTCGAACCGCCTGGTCATGAAATGCCGCCGGCCGCCTTCTTCGAGCAGACGGCATTCGGCCACCTGGACCCCGGCTGCGGCGGCCATCCGGGAATAGGCGTATTCGACCGCCCCATAGCCTTGCGGATCGGTCAACTCCTTGTCCTTGTTGCCCCTCACGCCATCGAATTTCAGCAGCCAGTAGTCGAAGCCGTCGCCGGCCTCGACCTGGCCTGAGCGGACTTCATTGGTTTCGGCGTTCCAGGCGATGACCGCCTTGGCGCGGGCGCCGCCGGCTGAGGTGCCGACCCGCAGGATGTCGCGCAGAGCCTCGGCCTTGGTCTCATCGGCGAATGAGGAGCGCAGGTCGTTGCGATGGGTCAGGACTTCCGACGCCAGCTCGACCAGGGCGTCGAGCTTGATCCGGGTCGCAGCCTTGCGGCGCGGGCCCTTGGCCGGGGCGAACTCCAGGGCGCCCATGCCGCGCTCGCCGGTGTAGCAAAGCCGTTCGACCGCGTTAAAGCTCTCGGGCGTCCGGCCCTGGGTCGCGAGCCAGGCGTCGATCAGCGTGTTGCCGTACTTGTCGGGCAGGGCGTCGGCCAGCATCCCCGGCAGGCCGTGGAAGCTGCGCGGGTTGAGGTCCGGGAAGCTATGGATCTCGGGGCCCAGGGGCATCATCAGCGGCGCCGGCTGGATGCCACTGGTGATGAAGGCGGGCGCATAGGCGAAGGCGGCGACGTCGGCGCCGTCTTCCAGGGACACGGCGCCGATGCGTCTTCCCCACAGACGGACCTCGGCGATGGTCGTCATTGTTCGTCGCCCCAGGCCCAGGGCCTCCCGGCTCCAGCGCCTTCGTCGGGGTCCGGCCGGGCGCGCTGTCGGGTCTTGCCGTGACGTTCCAGCAGATCGATAGGATTGGGCGGGCTCTGAGGCAGGAGCCGGTCGAGACCGTCCAGCTTGTCCAGGGCCCGAAGGCAGCGCACCAGATTGGCGGACTGGGTCGAGGCCCCGCCCTCGAGGCGCTCGACCGTTCGCTTGGACACTCCTGCGGCTTGAGCGAACTGGGCCTGGGTCATCTGTCGCGCGAGTCGCGCTTCAGCGATCCTGCGGCCAAGCTCCGCGAGGGCTGCGTCATCAGTGGTCAGGCTCGATATCTTCATAATTCGCCACTTTCGGCGAGTAAGATATCGATACCAAGTTAATTCGTCAATATTGGCGACTTGTGAAAATCCAAATCGCACGATCTAATTCGCCTATTATGACGACTTATATGATGTTTTTCTGCTCTAATCGCCAAAAATGACGACTTGCAGGACCGTGGCGCGCAACGGTCTGGCGCTCAGGCCTTAGCCTGAGGACCGTAAACAAGGGGCCGCCTTCAGTGGGGCGGTCGAGCCGTCCTGGGTGACGACGTCCGGGCGAAGCCGATCACAAGGACGGCGATGGTCAGAAGCTGAACGGCCAAGCCCTCGACCGTCGGATAGAGGCCGAGGATCTCGATCCGCGGGATCCAGGCGAGCGGGTGGATATCGAGCCAGCCCGCCTCCTGCAGCGCCGCCACTCCCTTGCCGATGAGAACGACCGACAGGACGGCCATGAGGATCGAGCTCCACGAGAAAAACCGGCCGATGGGCAGGCGTTTGCTGTAGGCCAGTAGCGCCCAGGCGATCACCGCCAGGATCGCCACGGCGGTCAGGGCACCGGCGAGCATGCCGACATGGCCCCCCTGGCTCCAGATCGCCGCATAGAACAGGATGGTCTCGAACACCTCCCGGTAGACCACGACGAAGGCGAGCAGGAACAGGAACCAGGCCGACCGCCTCGAGAGGGCCCTGGACAGCTTGTCGCGGATATAGGTCTGCCAGGCGTCGGCATGCGACTTGCCGTGCATCCAGATACCGACAGAGACGAGCACGACAGCGGCCAGAAGTGAGCCGAACCCTTCGGTGAGCTCCCGGCTGGCGCCGCTGACGGAGATGAAGAAGGTCGCGGCCGCCCAGGTCGCGCCGCCGGCGACCAGCGCGGCCACCCAGCCGCCGTGGACGTAGGGCAGCACCTCGGGCCGATCGGCCTTCCTGAGGAAGGCGATCATCGCCACCACGATGAGCAGAGCTTCCAGTCCCTCACGCAGCAGAATGGTCAAGGCACCGAGGAAGCTGGCGAGATTGTTCGCTTCCTGAGGCGCGAGCGCCCGCTCGGCCGCGTCAAACAGGGCGTTCAGACGGGCGACCCTCTCCGCGACTTCTTCGGCGGGCGCGCCCTTGCTGATCGAGGCGCGCAACGCGGTCATGGCCGTCTCGATCCGGCGCAGCAGCGCCCCGTCACGGGCGCCGAGCGCGGGCTCCACCGGTTCGAAGCCGTCGAGATAGGCCGACAGCGCCAGGTCCGTGGCGGCCTTGCGGTCGCCGCGATGATAGGCCGCCTCGCTTTCCGCGAGGCGCGTTCGCGCCAGGGTCAGGGTCGCCCCCTCGGGACGCGCCGTCGCCTCGGGGTGACGGCGAAGATAGGCCGTCACCGCACGTGCCTTGGTCTCGCCGATCCGGCTCGCCAGATCCGCCGGCGTGGCCGTGGCGACGGCGGCCAGATCGGGGTAGGCGACGCGGAGCGCCGGGTCGGCCTTCCAGAGGCGCTCGCCTTCGGCGGCTTCGGCGTCAGTGAAGGCGAAGCGGCTGACATAGAAGGCCAGGGCCCAACGATCCTCTGCCGGCAAATGGGCGAAGCTGGCCATCGCCGTCCCGTCTAGCCCCTGGTCGATCACCTGGTAGAGACCGAACACGCTGCGTTGGCGGGCGCGTTCCACGTCGGCGAAGGCGATCGGAGGCGGATCGAGTCCTTCCGCGCCCGCGCCGTCGGCGCGGCCGGTCGCGCCATGACAGACTGCGCACTGTTCGGCATAGAGCGTCGCGCCCTTCGTCAGATCGGGCGGAAATGAGGGTGCCAGCGGGCTCGGATAGGCCGTCAAGACGGCGCCGGCCAGGGTTCTGGCCTGATCTCCCACGACCTGCGGGTCGGCCTTGTCGCGGATCGCCGCCTGCAGGGCGACCGCGTCGCGCACCAGGCCGGCCTTGGCCGGATGGGGCGGCAAAGCGTCAAGACGCGTCCGGATCTGGCTGCCAAACTCGACCATCTCGCCGTATTCAGCCGGATTGGTCACCTGGCCGTTCGCCACAGCGCCGGCGTAGTCGACCGAGACGTAGTCGAGCAGCCGCCAGGCGACCTGGGCCTCCGAGGCGGTGGGGAGCTGAGCGAGAGCGGGTGAGGTCAGCGCCAGCGCGAATAGCAGGGCGAGCAGACGGAACAGGGGTTGCATGGGTATGACCAGTTAGGAATGGCTCGCATTAGCATTTGGCGGAAGGTCTGTCGCGCTCAAAGCGACGTCGTGTGGTCGTGAAGGGCTTTGATCACCTTGCAGGCGGAGAGCCGGCCCCGGCGCATTCGGCCGTCACCCGGCGGGCCGCTCCACACCTTGAGCGGTTCGTTCTCTACCAGTGCGCGGATCGTCCGCAGGCGGTCGCGGCATGAGCGTCGGTGCGACGATTGGAAGATTGATGTCGCTGCGCACCGTGTTATGGAGCGCCATGGGATTGTCCTCGGCCAGGCGCGGTTGGATGACGGCGCTGCTTGCGTCGTTCCTGGCCCTGTTTGTCCTGATCTCCGCTGCTGAGGCCGCCACCTGCGCCCCCGAGGCGGCGACCGCCCACGCTTCGGAACGGCTCGCCGACTCTTCGGTCGATCCTGATTCGGACGACAACGACCGACCCGACCAGCACGCGATCTGCGCGCATGGCCACTGCCATCACAGTTCTGCGGCGACCAGCCATACACCTGAAGCCCTGACCCCGACGACGGACGGTCGCGACCCCGTGTTGCCATCGACTGATCGGCTCGCGTCTCGCAAACCCACCGGACCGGACCGCCCTCCCAGGGGCTGACGGGTTCGCGCGCTCACGCGCGCCTTCCACGTCAACCATCCGGGAAACAGGACCATGCTATCCACAAATTGCCGTCTGCCGCGCACCGCGGCCGGCGGAGTCGCGATCACATTCGCGGCGACCCTGGCCATACTGGCTCCAGGGTCAGCCCTTGCCGAACCCGTCACCCTGGCCGAAGCGCTGGCGCGCACCGCGGCCTCTTCGCCCACTCTGGCGGCCGCTGAAGCCGACGTTGCCGTCGCCCTCGGTCGAGCCCGGCAGGCCGGTTTCAGGCCGAACCCGGAGCTTGACCTCTCCGTCGAGAATTTTTCCGGCACCGGCGCGCTTTCCGGATTGAACGAAGCCGAGAGCACGCTGAGCGTCGGACAGAGATTTGAACTCGGCGGAAAGCGGCCCGCGCGCGAGCGTGCCGCCCGGGCCGAGGTGGACGTCGCGCGCCTGCGTCTCGGGGTCGCTCGCGCCGATCTGCAGCAACAGGTGCGTGACGCCTATGCTGAAGCCTGGGCCGACAGTCGACGGGTCGAACTCGCCCGTGACCAGTTCGTGCGGGCCGACAATCTGCAGACCATCGCCACTGAACTGGTCGACGCTGGCCGCGAGCCGCCGCTTCGTGCCCTGCGGGCGCGCACCGCGGCTCTTGAAGCCGTGGGCCGGGTCCGGGCCGCCGAAGCCGAATATGCGCAAGCCCGGCGGGCGCTCGCCGCGCTCTGGGGCGGGAGCGAGGATCTGCCCGATCCGACGGGTCCGGAAACGGCGTCGGCCTCGGCCGCCGTTATCGATCCGGTCGACGCGCTCGACGTACGCCTCGCCGAGGCGGAGGTCGCCACCTCGATCGCCGTCATTGATCGCGAACGCACCCTGTCGCGGCCGGATGTGACGGTGAGCGTCGGCGCCCGCCAGTTCCGCGGAACGGACGATACCGCCCTGGTATTCGGCGCGTCGATGCCGTTGGGTCTGTTCGACCGCAACCAGGGCAATATTGCCGCGGCCAACGCCGAGCGGACCGGGGCCGAAGCCCGCCGCAACGCCGCCCTCGCCGCCGCCATCCGGCGGACGCGTGACGCCCAGGCCGCGCTTCGCACGGCTGAGGCGCAACTCGCCTTCCTTGAAAACCAGGCCGAACCCGAGGCGATCGAAGCCGTACGCATCGCTCGCGAAGGCTTCTCGGCCGGCCGCTTCACCCTGCTGGACGTGCTGGACGCCGAACAGGCGCTCAACACCGTTCAGGCCGCCATGATCACCGCCGAGCTGGAGCGGGCGCAAGCCGTCGCCGCCCTGACCCGCGCCTCCGAAACCGAAGGATCCGCCCGATGAAGAGACTGACCAACAAACAACGCCTCCTGGCGGGAGCGGCCGCGACGATCCTGGTTCTGGGCGGCGGTTACGCGGTCTGGAGCATGACCCGCGGTGCGGATGCCGCACCGGAAGCCACCGCCGGGGCGGAAGAAAGCCATGGCGCCGGCGAGGCTCTGGAAATGAACGCCGCCCGCATCCAGGCGGCCGGCATCGTCCTGGCGCCCGTCGGCAGCGGTTCGCTCAGCGCCGAGATCGTGGCCCAAGGCACCGTCGTGGGAACGCCCAGGGGCGAGGCCGTTCTGGCGGCCCGCGCCGACGGGGTGATCACCGGCGTCTCGCTTCGCCTCGGCGACAGTGTCCGCGCGGGCCAGACCGTCGCGCTTATCGAGAGCCGTGAAGCCTCCGCGATCGCCGCGGAACGGGCGACGGCCCAGGCCCGGCTGACCGCGGCCCGGCAGGCTCTGGCCCGTGAGCAGCGCCTGTTCGACGCCCAGATTACCGCCCGGCAGGATCTGGAAGCGGCCCAGACCGTCCTGGCGGAAGCCGAGGCGGAGGCGCGGCGCACCTCATCCGCCGCCGCCGCCGCGCGGGTCTCCGGCGACGGCCGCAGTACGGGCGTCGTCAGCCCGATCAGTGGCCGGGTGACCGTCTCCAACGCGACCTTGGGCGCCTTCGTGAGCGCCGGCACCGAACTGTTCCGCGTGGCCAACTCCAGCGAGATCCAGATCCAGGCAGCGGTCTCCGCCGATGACGCCAACCGCATTGCGCCGGGTGACCGGGCCTCCATCACCCTGCCCGAAGGGGAGGTACAGGCCACGGTGCGATCGATCACGCCGGGCGTGGATGCGCAAAGCCGCGCCGCCACCGTTCTGCTCAATGTGTCCGGGGTCGGGGGCTTGCGTCCCGGTCAGGCGATCGCCGTAAGAATCTTCACACGCGACGCCCGGACGACCGACGGCGTCTCGGTGCCCGAGGAAGCCATCCAGACCGTCGAGGGCCAGGAGGTGGTGTTCGTGCGGTCCGCCTCCGGCTTTACGGCCGTGCCGGTCATTGTCGGCCAGCGCAGCGCCGGACGGGCCCAGATCACATCCGGGCTCCGGGCCGGTCAGACGGTGGCGACCCGCAACGCCTTCCTGCTGAAGGCCGCGCTGGGCGCCGGCGAAGTGGAGCACTAGATCATGATCGCCAACCTCATGGCCCTGTCGGTACGGGCGCGATGGATCATCATCGCCCTCGTGCTGGTCGTCTCCACCTACGGCGCCTGGCAGTTGACCCAACTGCCGATCGACGCCGTGCCCGACATCACCAACAACCAGGTGCAGATCAACACCTCCGACGCCTCGCTCTCGCCCGTCGAGATCGAGAAACGCGTCACCTTCCCGGTCGAGACCGCCATGGCCGGTATTCCCGGCCTGCAATCGACCCGATCCCTGTCGCGCAACGGCTTCTCCCAGGTCACCGTGATCTTCGACGAGAATGTCGACCTGTATTTCGCGCGCCAGCAGGTCAGCGAACGCCTCGTCCAGGCCCAGGAAAGCTTGCCGGCCGGAGTCCAGCCCCAGATCGGACCCGTGACCACGGGTCTGGGCGAAGTCTTTATGTACGCCATCGACTATGAGAACCCGGGCGGTCGCGGCGCGACTGTGCGCAACGGTCAGCCGGGTTGGCAATCCGATGGGTCGTTCCTGACGCCCGAGGGCGACCGGCTGACTGACGACGTCTCCCGCGCGGCCTATCTGAGGACCGTGCAGGACTGGATTATCGCGCCGCAGTTGCGGACGGTGAACGGCGTCGCCGGCGTCGACACCATCGGCGGCTTCGAGAAACAGTATGTGGTCGAACCGGACCCTACGCGCCTGGCCCAGTACGGCGTGTCCTACAGCGAACTGGCGGAGGGGCTGGAAGCCGCGAACCTTTCGGTTGGCGCCAATTTCGTCGAACGCGGGGGAGAAGCCTATCTGGTGCGCGCCGACGCGCGCATCCGCAGCCTCAGCCAGATCGAGGAGGCCATCGTCGCCACGCGCGGCGGCGTTCCCGTCGCCGTGCGCGATATCGCCACGGTGCGTCTCGGCGGCGATCTGCGGACCGGCGGAGCGACCATGAACGGCCACGAGGTCGTCATCGGCACCACCCTGATGTTGATCGGGGAGAACAGCCGCACCGTCGCGCGCTCGGTCGGCGAACAGCTGGAAGCGACCGTTCGATCCCTGCCGCCGGGGATCAAGGTCACCCCGGTTCTGGACCGGTCCAAACTCGTCAACGCCACGATCGCCACCGTTCAGCGCAACCTGATCGAGGGCGCCATCCTGGTCGCCATCGCCCTGTTCCTGCTGCTCGGCAATGTCCGCGCCGCCCTGATCGCGGTGGCGATCATCCCGATCTCGTTCTTCATGACCGCCATCGGCATGAACTACCTGGGGGTGTCGGGAAACCTGATGAGTCTCGGCGCGCTCGATTTCGGCCTCATCGTCGACGGCTCGGTCATCATCATCGAGAACTGCCTGAGACGACTATCCGAACGCCAGCATCACGAAGGCCGTTTGCTCAGCCTGCGTGAACGGCTCGAGGAGACCACCATCGCCACCCAGGAGATGATCAAGCCCACGGTCTACGGCCAGGCCATCATCCTGCTGGTCTTCGCGCCGCTGCTGACCTTCCAGGGCGTCGAGGGCAAGACCTTCTCGCCCATGGCCATCACCCTGATGCTCGCCCTGGTCGCCGCCTTCATCCTGTCCATCACCTTCATTCCGGCCATGGTCGCCCTGGTGATGCGCAACAAGGTCTCCGAGAAGGACGTGTTCGTCATCCGCTGGATCAAGGCGAAATACGAACCCGTGCTGCACCGGGCCGTGGCCCGCCCCTGGCCGTTTGTCGGCGGCGGTCTGGCCCTGTTCGCCGTGGCGGGGGTGATCTTCACCATGCTCGGCCAGGAGTTCATCCCGACGCTTGATGAACGCAATCTGGCGATGGCTTCCCAGCGCGTGCCTTCGACGGCGGTTGAGCAGTCCATCCGGATGCAGCTCGGTGTCGAGAGGGCGGTATCCGCCTTGCCCGAGGTCGAGGTCATGTTCTCCAAGACCGGCACCGCCGAGGTCGCCACCGATCCCATGCCGCCAAACATCTCTGACGGCTTCATCATCCTGAAGCCCCAGGATCAATGGCCGGAGGGCGTCGACAACAAGGAAGACGTGATCGAACGGGTGGAGGCCGCGGCCAACGCCCAGGTGGGGCAAGGCTATGAGCTCAGCCAGCCGATCGAACTTCGGTTCAACGAACTGATCGCCGGCGTGCGTGGCGACGTGGCCATCAAGATCTATGGCGACGATCTCGACAAGCTGACCGCCACCGCCAACCAGATCGCGGCGCAGTTGAACGCCACGCCGGGCGCGGCCGACGTCAAGGTCGAACAGACCGACGGCGCGCCGTCGCTGGATGTGACCTTCGACCGACCCGCCATCGCGCGCTTCGGTCTGACCGTGGAGGAGGTGGCCGATACGGTCGCCGCCGCCATGGGCGGTCGCGAGGCCGGCCAGCTGTTCGAGGGTGACCGGCGTTTCGACGTCGTGGTGCGGGTGCCGGGCGCGAGCCGCAACGATCTGGACGCCCTGGGGGCGGAGGGGCTCTGGCCGGGTGTGTCTAGGACGGGGGTGTCGCTGCCGGCGATTCTGACGTCGCAATCGGTTTGATGCGTGCCACATCCACCGCCGCGCCGCGCGTGCGCACGATTTCGACCAAGTAGCCATTCAGCATGAGGCTCGTGCCCGGCTCGGGGATGTCCTCCAGGTACTCGGTGATGAGCCCGTTTAGCGTCCGCGACTCGTCGGTCGGGAGCTCCCAATCCAGGCGCCGGTTGAGGTCGCGCAGCGCGGTCGTGCCGCGTACCAGAAAGCTGCCGTCGTCCTGCGGGTGGATGTCCTCGGCGCGGCCGAGGGTCTGTGCGCCGAAGTCACCGACGATCTCCTCCAGGATGTCGTTCATGATGACCAATCCCTGGAGGTCGCCGTACTCGTCCTCGACCAGACCGATGCGGCGGTTGACTTGCTTGAATTTCAGCAGCTGCTTGTTGATCGACGTGCCGAGCGGGATGAAATAGGGCTCGACCAGCGCCTGATTGAACGACGTCTGGTCGAGTGTCCCCTGGCGCATGAGGTTCAGCACCCGGCGCAGATGAATCATGCCGCTGACGTTATCGAGGCTCCCGCGGTACACCGGCAGGCGCGTGTGCCGGCTGCTGCTCAGTTGTGCGACGACGTCGCCCCATTCGGCGTCGAGATCGACGCCTTCGATGCGCCCGCGCGGGACCATGACGTCCTCGACCGCGACATTTTCGAGGTCGAGGATGGCGAGCAGCATGTCCTGGTGCGCCTCCGGGATCAGCGCGCCGGCCTCCATGACGATGGCCTTGAGCTCCTCGGTGCTGACCTGCTCCGCGCGTTTGCCCTTGACCGACACGCCAAAGAGCCGCAGCAGGCCGTTGGCGATCATGTTGACGGCCCACACCAGCGGATAGATCAGCCGCAGCAGCGGCGCGAGCACGTAGCCGCTCGGGAACGCCACGCGTTCCGGGTGCAGCGCCGCCAGGGTCTTGGGCGCGAGGTCGGTGAAGATCAGCACCACCAGCGTGATCAACACGGTGACGATGGCGATGGTCGTTTCGCTCTCGCCGAGCAGGCGCACCGCGGTCA
>NZ_CALMZS010000130.1 GCF_937870815.1 uncultured Brevundimonas sp.
AGGCGGCGCTCGACCAGCCAGGCGTGCGCGGGATCATCCCTCAGGCTCCAGTTGCCGGCCAGGGTCAGGATGTCGTCCGCCGCCTCCTCACGCCCGGCCCGGGCTTCCGTCAACCCGACGACGCGAAGCGCCGGGACGTTGAAAGGCGACCGCCGGAGGGCCTCCCGGCCGAGGGCCGCGGCGGTGTCGGTCCGCCCCGCCGCCAGTTCGGATTCCGCGGCCCGACGCAGCACCAGCGGCGAGCCGGGGGCGATACGGATGGCGGCCTCGACCGGCGCCCGCTGGATCAGGGGCTGAAGCGCGATCTGCCAGCCCAGCACGACCGCGCCGACGACCAACCCATGGGAGACGACATCCCCGGCGCTGACGCGCCGGCGGCGCGGGGCGGCGGAGCTGTCCGTCCTGTCTCTCAACCGCGCCGCCTCGTCTTGCGCTGACCCGTCTTGCCGGCCTCCTTGTCCGGCTCGGCGCCGTAGTGGTAGTCATAGGCGTAGTCGTAGGCGCCGTAGGATGACGACTTGGCGTTGAACTTCGTCAGGACCGCGCCGAGCAGATGCGCGCGGCCGACCTGGATGCGACGAAGCGCTCCCCGCGCCTGGCCCCGGCGGGTGCCGCGCGATTCCAGCGCGAAGAGGACGCCATTGACCGCCGCCGCCAGCAACGGCGCGTCCGCGAAGCCCAACACCGGCGGACCGTCGAAGACGACGTGATCGAAATCATGGCGCGCCTCGACCAGGAATTGGCGCAGTCGCTCCCCGCCCCAGAGCTCGGCCGGATTGGGCGGCAGGGGCCCGCAGGGGATGAAGAACAGATTGTCCTGCCGTGTAGGCTGGGCGACCGAGGCGAGATCGGCCGAGCCGGACAGCAGATTGCTCATGCCGCGCTCGTTCTCGACCCCGAGGACGCGGTGCATCGAGGGATTGCGCAGATCGCCGTCGACCAGCAGCACCCGCTTGCCGACCCGTGCGAGGTTCAGGGCCACCGCATAGGCCGTGGTCGACTTGCCCTCGGCCGGCCGCGCGCTGGAGACCAGCATGCTGCTGGGCGCGCCGTCCGGCGTCGAGAATTGGAGCGCGGTCCGAAGGGAATAGTAGGCCTCCGAGAACCCGGATCGAATGTCGCCGAGGGCCGCCGCGGGCGTCTGCCCCTTCTCCAGCAGCGGGATGACGCCGAGCACCGGCACGCCCAGCTTGTTCTCGACATCGTCCGGCGTCGCCAGGGTTTCGTCCAGGGCCTCCAGCACCAGGGCGGCCACGACGCCGAACCCAAGCCCCAGCAGGGCGGCGAGCGCCATGTTCAACAGCATCTTGGGCTTGGACGGCTCCCGCGGAGGAGTGGCGCGGTCCACGATCGAGATGTTGTTCGTCGTCACTCCGCCGGTGACGCCCACCTCCTTGTAGCGCTGCAGCAGCCCCTCGTAGAGGGTGCGGGTCGTGTCCAGTTCGCGTTGCAGTATATTGTACTGGATCGAGCGGTCGCGCAGGTCGAGGACGTCGCCGGTCAGGCGGGTGACCTGGGCCTGCAGCGATCGCTCCTGGTTGGCGGCGATCTCGTACTGGCTGCGGATCGAGCTGCGGATATTGTCGGCGATGGTCTGGATCTGGCCCTCCGCCTCTTCGATCTGGGCCTTCAGCCGCACCATTTCGGGATAGTCCGGCTGATAGACGCTGAGTTTCTGCTGGTACTCCGCGTCCAGCAGCGCCCGCTGTTCGGTCAGCCGCTGGATCGACGGATTCTGCAGCACCTCGGGCAAGGTCATCAGGGCCGAGCCGCGGGCCGAACGCCAGCGCTCCTCCGCCGCCACCCGCTCGGCGCGCGCCTGCGCCAGGGCCGCGTTCAGCGCGACCAGATTGCTGGAGGTCAGCGACCGGGTCGAGCCGTTGTCGGTCCCACCCTCGCCGGGTTCGCTCAGATTGATGATCTGCTGGTTGGCGGCATAGGCGACCAGCTGGCGCTCGGCCGATTCCAGCCGTTCCTTGGTCTGGGCGATCCGTTCCTCCAGGAATTGCCGGGCGTAGGAGGAGCTTTCAAACTTCCGGTCCAGATTGGCCTGGATGAAGTTTTCGGCGAAGGCGTTGGCGATGCGGGCGGCGACCACGGGGTCCGGATTGTCATAGCCGACCGCGACCAGACGCGAGCCGCGGACGGGGGAGACGCCGAGATTCTCCTGAAGCGCCTTGAGGGCCGCGGCCCGGCGGCGCGCGGCCTGGGCGGCGGCGGTTCCGCCGGCCTCGGGCGGCTCGACCCCCATGGCTTCGAGCGCCGCGTTGGAGCTCGCCAAGCCCAGGCTCTCGATGACCCGCTCCGCCAGCGACCGGCTGCGCAGCAGGCCGTACTGGGTCTGGAAGAACTCCTCGCCCTGCATCAAGTTCTCGGTCGGCGCGACCTCTTCGGCGTTGAAAACCCGCGCGGCCTCGCGATCGATCTGCAAGGTCGCCTCGGCCGTGTAGATCGGCGTCATCAGCAGGGTCAGCGTGGCGCCGATGACGAGGGCGGCGAGGAAACAGCCGGCGATCAGGAGGCGATATTTGAGCGCGAGCCGCCAGTAAGAGGCCAGATCGATCGTGGGCTGGTCGTCGCCCGGCTCGGACCAGCCTTGCTGGGGATAGGCGAACGAGACCTCGCCGGGATCGGCGGGCCGGGCCCGTGACCGGCGACCTTGTTCATCCGCCAAGTGATTGTCGCCCAGCATCATGGTTGTCCGTCACACCGTTCGCGACCGCGGTCGCCTGAAAACCCTAGGGGCTGATATCCCATAGCCCGTCTCATCGCACATGAAATCTGGCCCCGCCCTTCGGCCTCCGGGGGCGCATGGAACCCGTCCCGGACCCTGGCGGCCTCGTCACCCTTGGTGCAACCGCGACGTCCCCGGAGCGAATTCGCCTGGACGCGACCGCCCCGGAAACCCGGACGATCCGTCCGGGCGGGACCCGGAGTCTGTTCGACGGTGTCGCCGCCGTCGCGAAACGATTCCGACTCAACCGGCCAGGCCCTAGAACGGCCGGAAGATCGCCAGGGCCGGTACGGCGCCCAGGACTTCGCGCAGGGCCGAATTGAGCCGCGAGGTGTCGACCACCACGACGTCGTCGCCCAGCACCTCGGGATCGGGGGCCCGGCCCTGGCGGATCGCCGCCAGGTCGAACAGGGCCACCGACCGCTGACCGTCGATGGTGCGGAACACCGCCACCTTGGTCAGGTCGGCGATCCGCGTGGGGCCTTCGGCCATGGCCACGGCCTGAAGCAGGGAGGTGGAGCCGCGCATCTCATAGACGCCGGGCTTGGTCACCGCCCCGTCGACGGTGATCTTCTGGCTGGCGGCCTCCTTGACGGTGACCGTCACCTGGGGATCGCGCAGATACCGCGCCGCCAGCCGCGCGGCGATGTCGGACGACATCTCGCCGGCCGTCCGGCCCGCGCCGCGCACCGCCCCGATCAGCGGCATGTTGATATTGCCCGAGGTGTCGACCACCAGCTCCTCGAACGACAGGTCCTCGACCTGGAACACCCGCACGTCCAGCTTGTCGCCGACGCCGATGCGATATTCGCTCGGGGGCGCGGCGACCGTCTGCACCGATTGCAGATCGACGGGTTGGGCGGCGGTCATCTGGCCGACGTCCATGCGGGGACCGCCGCAGCCGGCGACCAGGACGGCCGCCAGGGCCGAAAAAAACGAAAGGGCGCGCGTCACGGGCGATGATACCTCGAAAACCAGGGTGGTCCGGGGGGGGGCGGACGAAGGGCGAGGCGCGAGGCGGGGGCGCCCCCGCGACCGAGGCGGCCTCCACTCGCGCCAGAACGTCTTGTCCAGCACCGGGAGCCGCCGGTCAACCGGGGTCTTCGTTTCCCGGGCCGCCTCCGATCCGGCGAACGACCCGGTCGGGCTCGCGACCGTCATGCGGCCGACGTGTTCGCGAGCTAGGGGCCTTGCTCCCAAGGTTATGGGAGTCGTTCCGAAATGGTCTCGGATCGCCCGGACGCCGCCTCTGCATGGAGACGATTTCGGGGCCGAGGTCTTCGCAATGCCGGGCATTGATGTCGCTTACCTCCTGAATATTGTATGCATTTGCCAAATGCTTCGGAGTCTGCCACAGGGCGGGGCTTGTCGCACAAGTCAGGATTCTGGACGCTCCCACCCGGCGTCCGCAGGATTGATGGTCCGGCCATCGAGAGGGATTTATGACGGGCGTCGCCAGAACCGCGCGGGCTGACCTGACCCTGGTCTGGGCGGCCAAATTCGGCCTGCACGTCGGCCTGCTGTTCCTAGGCTTCGTCCTAGCCTATGAGCTGCGCCGCCCCGTGTCCATGGTCTGGTGGATGACCGACCCGGACGCGCTCCGCGTCATCCGCTGGGCCGGCCTCTTTGCCCTGATCGGCGCCGGCGTCGAACTGGTCTTCCAGTCGGAACGTTCCGCCTGGCGCTTCGCCTCCCTGCGCGAGGTGGTGGGTCTGGTCCGCAACGTCACCGTCACCACCGGCCTGTTTCTCGGTTTGATCTTCTTCCTCGACCGCGGCGTGCAGCTGCCGCGCTCGATCCTGCCCCTGGCCTGGCTGGTCAGCCTGGCCCTGCTGGTCGGTTTTCGCATGGTCTGGAGGCTGCCGCACGACCCGGGGCTGGCGGCCCATTTCCTGCCCAGCTGGTGGCCGCGCCCGGCGACGGACCGGACGCCGCTGCTGATCGTCGGCCCCATGGCCGGCGCCGACCGCCAGCTCAGGCTGCTCCAGGGCGATCCCGACAGCCCGTATCAGCCGGTCGGGGTCGTCACCCCCCATCCCGAGGAGGTCGGCCTTCGCCTTCACGGCGTGCCCTTCATCGGCGATCTGGCGACCTGGCTTCCGGCCCACAGCGGCTTGACGGCGCGGGGCGCCCGGCCCCACGCCGTCGTCTTCCTCGACGACCCGGTCCAGGCCTACGGCTTCTCCACCGAGCGGATCGGCGAACTGCGCCGCGCCGGCCATACACTGCTCAAGCCCCAGAGCCTGACCGAGATCGGCGGCGCCCCCGGGGGCGAAAATGTACTGAGGGAGATCCCGCTCGAGGACTTTCTGCCGCGCAAGGCGATCTCGCTCGACCCGGCCCCGATCCGCGACCTGGTCGCCGGCCGCCGGGTGCTGGTCACCGGGGCGGGCGGCAGCATCGGCTCCGAGCTCTGCCGCCAGTTGGTGGCGCTGGGCTGCGCCCACCTCGCCATGGTCGACCATTCCGAATTCCTGCTGTTCGAGATCGACCGCGAACTGGCCGGCGCGGGCGGCCCGGCCGGCCGCCGCGCCATCCTGGCCAATGTCCGCGACGCGGACCGCATCGCCGAGGTGGTGCGCGAGGAACGGCCCGACATCGTCTTCCACGCCGCGGCCCTCAAACACGTCGCCCTGGTCGAGAACAATCCGGCCGAAGGGGTCCTGACCAATGTGCTGGGCACCTGGAACGTCATCCAGGCCGCCGTCGCCCACGGCGCGGCCCAGTTCGTGCTGATCTCGACCGACAAGGCGGTGGCCCCGACCAATGTCATGGGCGCGACCAAACGGATCGCCGAGGCCCTGCTCGACCTGGCCCCGCGGGGCGGTACGCGGATGACCGCCGTCCGCTTCGGCAATGTCCTCGGCTCGGCCGGCTCGGTGGTGCCGATCTTCCGCGACCAGATCGCCCGCGGCGGGCCGGTCACCGTCACCCATCCCGAGGTCAACCGCTTCTTCATGACCATCCCCGAGGCGGTCCAGCTGGTCCTGCACAGCGCCGCCATCGGCGCCGGCTCGCGGCCGGGGGCGCCGCGCAAATTCCTGCTGGAGATGGGCGAACCGGTCCGGATCGCCGACCTGGCCCGCCAGATGATCGAACTCAGCGGCAAGGTCCCGGACGTGGATGTGATGATCGAATTCACCGGCCTCAAGCCGGGCGAGAAACTGGCCGAGGTGCTGAGCGACGAGGGCGAGGAGGTCCGGCCCTGCATGGAGGGGATCATGGAACTGCTCTGGAGACCGTGCCCCGACGAGGTCTGCCTGGCCGACATCCTCGCCTTGGTGGATCAGGCCAGGCCGGCCGACGACCTCCCGGACGGACGCGTTCTGGAGGT
>NZ_CALMZS010000131.1 GCF_937870815.1 uncultured Brevundimonas sp.
AGGTCGGCCGTTCGAGCCGGCGCGACCCGTGGCCCGGACAGCTGCTGGCGCAGCTTCCGGGCCGGTCATGTTTCAGGTCTGCCCGTCCCGGCTCTCCGCTTCGCTTCGGCCGGGATGACAAGGGCGCAGCTACATACTCACGCCCAACGCATCTCCGGCACAGCGCGGAGTTCAGTCGCCTTTCGACCGGTCCTCGGTCGGCAACACATGTGGAAAGTATTCCCGGTCCCAGTCGTCGGGTCGGACCATGACCTTCAGATGGTCCATCGCGACCTCATCCGGGGGCGTAGGCTACGGCTCGCAGTTCTTCGCCGCCCCAGTTCGGCGACATCATATGGAGTGGTCGTTTGTCCGACTCAGGGCGGACAGCTCCCGGATCAACGCCTGAACACCCGCCTCGTTGGCGTAGATGCGCACCTCCCCGGATTGGCCATCTCCGGAGGCGTCCATGGTCACGGTGATCCTGGGTTCTGACATCGCTACATCCTGAACACGCCGAACGTCGTCTCCGGGATCGGGGCGTTCAGACTGGCCGAGATCGCCAGCCCGAGCACGTCCCGGGTCTGCACCGGGTCGATGACGCCGTCGTCCCAGAGGCGGGCGGTGGCGTGCCAGGGGTTGCCCTCGTCCTCGTATTTCCGGCGGATCGGGGCCTTGAAGGCCTCGGCCTCCTCCTCGCTCCAGCCGTCGGCGTCGCGATGGACGGCGGCCAGCACCGCCGCCGCCTGCTCGCCGCCCATCACCGAAATGCGGCTGTTCGGCCAGGTGAACAGGAAGCGCGGGGAGTAGGCCCGGCCGCACATGCCGTAGTTGCCCGCCCCGAAGCTGCCGCCGATCAGGACGGTGAATTTGGGAACCTCGGCCGAGGCGACGGCGGTGACCAGCTTGGCGCCGTTCTTGGCGATGCCTTCCGCCTCGTATTTGCCGCCGACCATGAAGCCCGAGATGTTCTGCAGGAAGACCAGCGGGATCTTGCGCCTGCAGGCCAGTTCGATGAAATGGGCGCCCTTCAGCGCGCTTTCCGAGAACAGCACGCCGTTGTTGGCGAGGATGGCGACCGGATAGCCCCAGATGCGGGCCAGGCCGCAGACCAGGGTGGCGCCGTAGAGGGCCTTGAACTCGTCGAACTCCGAGCCGTCGACCAGACGGGCGATGACCTCGCGCACGTCATAGGGGGCGCGGACGTCGTCGGGGATCAGGCCGTACAGCTCCTCGGCGTCGAAGGCGGGGGCGCGCGGTTCGCGCACGTCGAGGTCGACCCGTTTCACGGTGTTGAGGCCGTCGACGAGGGTGCGGACGATCTCGAGCGCGTGCTCGTCGTTGTCGGCGACATGGTCGACCACGCCGGACTTGCGGCCGTGGGTCTCGGCCCCGCCCAGTTCCTCGGCCGAGATGATCTCGCCGGTGGCGGCCTTCACCAGCGGCGGGCCGGCGAGGAAGATGGTGCCCTGGTTCCTGACGATCACCGTCTCGTCCGACATGGCCGGGACATAGGCCCCGCCGGCGGTGCAACTGCCCATGACGCAGGCGATCTGGGCGATGCCCTTGGCCGACATGCGCGCCTGGTTGAAGAAGATGCGGCCGAAATGGTCGCGGTCGGGGAAGACCTCGGCCTGGTGCGGCAGGTTGGCCCCGCCGGAATCGACCAGATAGACGCAGGGCAGGCGGTTCTGTTCGGCGATCTCCTGGGCGCGCAGGTGTTTCTTCACCGTCATGGGGAAATAGGCGCCGCCCTTCACCGTCGGATCGTTGGCGACGATCATCACCTCGCGGCCCGAGACCCGGCCGACGCCGCAGATCATGCCGGCGCCCGGGGCCTCGCCCCTGTACATGCCGTTCGCGGCCAGCTGGCCGATCTCCAGAAAGGGCGAGCCCGGGTCCAGCAGCCGTTCGACGCGGTCGCGGGGCAGCAGCTTGCCGCGGGCGAGGTGGCGCTGGCGGGAGGTCTCGGGACCGCCGAGGGCGGCCTGCGCCACCCTTTCGCGGAGCTCGTCCCGGAGGGCGCGATTGTGGGCGTCGAGGGCCCTGAAGGCCGGGCTGTTCGGATCGACGGCGGAGGTCAGCTTGGGCATGGGGCCGGTTTAGGCGGCTTCGGGGCGGCGGGGAAGTTAGAGGGCCGCGTTTCGGGAGAGTCGTTCGAGGCCGGCAGGGCTGGTTCGTCACAAAGGACACGAAGGGGCGCGAAGAACACAAAGGGACCTGCGTCTCGATCGCGCGAAGCGCCTCTAATCCTTCGAACGGATGAACGCCTGCGGCGCCACGAGCTCCGTACCTTCGTGTCCTTCGTGAATCCTTCGTGTCCTTTGTGACGAACCAGTCCCGCCAGACCGGATGCACCACCCGAACGCGCGCCCGGCGAGAAGGCCGGCTTATGTCGGCTCTCCGCAAATCCAGTTGACCCCGCCCTCACGCCGTGGCCTGTCGCGCGGCCCATGACCGTGCTCAGCCTCCAGACCCGCGCCACCCTGAACGACCTGCTGCACCTCGCGTGGCCGGTGGTGCTGGCGCGCATCGGCATCATGACCATGGGGCTGACCGACGTCATCGTGGTCGGCAATTTCTCGGGACTTGAGCTGGCCTACAGTTCGCTGGCCCTGGCCCCGACGGCGACCGTGGTGACCACGGCGGTCGGGCTGATGATGGGGGTGCAGGTGATGACCGCCCGCTTCCTCGGCGAGGGCCGGCGGGAGGAGGTGGGGGCGGTGCTGCGCCGGGGCCTGGCCTATTCGCTGCAGCTGGGGATCGCGTCGATGCTGGGACTGATCCTGGCCGGCCCGTGGGCGATGGGCCGGCTGGGGCTGGCCGAGGGGCTGGCCGGGGGGACGTCGCCGGTGCTGGTGGTGTTCGCCCTGTCGATGCCCGGCTATCTGGTCAGCGTGGCGGCCCAGTTCTTCCTCGAGGCCCTGCACCGGCCGCGGGCCGGCATGTGGGCCATGTGGGTGGCCAATGGCGTCAACCTGGCGCTGAACCTGCTGCTGGTGCCCGACCTGCTCGGGATCGGGCTGGACGGGGCGGTGGCCTCCGCCTGGGCGACCTTCTTCGCGCGGACCTCGCTGGCGGTGTTCCTGATCGTCTACATCGTGCGCCTGCCCGAGGCGCGGGAGATCGGCGTGTTCCGGCGGCCGGCCCGCGATGCCGCGGCCGAGCGCGAGCAGCGCAGGATCGGCTACGGGGCCGGGTCGAGCCATTTTATCGAGGCCGGGGCCTTCGCGGCCCTGATCCTCATCGCCGGCCGGCTGGGGGCCGTCGAGACCGCCGCCTGGACCATAGTGCTCAACGTCTCGGCCATCGTCTTCATGGTCCCGATGGGGCTGTCGGCGGCGACGGCGGTGCTGGTCGGGCGCGCCTACGGGGCGGGCGACGGGCGCGGCGTGCTGCGGGCCGGCCTGGTCGGGATCGGCGTGGTCAGCGCCCTGGCCCTGCTGGTGGCGCTGGCGCTGTGGCCGACGGCGCCGTGGGTGGCCGCCGCCTACAACCGCGACCCGGCCCTGCTGGCGGCGGTCGTGCCGGCGCTGGTGCTGGCGACGCTGTTCTTCGTCGCCGACGGCATCCAGGTGGTCTCGGCCGCGGCCAACCGCGCGGCCGGCGACGTCTGGTGGCCGACGATCATGCATTTCGGGGCCTACATCCTGGTGATGATGCCGCTGGGCTGGGGGCTGGCGCACGCGATCGGGGTCGACGGCCTGGTCTGGGCGGTGATCCTCGCCAGCCTGGTGTCGGCGGTGCTGCTGACCGGGCGGTTCGTCAGGGTGGCAAGGCGGCTTGTGTAGGGACCAGGGGCCAGGGGCCAGGTTCCAGGGAAGGGCCGGGGGTTGCGATATCGCCCGACCCTCGCCACTAACCACTGCACCCTAGCCCCTAGAACCTAGCCCCTGGTCCCTCGGATTCCATGTCCCGCATCCTGATCACCTCGGCCCTGCCGTACATCAACGGCGTCAAGCATCTGGGGAATCTGGCCGGGTCGATGCTGCCGGCGGACGTCTGGGCGCGGTTCAAGCGCGGGCAGGGCCATGAGGTGCTCTACATCTGCGCCACCGACGAGCACGGCACCCCGGCCGAGCTGGCCGCCGCCGCGGCCGGACAGGACGTGCGCGCCTATTGCGACGAGCAGCACGAGATCCAGAAGGCGGCGGGTCAGGCCTTCGGCCTCAGCTACGACTGGTTCGGACGGTCGTCGAACCCGCCCAACCACCGGCTGACCCAGCATTTCGCCGCGGTGCTGGAGGCGAACGGCCTGATCGAGGAGCGGCTCGACCGGATGATCTATTCGGTCGACGACGCCCGCTTCCTGCCGGACCGCTATGTCGAGGGCACCTGTCCGCACTGCGCCCATGTCGGCGCGCGTGGCGACCAGTGCGACAACTGCGGCCGGCTGCTCGACCCGACCGAGCTGATCGACCCCTATTCGGCGGTGTCGGGCTCGCGCAATCTCGAGGTCCGGGACACGCGGCACCTCTATCTGCTGCAGACCAGGCTGGAGCCGCGCATCCGGGCCTGGATCGAGTCGAAGACCGACTGGCAGACCCTGGCCAGGTCGATCGCCCTCAAGCATCTCGACGAGGGGCTGATCGACCGCGGCGTCACCCGCGACCTGAAATGGGGCGTGCCGGTGGTCGGGCCGGACGGCGGCCCGCGTCCCGGCATGGAGGGCAAGGTCTTCTACGTCTGGTTCGACGCCCCGATCGAATACATCGGCGCCACCGAGGAATGGGCCGAGGCCACCGGCCGGACCTGGCGCGACTGGTGGCGCACCGACGAGGGCGCCGACGACGTGCGCTATGTCCAGTTCATGGGCAAGGACAATGTCGCCTTCCACACGGTCAGCTTCCCGGCCACCCTGCTCGGCTCGGGCGAGCCGTGGAAGACGGTCGACACCCTGAAGGCCTTCAACTGGCTGAACTGGTACGGCGGCAAATTCTCGACCAGCCAGAAGCGCGGCGTGTTCATGGACCAGGCGCTGGAGCTGCTGCCGGCCGACTACTGGCGCTGGCGCCTGACCGCCTATGGGCCGGAACATTCCGACTCGGCCTTCACCTGGGAGGATTTCCAGGCCTCGACCAACAAGGACCTGGCCGATGTGCTGGGCAATTTCGTCAACCGGATCGTGAAGTTCGCCGAGTCGAAATTCGACGGCGTGGTCCCGGACGGCGGCGAGCCGGGGCCGCTGGAGGCCAGGCTGGAGGCCGACCTCGCCGCCGGCGTCGCCGAGGCCACGGCCGCCTTCGAGGCCATGGAGTTCCGCAAGGCCTGCCAGGCCGTGCGCGCCGTCTGGGTGCTGGGCAACGAATATCTGCAGGAGGCGGCCCCGTGGACCGCGTTCAAGACCGACGTGGAGCGGGCGGCGGTCGGGGTGCGCACCGGCCTGAACCTGGTCGCCCTGTTCGCCCGGCTGGCGGCGCCGGTGATGCCGTCCTCGGCGGAGAGGATCGCCGCCTCGGTGGGGGCGACAGATCTGAGCTGGCCGGCGGCGGACGAGGCCCTGCTGGACGTGCTGCCGCGCGGCGCGGCGGTGGCGGCCCAGGGGGTGCTGTTCACCAAGATCGAGGACGCCCAGGTGGCGGAATGGT
This sequence comes from uncultured Brevundimonas sp., assembly GCF_937870815.1. GTDB lineage: Bacteria > Pseudomonadota > Alphaproteobacteria > Caulobacterales > Caulobacteraceae > Brevundimonas. The sequence continues at coordinate 5,568 of NZ_CALMZS010000131.1, forward strand.
CGGAGCGCTTCGGCGGGGCCGAGGGCTGACGGCTCCGCCGGCTCGTGCTAAAGTGACCAACTAGATGGTCAGGAGACGCACGATGAACGCCATCAATCTCGCGGAGGCCAAGGCGCGGTTGAGCGAACTGGTCGACCTGGCCCAGCGCGGCGAGGTCGTCGAGATACTGAAGCGCGGCAAGCCGGTGGCGCGCCTGATCGCCGCGTCGCCCGAAAAATCCCGGATCAACATCGAAGACCTCCGCAAGGCCACCGATGGCCAGCGGGAACAGACGGAATCCGCAGGCGACTTCATGCGCCGCGTTCGCGACGGCTACCGTTACTGATGATCTACGTCGACACGTCGGTGCTGGTCGCCGCCCTGACGCGCGAGCCCGCCAGCGAGAGAACGCAGGCCTGGATGTCCGATCAGGACGCTGGCGTTCTCGCCATCAGCCATTGGACGCGCGTGGAGTTCGCCGCCGCCCTGCGCTTCAAGCTGGCGACGGATCAGATCGACCAGGGGCAACGGGCCGCGGCGACGACGCAGTTCGCCGAGATCGCCTCATACGGCCTGACCCTCTGGCTGCCGGAAGCCGAGGATTTCGAGGAAGCGGCGCGGCTCGCGGCGAGCGACGCCTTGGCTCTAAGGGGCCCCGACGCGCTGCATTTCGCCATGGCGTGGCGACGCGGCGCGGCCCTCTGCACCCTGGACAACGGATTACGCCATGCCTGCGACGTTTTCGGCCACCCGGCCGTCCGGCCCTGGACCCATCCTGCTGCCGATCGGTCGTGAATCGGCGTGTCAGGGAGCGGGCGCCGTCCTTTCCGCCGGGGCCGGAATCGTCCGCGCCGGAGGCGCCCCCTCCGGCGACGGCTCGCCATGGGTCGGGGCGGCGCCTTCCGCCTCGCCGGGCGCGCCTTGCAGGTGGTGGGCCGCCTCCGCCTCGCCGATGTCGAGGAAGGCGGGGGCGGCGGCGTTGAATTCCTCCATCCGGTCAGTCCGCACGATCACCGACCTGGCGCCGTCCCAGACCATGTGCAGGGCGACGTACAGGACGATGGCCAGGCCGAGGTAGCCGATCCAGCGATGGCGGTGCAGCAGCCGGGCGATATAGGTCGCCGCCACGCCCATCAGGCCGATCGACAGCACCAGGCCGAAGACCATGATCCACGGATATTCGTAGGCCGCGCCGGCCACCGCCAGCACATTGTCCAGCGACATGGTCACGTCGGCGATCATGATCTGCAGCAGGGCGGCGCCGAAGCTCTTGCGCCTCAGGCCCAGCTCCTCGGGCGACGGACCCTTGCCGTGTTCGATGCTGAGGGCCAGTTCGAGCTCGTGCTCGGCCTCGGCCTGGTCGTGGGTGGCCCGCTCGCGCAGTTCGCGCCACATCTTCCAGCACACCCACAGCAGCAGCAGGCCCCCGGCCAGCAGCAGGCCGATGACGGCCAGCAGCTGCACGGTGACCAGGGCGAAGCCGATGCGCAGGACGACGGCCGCGATCAGGCCGATCAGGATGGCCTTCTTGCGCTGCGCCTGCGGCAGGGCGGCGGCGGCCAGGCCGACGGCGACGGCGTTGTCGCCGGCCAGCACCAGGTCCATCATCACGACCTTGCCGAGGGCGCTCAGTTGCGAGGCGAGTTCGGGGGAGGAGAGGAAATCCATGGCCGCGCTCTAGGGCAGCGAGGGGCGGTTCCGCAAGCGGTCAGGCTCGCCTTCATCCAATGGTGAAGATGCGGTAAGGTGACCCAATGACCCGCGACAACATGCTGGCCCAGCTCAGAGACCTCAAGCCGTGGCTGGAGGAACGCGGCATCGTGAACCTGCGGCTGTTCGGCAGCTATGCCCGTGACGAGGCGGGGCCCGACAGCGATGTCGATCTGCTGGTCGATACGTCCCGGCCTCTGGGTTTGGAATTTCTTACAGTGGAGCGCCTGCTGGGGGAGCGGCTGGGGCGAGCCGTGGAATTCTGCTCGGTCGAGGTGATGCATCCAAAAATTCGCGCCAAGGCCGAAAGAGAGTCCGTTGCCGTTTGAGGAAACGGACAGCATCCATCTGGACGAGATGCTGGACACAGCCGACCGGCTTAAGCGGCACCTTGTCCAGACTTCGGCTGAGACATTCGAGAGTGACGCGCTGGCCTATGACGCGGTCCGCATGTGCTTGCTCCGGATCGGAGAGGGCGCGCGGTTGCTGTCGGACGCGGCGAAGGCCGAACTGCCCGACGTGCCATGGCCTGATGTGGTTAATCTCAGACACCGCATTGCACACGGATACAGCCATCTGCGCGTCGGCGTGATCTGGGTTACGGCGACGGAGAGTGTTCCGATGTTGGCGAACGCCTTGGCCGGATTGCGCGGCAGGATCGGTTAGCCGCCCTGTTTCCGCGTCGCCTCATACAGGGCGATGGCGGCGGCGTTGGAGACGTTCAGGCTCTCGAAGCCGCCGGGCATGGGGATGCGGGCCAGGACGTCGCAGTGCTCGGCCACCAGCCGGCGCACCCCGTCGCCTTCGGAGCCCATGACCAGCACCGTGGGCTGGCCGTCCAGCGTGTCCTCCAGCGTCTGCTCCGCCGCCCCGTCCAGCCCGACGGCGCGCCAGCCGAGATCGGCCAGCCGCTCCAGCGCCCGGCTCAGATTGGTCACCCGCGCGCAGGGCAGGCGCTCGGTCGCCCCGGCCGCGGCCTTGGCGAGTGCGCCCGCGAGCGCCGGCGAATGGCGGTCCTGGACCACGACGCCGCGGGCCCCGAAGGCGAGGGCCGAGCGGAACACGGCCCCGACGTTCTGCGGGTCGGTGACCTGGTCGAGCATGACGATGACCCCGGCCGCCGGCTCGGCGAACTCCTCCAGCGCCACGCCCTCCAGCGGCGGGACCTTGAAGGCCAGGCCCTGGTGCGCGGCCCCGGCCGGCAGCATCCGCGCCAGCGCCGGCCCGTCGACGATCTCGGCCCGGTGGCCGTTGGGGGCCAGCCGCTCGCGCTCGATCTCGGCGGCGCGGTCCTCGGTGGCCAGCAGCCGGCCCATGCCCCTGCGGGCCGGATTGGCCAGCGCCGCCAGCACCGGGTGGCGGCCCCACAGCCAGTGGTCGGCGTCGACCCTGGGCCGGCGCTCGCGGGGGGCGGATTCGGCGGCCGCGCGGGCGGCCGGATTCGGCGTCCAGCCGCCGGATTTCGGCCCCTCGGGACGGCCCCGGAAGCCTTGCTTTTTACCGGTTTTCCGGTCGTTGCGTTCTCTGGTCGACGACACTATAAGACGCCCTCCGATTTGGGGCCCAAGGGCATTCCGGGTCAGGCGCCTCCTCTAGACCAGGGATTGCCGGACTTCGAAGGCTTTTGTTCGAGAACGGTCTTTTCGACCGCTTTCGGGCGTTCCGGATCGGTCTTCACATCGCGCGCGGGGGAATGTCCCGAGCGGCAAAGGGGGCGGACTGTAAATCCGCTGCGTAAGCTTCGCAGGTTCGAGTCCTGCTTCCCCCACCACGCGCTGTCGAAGACCGGACCGGTTCGGACCTCGAGGAGGCCGGGTGCGAAGGTCAGGTTCCCTGCGGGGCTTGGCCGACGCAGTCTCCGCGCGGGTATAGCACAATGGTAGTGCAGCAGCCTTCCAAGCTGAGGATGTCGGTTCGATCCCGTCTACCCGCTCCAATTTTCTCTCGCTGACCACCGCCCCTCCAGGGCCACAGGAGTTTTGGCCATGGCCAAGGAAAAGTTCGAACGCACCAAGCCGCACTGCAACATCGGCACGATTGGTCACGTGGACCACGGCAAGAC
>NZ_CALMZS010000132.1 GCF_937870815.1 uncultured Brevundimonas sp.
TCGATCGCCCCGAAGACACTCGCCCCCTCCGCGTCGCGCATCTCGATCTTCACGCGGTCGCCGAAGCGCAGGAGCGGCGTCTGCGCGGCGCCCTTCTCCACCTGCTCGACCAGCCGCGCCTCCATCAGGCACGCAAAGCCCGTGGCGAGGTCCGCGTTCGAGATGGTGCCGGTGCCGATCATCGTGCCGGCCGCCAGCTCGCGCGTGCGCGCCGCATGGGCGACGAGGTCGAAGAGGCTGAAGGTCGCGTCCACGCCGGCATTGGGCTCGCCGAGGCGCCGGTCGTTGACTTCGCAGCGCAGCGTGAGATGCACCGTGCCGTCGCGCCAGCTCGCGCCCCGCTCGTCGGGGGTCGCCGCCACCGCCGCGAGCGCGTTCGCGCCCTTGCCGTTCACGAAGCCGAAGCCCTTGGCGAGCTCCGCGGGAATGAGGCGCCGGAACGAGACGTCGTTCACGATCGAGAGCAGGCGTACGCTGCGCGCCGCATCGGCGGGCTTAGCGCCCATGGGCACATCGCCCACGATCGCCACCACCTCGCCCTCGAGGTCGACGCCCCACTCCTCCGAGAGCACGTGGATCGGGTCGCGCGGCCCCATCATCGAGCCCGCGCCGCCCTGATACATCAAAGGATCGGTGTAGAAGCTCTCGGGCACCTTGTCGTTGCGCGCGCGGCGCACGCGCTCGACGTGCGTGAGGTAGGCGGAGCCGTCGAGCCATTCGTAGGCGCGCGGCAGCGGCGCGGCGACCTCGCGGCGCTCCACGGCCTGCGCGAAATCGATCGCATGACGCTCGTGTCCGCCTTCGAGGCTCGCCGCCGCGTCGCGAAGCCGCGCCTCGACCTCGTCCCAGTGCTCCAGCGCGTGCTGCATCGTCGGCGCGATCCTGTCCACTCGCACCGCCCGCGCCAGGTCGCGGCTCACCACGAGCAGCGTGCCGTCGCGGGTCGGACCCTTGAGGGAGGCGAGTTTCACTTACCCTCCCTTGGGAGCGGGTTGGGTGAGGGTCGCTTTGTGGAAACCCTCCCACGCCGCGTCATAGCCCCGGTCGAGAGCGGGCGAGGACAGCGCCGCCGCCGTCGGCTCGAAGACGTAGCGGCTCTCGAACATGAAGGCGAGCGTGTCGCCGAGGTACTGGGGCTCGAGCTTCGCCGCCACGGCCCTGTCGTGGGAAGCGCGGTCGGGACCGTGGGCGCTCATGGCGTTGTGCAGGCTCGCACCGCCCGGGACGAAGCCGCCCTGCTTCGCGTCGTACGCGCCCTTTACCAGGCCCATGAACTCGCTCATCACGTTGCGGTGGAACCAGGGCGGCCGGAAGGTGTCCTCGGCCACCATCCAGCGCGGCGGGAAGATGACGAAGTCGCAATTGGCCGTGCCCGGCGTGTCGCTGGGCGAGGTCAGGACCGTGAAGATCGACGGGTCCGGATGGTCGAAACTGACCGTGCCGATGGTGTTGAACCGGGCGGTGTCGTATTTGTACGGCACCAGGTTGCCGTGCCAGCCGACCACGTCCAGCGGACTGTGGGCGAAGGTCGTGCTCCACAGCCGCCCGCCGTATTTCTGCACGCACTCGGTCGGCCGGTCGATGTCCTCGAAGGCCGCGACCGGAGTCTGGAAGTCGCGCGGATTGGCCAGGCCGTTCGAGCCGATCGGCCCGAGGTCCGGCAGGCGGAAGGCGGCGCCGTAGTTCTCGCAGACATAGCCGCGGATGGGCCCGCCGCACTCGACCCGGAACCGCACTCCGCGCGGAATGACCACGATCTCGCCGGGCCGGGCGTCGATGCGTCCCATCTCGGTGACAAAGGCCTGTTGTCCCGCCTGGGGGACGATCAGCAGCTCCCCGTCGGCGCAGTAGAACACCCGGTCCGTCATCGACCGGTTGGCCGCATACAGGTGGATGCCGGTCCCGGACAGGGCCTCGGGATCGCCGGCGCCGCCATAGGTGACCAGCCCCTCGACCCAGTCGGTCGGCTGGTCCGGCATCGGCAGCGGATCCCAGCGCATCCGGTTCGGCGACGGCGGCGCCTCGTGGAACGGCCCCGAACGCACCCGCCCCTGCGGGAACGGCCTGTAGGCCGGATGCTGGGCCGAAGGCCTCAGCCGGTACAGCCACGACCGGCGGTTCTCGCTGCGGGGCGCCGTGAACGCCGTTCCCGACAGCTGCTCGGCGTACAGCCCCAGCGGATGCCGCTGCGGCGAATTGCGCCCCTCGGGCAGGGCGCCCGGGACCGCCTCGGTGGCGAAATGGTTGCCGAAGCCGGACATGTAGGCAGGCGCGTTGGATCGCGTCATGGTGATCTCCCTGCCCCAGCTTTAGCCCGCTCCCTCTCCCATTGGGAGAGGGGTCTCCCCTAGAACCCCTGGCTCCGCGCCATCCGCTCCTGATGGAACCCCGCATCCCCCAGCAGTTCGTTCAATACGCGCACCCGCTTCATGAACAGCCCGACGTCGAACTCGTCGGTCATGCCGACGCCGCCGTGCATCTGCACCGCCTCCTGCACCGCCAGCTCGGCCACCCGCCCGGCCTTGGCCTTGGCGACGGATACGGCGAGGCCGGCGTCCGGCCGGCCAAGACCGTCATTGGCGTCCAGCGCCTGCAGCGCGCCCAGCACCGCCGCGCGGGCGATCTCGATCTCACTGAACAGATGCGCCGCCCGGTGCTGCAACGCCTGGAATTCGCCGATGAACCTGCCGAACTGTTTGCGCGTCCGCAGATAGTCGAGCGTGGTCTGGAAGGCCTGGTCGCCGGCCCCGGTCAGCGACGCCGCCGCGCAGGCCCGGCCCAGGTTCAGCGCCCCTTCCAGCAGCGCCTCGCCGCCCTCGACCGAGCCGATCAGCGCATCCGCATCGACCTCGACATCGGCCAGCGTCACCCGCGCCGCATTGTGCGCGTCGACCATCACCGTGCGCTCGACCGCGACACCGTCCGTGGACGAATCGACGAGGAACAGGCCGATTCCCTCCTCCGTCCGCGCCGCCACGATCAGGGCGTCGGCGACATGGCCGTCCAGCACGAACCCCTTGGCCCCGTTCAGCCGGAAGCCGTTGCCCGACCGCGCCGCCGTCGCCGCCATCCGCGCCGGCGCGTGCTTGGGGCCCTCGTCCACCGCCAGCGAGACGATCGCCTCGCCCGCGGCGATCTTGGGCAGCCACGCCGCCTGCTGCTCCGCCGAACCGCCCTTCAGCACGGTCGCCGCCAGCACCCCCGAGCCCAGGAACGGCGACGGCGTCAGCGTCCGCCCCAGCGCCTCGGCCACCACCCCGGCCTCGACCGCGCCCAGCCCCGAACCGCCGTGTTGCTCCGGGATGACGACGCCCGCGAACCCCATCTCCCCGAACGCCCGCCACAGCTCGCGCGACACCCCGGCCGGATCGCGGCTGTCCCTCAGCTTGCGCAGGTGCGCGATCGGCGCGTTCTCGGCCAGGAAGCCGTCGGCGGCCTCCTTCAGCATGGTCTGTTCTTCGGTCAGGATCAGCGGCATGGAGGTCAGGCGCCCGGCAGTTGCAGCAGGTGTTTGGCGATGATGTTGAGCTGGATCTCGCTGGTCCCGCCCTCGATGGAGTTGGCCTTGGTCCTCAGCCAGTCGCGCGCCATCGCCCCGTCGCGCGACCGCTCGCCCTCCCACTCCAGCGCGTCGGCCCCGCCCGCCGCCATCAGCAGTTCGTGCCTTCGCTTGTTCAGCTCCGAGCCATGGTATTTCAGCATCGAGGCGATGGCCGGATGCGCCTGCCCCGCCTTCACCTGGTCCCCGGTCCGCTCCATGGCCAGGCGGAAGGCCGCCGCGTCGACCTCCAGCTCGGCGATCCGGGCCCGGAGCATCGGCTCGTCCAGCCGCCCGTCCTCATCGACGCCGATCGAGCCGGTCGCCACCTGCCCCAGCGGCCGCCCGCCGCCCATCTCGCCCATGGCCCCGATCATGGTCCGCTCGTGGGCCAGCAGGGCCTTGGCCACGTCCCAGCCGCGGTTCAGCGTGCCGACCAGGTTCGCCTTCTCCACCCGCACGTCATCGAAGAAGGTCTCGCAGAACGGACTCTTGCCGCTGATCAGGGTGATCGGCCGGGTGCTGACCCCCGGCGTGGCCATGTCGAACAGCACGAAGGAGATGCCCAGATGCTTGGGCGCTTCCGGATCGGTGCGCACCAGGCAGAAGATCCAGTCCGCCTTGTCGGCGTACGACGTCCACACCTTCTGGCCGTTGACGATCCAGTGGTCGCCCCGATCTTCCGCCCGGGTCTGGATCGAGGCCAGGTCCGACCCCGCCCCCGGCTCGGAATAGCCCTGGCACCAGCGGATCTCCCCCCGCACGATCCCGGGCAGGAAGCGTCGCTTCTGTTCCTCGGTCCCGAACTGCAGCAGCGCCGGCCCCAGCATCCACACCCCGAAACTGGCCAGCGGCGGCTGGGCCTGGATGCGGCGCATCTCCGAGGCCAGCACCTTGGCCTCCTCGCGGCCCAGCCCCCCGCCGCCGTATTCCGTCGGCCATTCGGGCGCGGTCCAGCCGCGCTCGCCCATCCGCTCCAGCCACAGCTGGTGCGCCGGCGTCGGGAACGTCGCATCGCGCCCGCCCCACACCCGGTCCTCGTCGCTCTTCACCGGCCCGCGGCACTCGGCCGGACAGTTCGCCTCCAGCCACGCCCGCGTCTCCGCGCGGAAGGTATCCAGATCGGTCATGCGCGCCTCTCCGTCCGCGTCCATGCCGACAGGGTCTCACGGATGACGTTGCGTCAGGCAAGAGCCTCGCCGGCTACTTCACGCCCGGCAGGAATGGCGAGAAGGTGATCACCGTGAAGGTGTCGCGGATATTGGCCCGCGTCTGCACCGACCTGGTCACGAAGGCGCCGATGTCCATCTCCTTCGGCAGCTGGAATTTGGCCAGCAGGCGGCGGCCAGCAAAAATGTCGACAAGGTGGCGATCATCGGCGGAAGAAGCCTCGTCGGCCCGGCTCGGTTCCGCGCCCGTTCACACGGTTTGAAGACGGCTCCCTTGACGCGCCCGGCCGCGCGGCCGAGTCAGGGCCGATCAGGGAGACTTCCATGCGCCACGACCGCCTCGCCGTCCTCGCCGCCCTCCAAGCCCAGGGCGTGGCCCCGGTCTTCTACCACCCGGACGCGGAGGTCTGCCTGAACGTCATCCGCGCCTGCGCCCGCGGCGGTGCGCCGGTCATCGAGTTCACCAACCGCGGCGACTTCGCCGTCGACCTGTTCGGCGACATCGCCCGCGAGCTGCGGAA
>NZ_CALMZS010000133.1 GCF_937870815.1 uncultured Brevundimonas sp.
ACCCCGACCCCAGCGCCGGTTCAGCCAGTTGTAGACGGGGCAAAAAACCAATCCGGCGTAGGCCCCGTAGAGAAAGCTCTCGGCAAGGCCCAACAGGAATCCGGGCCATGTCAGCCACTGGAAGGCGGGCAACAGCTGCTCCAGCAGAGCCTGCGCATGCAAATTCTCGGGCGCGATCAAACCGTAGACCACGCACAGGAGGAACGTCACGGACGCCCATATGCCGAGGGCCCAGCTCACAATTCTAGTGTCCATCATGCGGCGTTTCCTTCGATGCTTCTGCAACCTGGCCGGGCCCGATCCCGCTCAGTGGACATGGGGCGGTTTTCGGTCGTCCTCTCGCGAAACGCCGCCATCGCTGTCCTCCTCGGCTCGGCGCGACCCATGACCGCCGTGCCCGCCGTGCCCGCCGTGCCCGCCGTGCCCTACAAGGTGCAGCCCTACGAAGGCCGCCCCGAACAGGAGCCAGGGCCAGTTGTCCACCACCCAATTCATCGGTCTTTCCTGGATCTTTCGGTGGAGCGTTCGGTCCGAGCTCCGGCATGGCCGAAGTCTTGTCAGGATCGCTCCGATGAAACCTAAGACGCGGCCGATCCAGGCTCCTTACAGAACAGGTGCGGATCACGCCGGGAGCGCTTCGGGCGCCGCCGCTTTTGGAAGCCCCGGGGCCAGATCCGTATCGCACGGACAGATCGCGTCTCTGGGTGTCTGACCGGACCCGTGTCGTTTGAGATTGATCACCGCCAGCTTTTTGGCTCGGGACTTTATTGGCCGGCGGGATATAGTCCCGCCAACCCGTCCCCGAGACTGTCGAGCGTTTGGGATTGAACACGCATGTGTTTTTCAGCCACGGCCAGTTTCTCAGCCGGAGCGGCGCTGCTGATTGTCGGCGCCGTCACGGTCCGCCGCGCTCGGCGGCGCGCCGAGCTGCCCTTTTCCCTGATTCCGGTACTGTTCGGCATTCAACAGCTGATCGAGGGAGCCATCTGGCTGACGTTTCCCGACAAGGCGCCGCTGTTGAACACAGTTCTGACGGTCGTCTATTCCGTTTTCTCGCACGTGCTTTGGCCGGTCTATGTTCCGATCGCGGTTCTGCTGCTTGAGCCCATACCGTGGCGTCGCCGGGTGTTGCTCGCCATTGCGTTCGTCGGGGCCGCGGTAGGCCTCTACCTGCTGTATTTCATCGTCAACTTGCCGATCGTTTCGAAGGTGCAGGGCGCGCACATCGCCTACGTGTCCCCACACTTCTATGCCGCCGCTGTAATGTTGCTGTACGTCCTCAGCACTTGCGTCAGCATGCTTTTTTCGAGCCACTCCAGGGTCAGGCTGTTTGGTCTCGCGGCCTTCGTGGCCTTCGTCGGGGCCTATGTTTTTTACGCCGTATGGTTGATCTCCGTGTGGTGCTTTTTCGCGGCAGTGCTCAGTGTCATCGTGCTGCTGCACTTTCCTCGGCGACCTCCGACCTCACAGCCTCGCTCGCCCGCAGTATGACAGTGCAGTGCGGATGCGGCGCGGAAGGCGTTCAGTCGCGCACAGCGCCTGACTCCCGAAACTCGCGGCCTCCGGCTGAAGCCAGAGCCAGGCCTATGGGAGGAAAGGAAAGGGGTCCGCGCCGCGCTCCGACGTCCGCGTCCTTCGAGCCGTCCTCTGCCTCGAACTGATCCAGTGCCGGATCCCGTGACAAACTCGCCCCTGACCTGCCCCGCGCCGGTGTCACGCTCGCGACGGTCATGCCGCCAACGCTGTGATGGCGCCGGGGCGTGGAAGGGGCCGGCGACCACCTGAGGTCAGCACAACCGCATGATCCGGCGCGCCGGTCATGACTTCTGGCCGAAGCGCCGGACGGGGCAGGAGCGATCCTGGCCGGCTTATCTCAGGCCAAGACTGCGAAGCTCAACGGCTCATGCCGGCGCGCCGAACAGCCGTCGATCGCTTGTTCGGCAAAAGGCCGTTGCGCCGACAGGTCGCCATAGACGTCCAGATAGCGCCTCGCCATGGCCGTGGCCGAGAACCGCAGGTCGAACCGGGCGCGGATCACCGCGCGGTCCAGCAGATGCGCCCGGCCGGCAGCCGCGACGGCCTCATCAAGCGTGTCGACCAGAAAGCCGGTCTCGCCGTCCTGGATCACCTCGGAAGTCGAACCGCAGCGGAACGCGACGACCGGCGTGCCGCAGGCCATGGCTTCGATCATCACCAGGCCGAAGGGTTCGGGCCAGTCGATGGGGAACAGCAGGGCCTCGGCCCCGCCAAGGAAGGCCGACTTCTGGTGGTCGCCGATCTCGCCGATGAACTCGACCAGCGGATTGCCATCGACCATCGGCTTGATGACGGTCTCCCAATAGACCTTGTCGGCCGCGTCGACCTTGGCCGCCATCTTCAGCGGCTTGTTCAGCCTGGCGGCGATCTCGATGGCCCGGTCCGGCCGTTTCTCGGGCGAGATGCGGCCCAGGAAGGCCAGATAGCCCTCCGACTTCGGCGAGAACCGGTAGAGTTCGCCCGGCATGCCGTGGTGCACCGTGGCCTTCCAGTTGGCGAAGGGCAGGGGGCGTCGCTGGTCGTCCGAGATCGAGACGAGGCCGAACTGCGGCCAGCGCTCGTAGACGCCGCCGATATCCTTCATGTCCAGGCGCCCGTGCAGGGTGGTGAGGGTCCGATCGGCGTACCGCTCGAACATCGGGAACTGGATCATGTCGGTGTGGAAGTGGATGACGTCGAAGTCGTCGGCGCGCTTCAGCACATCCGACAGCATGACCATGTGTGCGGCCAGGTCCGACTTGAACGGCGCCGGATCCAGCCGGATCGCCTGATCGCGTACGGGGATGAGCCGCGCGCGCGTCTCGGCGTCGGCCGAGGCGAACAGGGTGACGTTGTGCCCCAGGTCGACCAGAGCGTCGGTCAGATGGGCGACGACCCGCTCGGTGCCGCCATACAGCCTGGGTGGCACGGCTTCGTACAGCGGCGTGACCTGGGCGATCTTCATGGACGGAGCTCCGGCATTTGAGGAGATGCGAGCCAACCCGCCGACAAGCCGGGCGCCGCCACCCGCCGCTTCTCGATCGCACCGACCTCGGCTTGCATGGCGGCTTGCGCCGTCCGGGTGAAATCCTTTGCGCTGAGGCCGGGGTTGATCGGCTCCAGGAGCGACACGGTGATGACCCCTGACCGTTCGGGAAGGCCGCCGAGACCCCAGAAGCGCCCCGAATCCAGGACAACAGGGAGGACCGGGACGCCGAGCGCCTTGTAGAGAAACTCCACACCACGCCGGAACTCGATCGGTTCGCCGACCGCCTTGCGGGTGCCTTCCGGAAAGATCAGCACGGGGCGTCCGAGCGCCAGGGCCGCCCGACTTTGCAATGTCATCTCCCGGAGGGAGGCGGCCGCCGATGCCCGATCGATCAGGATCATCGGCGAGTGCCTCAGGTACCAGCCCATCACCGGGATACGCAGGAGTTCGCGCTTGGCCACAATCGCAACATCAGGAAACAGGATGAGGGCCGCCAGGGTTTCCCAGGTCGATTGATGGTTGGAGACAATCAGGCCCGGCATAGGATGAACGTGCTCCCGGCCCCGCTCCCGATGCCGCAAACCGACGACGCCAGCCAGCAGGGCCAGCACGCCGCGGGCCCAGACCCGCGACAGCGTTCGCACCGCCGCCGGTGGGGACCCGGCGATCGATACGAGCGGGATCGCCAGACCAAAAAGCGCGGTCCAGAGTCCCCACAGACCGCCAAACGCGAGTGAACGTAGCGTAGACACGAGACCCTCCGCTCACGGAACGACTGGGAGGAACGCTCCAATCATTACAAGGGACGCCCCGGCGGCCCTTCCATTACAGGTCGGGGCGGCGTGCCCCTGAGCCCCAAAGAGCAAGGCAAGCGTTGGACGTTGGGTTTGGTTCGCAAACCGCGTTGCCTGTAATGTCCCCCAGACTCCGGCGTCTCACCGTGCGCCCCCTCTCCACCACGGTGAGCCTGATGATCAAGGAAGCCCTCCGGTCCATTCTGCCCGACCGCACCGCATTCCACCTTCTCGCCACGGCGCTTGGGCGTGCCGTACAGCATGGCTCGCTCGTGGTCATCGATCCCTGGGGACAGCGGCATGTCTTCGGCCCGGACGACACGCCAACGGCGAGCATCCGGCTCACGGATCCCCGAATCCCGGGGCGCGTCCTGGCCGACCCCATGCTGGGCGTGGGTGAAGCCTACATGGACGGCACGCTTGTCCTGGAACAGGGTTCGCTGCGCGACTTCCTGATGATGGGTGCTTCCATCGCCAGTGATTTCGCCAGATCGTCCCAGGCGGCGCGCGGATTCGCCAGCCCGTCCCGGAAGCCCCAACGGCCCAATCCGGTCGAACGGGCTCGCGCCAATGTCGCCCACCACTATGACCTTTCCGAGGAACTCTATCGCCTCTTCCTCGACCCCGACCTGCAGTACTCCTGCGCCTATTTCCAGGATGGGGACGAAAGTCTTGAACTGGCCCAGGCCAAGAAGAAGCGTCACATCGCCGCGAAGCTGCGTCTGGAGACCGGCGCCCGCGTGCTCGATATAGGAAGTGGCTGGGGTGGCCTGGCGCTTGAGCTGGCGAGCCGGCACGGCGTCGAAGTCGATGGTCTGACGCTCTCACAGGAACAGTTCAAGGTCGCCACCGCCCGTGTGGCGGACGGCGGTCTGGAGCCGCACGTGCGGTTTCACCTTCGCGACTACCGTCATGAGACCGGGGTCTACGACCGGATCGTGTCGGTCGGGATGTTCGAACATGTCGGCCCGACGCACTTTGGAGAGTTCTTCAATATCGTACATCGATTGCTGGCGCCGGACGGGCTCGCCGTCATCCACGCGATCGGCAGAACGGGTCCGCCGTCGGGTTGTGACCCGTGGATCGAAAAATATATCTTTCCCGGCGGTTACTGCCCGGCATTGTCGGAAGTGTTCACCGCGATCGAACCTAGCGGGCTCCGCGTGACTGATGTGGAACTCCTGCCGCTCCACTACGCCGAGACCCTTCGGTGCTGGTCCGAGCGGTTTCGGGCTCATCGGGCCCGCGCGGCCGAGATTTACGACGAGCGCTTCTGTCGGATGTGGGAGTTTTACCTTGCAGCCTGCGAGGCGGCGTTCAGGGGCGGCAATATGACGGTGTTCCAGATTCAGCTCACGCGAAGCATCAAGGCTTCCCCGCCCACGCGTGACTACATGATCGACGAGGAGCGCCGGTTGCTTGTCTAAGCTGACTGGCCGGGATCATGTAATGCCGCCGGACCGTGCGCGTCTTGTCCCGGTCAGGACCAAGAGGGTCGGACAGCAAGATCAAAGGGCGGAGCCATGAGCGAAGAAAATGTTGCTGTCGCGGTGTTTGACAACCATGCCGAAGCCGAGGAAGCGGTCCGTGAAATCGGCCGCTCGGACTTTCCAGTTCGGCAGCTCACCATCATCGGTAAAGGCTATCACAGCGACGAGAAGGTGATCGGCTTCTACAACGTCGGCGATCGAATCAAGCTCTGGGGCGCGAACGGCGCTTTCTGGGGCGGCCTATGGGGCCTCTTCGTGGGCGGCGTTTTCATGACAGTGCCGCTGATCGGTCCCGTGGTCGTGCTGGGGCATCTCGCCGCCATGCTTCTGGGCGCCGTCGAGGGCGCGCTCCTGGTCGGCGGCGTAAGCGCTCTCGCAGGCGCCTTGGCTGGCATCGGCATCCCGAAGGACTCGGTCATCCGCTACCAGGAAGCAGTCAAGGCGGACAAATTCCTGGTCCTGGCCCACGGCGCGCCGGAAGAGGTCAAGCGCGTTCAGGTGTTGCTGAAGTCAGCCGCGCCCAGCGACTTGCAGGTTCATCATGGCACCTGCGCCGGCCATGAAGGTCACGCGGCCCAACAGCGGCACCATCACGCGCCGGCCGAGGCGAAGGCCTGAGCTGAGAACGGCGATCCGGCGCGCCAATCCGGCTCCGTCCGCGGCTTGAGATCTGGGACGGAGCCGGATTGGCGAAATTGGCCGGCGACCGCCGTCATGCGTCGAGTGAAGGGCCTCTGATCGCCCGGCCGCTTGAAGCGCCGACGGCCCGCGCCGTCGCCCCGCTGGCATCTCGACGACTTGGTCTGCGGGAAGGTGAGCAGACGCATGCACCCTGTAGCGGGCCGTGGCCAAGGCGAGCTCCTCGACCTCCTTGTCCAGCACCGGCGCCGCACAGAGGCCGCATCGAAGCAGAGCCCGGCCTCTGCACAATCAGCCAATTGAGCCGGAGATGTTCACGACTGACGGCTTGGCGTGATGTGGCGCAGCCCACGCATCAGCCCAGCCTTTCCTGACCACCCACGCGGTGAGGCGGGAGCTGCTCCACGCCGCGCCACCCGGGTTCGACAGGTTGTCTATCCGCGGAACGGTCCCTCCGGGCGACCGGAGATCGGGGCTTTAGTTTCCACCCTCCCGGCCCCCGGCGGCGCGGAGGAGGTCGCCGACCCGACGTCCGTTCAGCCTGCAGGAGGCGATCACGCGGTCGTGGACGATGACCCGGCCGTTCCGGCCCCGAACCGCGACGCAATCGAGCCGGCGGCGGGCGACGAGGCGAGCCAGGCGGTCACGGTCCGCGCGGCCGGTGGCGCTGTGCAGTTCGGGGGCGTCGAAGTCCGAAAGGCGCACCTCGATCCAGGCGGCCGGGTCGACGGCGTCACCCACGCACAGACTGTCGCCGTCGCCGACGTAGCGCACGATCCCCTCAAAGGCTTCCCCGGCGCGAGCGGGCAGCCGGCCCTCGCACGGATCGGCCCGGGCGACGGCCGGCGCCAGCAGGAGTCCGGCGGTGATCAGAAG
>NZ_CALMZS010000134.1 GCF_937870815.1 uncultured Brevundimonas sp.
CGGGCGAAGCGGCCCCGGCGAAACCGTTCGCCGGGGCTTTTCGTCGTCTCATCGGGCCGGGGCGGCGGGCGAGACGCTCCAGATCACATCGCCGACGTCGTCGGCCACCAGCAGGGCCCCGCGCCCGTCGAACTGGACCCCGACCGGCCGGCCCATGGCCTGGTCCCGGTCGGTTCATGGAAAGCTACTACGGCCCGATCGTGAACGGGCGGGTCGAGCCGGCCAATCCCGGTTCAGGTCGCGCGGCGGCCGTGACCCGCGGGAAGGAATATGGCTCCGCGGCGCGCTCCGCCCTTGAGGCGCGGCCCGCCGGCGCATATCTGCGGGCGGCCCAGGGAGGGGCGCGCATGCGGCCTGTGATCTCCATCGAAGGTCTGACCAAGACCTACAAGTCCGGCCTCCAGGCCCTCAGGCCGATCGACCTGACCATCCGCAAGGGCGAGATCTTCGCCCTGCTCGGCCCCAACGGGGCGGGCAAGACGACGCTGATCTCGATCATCTGCGGCATCGTCACCCCGACGACCGGATCGGTGACCGTCGACGGCCACGACATCCGCGCCGACTATCGCGCCGCGCGGTCGAAGATCGGCCTGGTGCCGCAGGAACTGACCACCGACGCCTTCGAATCGGTGCTGGCCACGGTGACCTTCAGCCGGGGCCTGTTCGGCAAGCCGCCCAACCCGGCCTACATCGAGAGCGTGCTGCGCGCACTGTCGCTGTGGGACAGGCGCGACGCCCGGATCAGGACCCTGTCGGGCGGCATGAAGCGGCGGCTGCTGATCGCCAAGGCGCTGAGCCACGAGCCCGACATCCTGTTCCTCGACGAGCCCACCGCCGGCGTCGACGTCGAGCTGCGCCGCGACATGTGGAACCTGGTCCGCCGCCTGCGCGACCAGGGCGTGACCATCATCCTGACCACCCACTATATCGAGGAGGCCGAGGAGATGGCCGACCGGGTCGGGGTGATCCTCAGGGGCGAGCTGATCCTGGTCGAGGACAAGGCCGCCCTGATGAAGAAGCTGGGCAAGAAGACCCTGACCCTCAACCTCCAGGATCCGCTGCGGGAGACGCCGCCGGAACTGGCGGAATGGAACCTGGTGCTCAGGGACGAGGGCCACGAGCTCGAATACGTCTTCGACTCCAACCTCGAGAAGACCGGCGTGCCGTCGCTGCTGCGCAGGCTCAGCGACCTCGGCATCGCCTTCAAGGACCTGAACACCCGCCAGAGCTCGCTCGAGGACATCTTCGTCAGCCTCGTCCACCGCGATCCGGGAGCGGCCGCATGAGCCTGACCTTCAACGGCCATGGCGTCTGGGCCATCTACCGCTTCGAAATGGCCCGGGCGATGCGCACCATCTGGCAGTCGCTGGTCACGCCGGTGATCACCACGGCGCTGTATTTCGTGGTCTTCGGCTCCGCCATCGGCAGCCGCATGACCGAGATCGACGGGGTGGCCTACGGGGCCTTCATCGTGCCGGGCCTGATCATGCTCAGCCTGTTCACCCAGTCGATCTTCAACGCCTCGTTCGGCATCTACTTCCCGAAATTCACCGGCACCATCTACGAACTGCTGTCCGCGCCGGTGTCGCCGCTCGAGATCGTCATCGCCTATGTCGGGGCGGCGGCCACCAAGTCGGCGGCGCTGGGCCTGATCATCCTCGCCACCGCCGCCTTCTTCGTGCCGCTGCGCATCCTGCATCCGGTCGAGATGCTGGCCTTCCTGATCCTGATCTCGACCACCTTCAGCCTGTTCGGCTTCATCATCGGCGTCTGGGCCAACGGCTTCGAACAGCTGCAGATGATCCCGATGCTGGTGGTCACGCCGCTGACCTTCCTCGGCGGCTCCTTCTATTCGATCGACATGCTGCCGGAGGCCTGGCGCACCGTGACCCTGTTCAATCCGGTGGTCTATCTGATCTCCGGCTTCCGCTGGACCTTTTACGGCAGCGGCGACGTCGGCATCGGCGTCAGCCTGGCGGCGACCCTCGGCTTCCTGCTGGCCTGCCTGGCCGTGGTCGGCTGGATCTTCAGGACCGGCTACCGGTTGAAGAACTAGCCTGATCGGTTGAGGCGGACTCGCTTCGCGATTCCGCCGATGCCGTGAATCAGGCTCCAGTCTAAGGCTGGAGCGAAGATCCGGGTTTGGACG
>NZ_CALMZS010000135.1 GCF_937870815.1 uncultured Brevundimonas sp.
TAGGGCACGTCTTAAGAACGCCCTCCAGGACCGAGGCGAGCGCTTTTCGGGCAGCGGACGTTGCGAAAGGTCAGTTCTAGACGTCCGGCGGCGCCCGCGCCAATCTCCGCTCAGGGCGGGTCGTAAGCGATGGGGTGGACGCCCCCTGACGGCATCTAAGTGCCAAAGTGGAGGTGTTGAGCACACCCCTTGAAGGAGGCGTCCGTGGGTGAAGTTAGCATCATCGGCCTGGACCTGGCCAAGACAGTCTTTCAGGCGCACGGCGCAGATTCGTCCGGCGCCGTGGTCTTCCGCAAGAAGCTGCGACGCGACCAGCTGCTGGCGTTCTTCGCCGGCCAGCCGCGGTGCTTGGTAGCGATGGAAGCCTGCGCCGGCGCGCACTTCTGGAGCAGGGAGATCGCCGCCTTGGGGCATGAGACCCGGCTGATCCCGCCGTCGTACGTGAAGCCGTTCGTAAAGCGGCAGAAGAACGATATGGCCGATGCCGAGGCGATCTGCGAGGCGGCGCAGCGACCGACGATGCGCTTCGTCGCGCCCAAGAGCGCCGAAGCCCAAGGAGCCGCGGTCGTCTTCCGCACACGCGATCTTCTGGTCCGCCAGCGCACCCAGCTGATCAACGCCCTCCGAGGCCATCTGGCCGAGTTCGGCTTCGTCGTGCGCCAAGGGCCCGGGCACGTCAGTCGGCTCATCGAGCTAACGCAGGATCCGACGAGCGGCCTACCGGACCAGGCCCGCCCGATCCTAGAGATCGTCGCCCAGAGCCTGCAGCAACTTGAAGCTAAGATCGCCCTGCTCGATCGCGAGATCGCCGCGCGGTCGAAGGCTGACCCTGTCGCCATGCGCCTGATGACGATCCCGGGGATCGGGCCGATCGTCGCCACCGCCCTGGTCGCGCTGGCGCCGCCGGCGAGCACGTTCAGGCGGGGCCGCGACTTCGCTGCCTGGGTCGGGCTGACGCCACGGCAGCACTCCAGCGGCGGCAAGGAGCGGCTTGGCCGCATCTCCAAGATGGGCGAGCGCAGTCTGCGACGACTGCTGATCCTGGGCGCCAGCTCGGCGGCCAAAGTCGCGGCGCGAGAGCCGTCCCGGGCTAGCCCGTGGCTGGCCGGACTGCTGGCCAGGAAGCCGCGCATGCTGGTCACCGTGGCGCTGGCCAACAAGATCGCGAGGATCGTCTGGGCGCTGATGGCGCACGGCGGGTCCTACAGAGCTCCGGCCGCCACAGCCTAAGCGCTGTGATGGCCTGAGGCGTCAGGAGGAGGCAGGAAGGTCAGACGAGACGTATGGCGCAACGGTCCATGAGACGGCGCCGGGAAAACCAGAAATGTCCGATGCGCCTCGAGCGCGCAAAAGCGACGTGGACCCGGTGCGCGAACTCCATACAGGCCAGCGGCGTGTGAACAGCCGCATCAACAGGCCGGACACACGGAAGCACCTGAACCTGCGCGCACTATCCTCGAAAAACCGCTTGCTTCCGAAGGGGCGTCCACACACGGTCATTGGACCACCTGCGGAAAGGAGACATCCCAATCTCAACGACCGGCCGCCAAGGACCAGCCTGCCTCCCCCCGCGCCTCAGCGGCTCGACGAGTGTCGCGCTCAGGAGCGCTCCTGCTTCCGTCCCGGGCGTTGCCGGGGTCTGTGCGGTCCGAGGGAATGAGCAGTCACGTCTGCCTCCTTTGGCAAAGGTTAAAGGCACGCGGAGGGCGCGCCTGAAACCATGTCCGGCGGCGAGACCTCCGCTTGGGCGACATCAGTCTTCTGCGGCGGGCCGCCTCATCTGATCGTGAATCGATTGCACGCTGCTGCGCAACGCCATGCGGTCCAAGTTCGCCACATGGAGCTGCGCCAAGAGGCTGATCCGCGCCAACAGCTCCTTCAACGTCCTCCCGAACGCCCGTTCGGTTTCGATGTCAGTTCCGGCAACGGCGGCCGGATCGTCGAGACCATAGTGCGCTGAGATGGGATGCCCCGGCCAGACGGGGCAGACCTCGCCCGCGGCGTTGTCGCAGACGGTGATGACGATATCGATGGGAGGCGCGCTGTCCGCTCCGAACTCGTCCCAGCTTTTTGAGCGCAGGCCCTCGGTCGGATAGCCATGATCAGACAGAACCTTCAAGGCCATGGGATGAACCTGACCTTTCGGCGTCGAGCCGGCGGAGAAAGCCTCAAAGCGATCGGTTCCGATCTTGCGCAGAACGGATTCCGCGATGATCGATCGTGCTGAGTTGCCGGTGCACAGGAACAGGACCGAGTATTTGCGATCGGACGAGGCAGGCATGGGCGGCTCCGGGCGGCTTGAACTAGCGGATGGCGATGGCTGAGAGGTCGGCGGCGGCGTCGATCGGGGTTCCGGCCGCCTTGCGTTCGGAATACCGGTCCACCAGCCGCTGCGCGTGCGGCCGGGTGAGGATGGTGAACCGGACCAACTCCTCCATCACATCGACGATGCGGTCATAGTAGGCGGACGGCTTCATGCGTCCGGCGTCGTCGAACTCCATGAAGGCCTTGGCGACGCTGGACTGGTTGGGGATGGTGATCATCCGCATCCAGCGCCCGAGCAGGCGCAGGGTGTTGACGGCGTTGAAGCTCTGCGAACCGCCGGACACCTGCATGACCGCAAGGGTCCGTCCCTGTGTTGGGCGCATGCCGCCCATGTTCAATGGCAGGTGGTCGATCTGGAGCTTCATGATCCCGGAGACCTGGCCGTGGCGTTCCGGGCTGCACCAGACCATGCCCTCGGACCACAGGGCATGCTCGCGCAGCTCATGCACGGCGGGATGATCGTCGCCCGCCACTTGGTCGGTCAGGGGCAGGTCTGACGGATCGAAGATGCGGATCTCGCACCCCATGCGGCGCAGCAGACGGGCCGCCTCCTCGACGCAGAGACGTGAGAAGGACCGCTCACGCAGCGAGCCATAAAGCAGCAGGATGCGGGGCGGCGGATCGCCGGCGCCGAGGCCCAGCGCCGGGGTATTCGAAAGATAGGCCGGATCGAGCGCCGGCAGATGGTCGACATCAGGCAGATCGCGAAGGCGGCTCATCCGCGCACGCGGCGCCCGTCGGCGTCGATGACGACTTCGCCATCCTCCTTGGTGAAGGGTTTCAACCCCTCGTCGGGCAGCAGGTCCAGCACCACCTCGGACGGTCGGCACAGCTTCACGCCCTTGGGCGACACCACGATGGGACGGTTCATCAGTATGGGATGCGCTTCGATAGCGTCGAGCAACTGGTCGTCCGACAGGCCTGCGTCGCCCAGGCCCAGTTCGGCATAGGGGGTGCCCTTCTCGCGCAGGATGTCGCGCACCGAAACGCCCATCCGTTCGACCAGTTGGGCGACCAGGGCCCGGCTGGGCGGGGTCTTCAGATATTCTATGACGTGGGGCTCTATGCCGAGGTGGCGGACCAGTTCGAGCGCGTTGCGGGACGTCCCGCAGGCGGGGTTGTGATAGATGACAACGTCCATTGGGGGCTCAATCGCAGCAAGGGGCCAGTTCGGCCAGAAGAGGTTGGCACAGGTCCGCGCGGCCTTCGCAGCAATCCTTGAGCAGGAACAGCACGAGCTCCCGCAGTCGATCCAGATTGGCCCGATAGATGATCGAACGGCTGCGCCGAATGGAGGTGATAAGGCCGGCGCGGGCCAGCACGGCGAGATGGGCCGACATGGTATTGGCGGGCACGGCCAGGGTGTCGGCGATTTCGCCTGCCGCCATCCCGTCCGGCTCATGCCGGACGAGAAGGCGCAACGCATCAAGCCGCGTCGATTGCGCCAAGGCCGCGAGGGCCAGGATAGCGGGTTCGGATTCCATAATTCCAATTTAGTGGAAATGGCGTTGGCGTCAAGATGGCGTCCCCCGCTTAGTCTGCGGTGGAAGGCGCGGTCATGGGCGTCATCGAAGTCGCCAGCGCCCGTTGCGCGGCCAGGTCGTCGGCACGCAGGGGGATCATGCCGCGGTCGGCGAGATAGCCGCTGGGCGCCATGGCGCCGTCAGACAGATATTCACGCACAAAGTCTTGCAGCCCCGGTGTGACGCCGACGTGGGCCTTCTTGACGTAGATGAACATGCTGCGCGCGAGAGGGTACGAGCCGTCGGCGATCGTTTCGATCGACGGCATGACCCCATCGATCGACGCCGCCTTCACGGACGAGGCGTTCTGATTGAGGAAGGAGAAGCCGAAGACGCCGAGCGCGCGAGGCGTACGGGTCAGGGTCTGGACGATGGCGTTGTCGTTCTCGCCCGAGTCGATCCAGTGGCCGTCCTCACGCAGCGTATGCGCCACGGCTTCGAAACGATCCTCGTCCGAGGCTTTGAGCGCGGCTAGAGCTGGGATTTTTTCGGCGCCTGCGGACATGCCGAGTTCAAGGAAGGCGTCTCGCGTGCCGGACGTCGGGGGTGGGCCGTAAACCTGGATGCGATCGGTTGAAAGTGCGGGATTCACGTCGGCCCATGTGGTGGCCGCGTTGGCGCGGAAGCCGGCGCCTTCCGGGACTTCCTTGGCGAGGCCGAGATAAAGGTCCTGGATGCGCAGATCATAGTCCGAGCCGTCACGGGCCGTGGCGACGACGATGCCGTCATAACCGATCTTGATCTCGACGATGTCCACAACGCCGTTGGTCTTGCAGCGTTCGAACTCGCCGGACGTCATCGGACGGGAAGCGCTGGCGACGTCTGGCGTCTGAGGGCCGATCCCGGCGCAGAACGCCTGTATGCCTCCTCCGGTCCCCATCGACTCGACGCGAGGGGCGCCGCCAGGCGCGTTGCGTCCAAAGTTTTCAGCCACCCGCGTGGTGAACGGAAAGACTGTCGATGAACCGACCGCCCAGATTTGGGTGCGCGCCCGCTCGCCTGATGCGCCGTCGCTGCATCCGGTCAACAGGGCGGCGGCGGCCAGGCTTGTCAGAATGGTCCGAGGCGTCATGATCAATCTCCTTTGCTGAATACAGGCTTAGCAAGACTTTGTGACAAATTTCCAAAATGTTGGAAATCCGGAATTATGGATTGATATCCGAGGGCTCGCCGCTATGACGGCTGGGAACCAGGAGATGTCCGATGAAGTCTGTGTCCAGCGCCATTTTCTTCGTGGGGCTTATGGCTCCCGCCCTGTCGGCTCAGACGGCGATGAGTCAGCCCGCTCAGTCGTCCGACGCCTATTTCATCGCCGCCCAGGCCGATCTGGCGACGCGCCTTGTGGTCACACCCAACACCGACCGCGCTCGCAACATTATTCTGTTTGTCGGCGACGGGATGGGGACGAGCACCCTCACAGCGGCGCGTATTTTCCAAGGCCAAAGCCGGGGCGTCGATGGGGCCTCGACCTGGACGACTATGGACCGGTTGCCCTACGCCGGTCTGGTTCGGACCTATTCTCATGACAGTCTGGTTGCAGACTCGGCGCCCAGCGCCACGGCGCTGCTGAGCGGAGTGAAGGCCCGCAATGATACGGTGGGGGTGGATCACACGGTGGCGGTCGACGACTGTGCGGGCTCTGTGGGTCATGGCGCCGTCTCCCTGTTCGAAACCGCCGAGGCGGCGGGTCTGGCCACGGGGATCGTCTCTACAGCGCGCATCACCCACGCCACGCCGGCGGCCGCCTATGCCCACACGCCGCAGCGGGACTGGGAACACGACGCGGAACTGCCGGCCGCCGCCGTCGCGGCGGGATGCAAGGATATCGCCAGCCAGCTGATCGCCTGGCCCCACGGCGACGGCTTTGAAGTCGTCCTCGGCGGCGGCCGCGCCGCCTTTCTGCCCGAGACTGCAGCCGATCCCGAAGACCCGCAGGCGCGAGGCCTGAGGCAGGACGGGCGGGATCTGATCGCAGAGTGGAAGCTCAAACATCCCACCGGAAGCTACGTCTGGAATCATGCGCAGTTTGAGGCGGCGACGCCGGAAGGAGGCGCGCCTCTGTTGGGGCTCTTCGAGCCGGACCATATGAAATATGAGGCCGAACGCGATCAGGATGTCGGCGGGGAGCCTTCGCTCGCGGAGATGACGCAAAAGGCGATCGCGGCGCTGCAGCAGCAGGACAAGGGCTATGTGCTCCTGGTCGAGGCCGGGCGCATCGACCACGCTCACCATGTGGGCCGCGCCGATCTCGCCCTTGCGGATACGGTCGCGCTCGATGACGCCGTCGCCGCCGCCCTGGAGATGGTCGATACGTCGGACACTCTGGTGATCGTCACCGCCGACCACAGTCATAATCTGACGATCAGCGGCTATCCGCCCCGCGAAGCGCCGATTCTCGGATCGGTGACGCGGGTCGACGGCGCCCGCTCGATCGCTTCAGACGGCAAGGGTTACGCGATTCTCAGCTATGCGAGCGGACCCGGCGCCGTCGACGGTTCGCGTGCGGACTTCGCCGACGAGGCGCATGACCAGACGCCCCATCCGGCACTGGTGCCAATGCGGTCAGCCGCCCATGGCGGCGAGGATGTCGCTGCGCGAGGCGTTGGACCTTGGGCTCATCTGCTGTCCGGAACGATCGAGCAAAACCTGATCTATCACATCATGGTTCACGCCCTGCGCGCGGGCGCGGGCGAGGACGAAGACGAAGCGATCACCCAGGTCCAAGACTGATCGGCGGCGCGCCTCGCCGTGGGCGTCACACCGGCTCATCTCCGGCTATCCGGGCAGGTTGACGAAATCGTCGCCGACGACGCAGGTCTCCGGAGGCGGTGCGAGGTGCGGAGGCAAGCGATGAATGATGAGAATTCCCTCTGCGCCGAGGCGCCCGCACCGCCCGTGCGGGCCCGACGTTTCAACGCCTGGTCTATCGACTCCAAGAAGGCTTCAACATGATCCTCGCGGTTCTGATCTTCATCGCCACCATCACCCTGGTGATCTGGCAGCCCAAGGGTCTGCAGATTGGCTGGAGCGCACTGGGCGGCGCGGCTGTCGCGCTGTTGCTGGGCGTGGTGTCATTGGGCGACATTCCGGTGGTCTGGAACATCGTCTGGAATGCGACGGCGACCTTCGTGGCCGTCATCATCATCAGTCTCCTGCTCGACGAGGCGGGGTTCTTCGAATGGGCGGCGCTCCACGTTGGGCGGTGGGGTGGCGGCCAGGGGCGACGGCTCTTTGTGCTGTTTGTGCTCCTGGGCGCCGCGGTGGCGGCCCTGTTCGCCAATGACGGCGCGGCCCTGATCCTGACGCCCATCGTCATCGCCATGCTGCTGGCCTTGGGGTATGGGCCAAAGGCCACCCTGGCCTTCGTCATGGCGGCCGGGTTCATCGCCGATACGGCCAGCCTGCCGCTGGTGGTCTCCAACCTGGTCAATATCGTCTCGGCCGACTTCTTCGACATTGGCTTCGGCGACTACGCCTCTGTGATGATCCCGGTGAATCTGGCGGCGATCGCAGCCACCCTGGCCGTGTTGCTGCTGTTCTTCGGGCGCGACATCCCGCCGGCCTATGAGGTGGATCGCCTGGCCTTGCCGGCGACGGCGATCAAGGATCGGGCGACGTTTGTCGCAGGCTGGGTGGTCCTGGCGCTTCTGCTGATCGGCTTCTTCGCCCTCGAGCCGATGGGCGTCCCTGTTTCGGCCGTCGCCGCCGTGGGCGCTGTCATCCTGCTCATCGTCGCCGGACGAGGGCCGACGATCAGCACGACCAAGGTGCTGCGCGAGGCGCCCTGGCAAATCGTGATCTTTTCGATCGGCATGTATCTGGTGGTCTATGGGCTGCGAAACGCTGGCCTCACCGATCACATCGCCGGCCTGCTCAATCGTTTCGCAGAGGGCGGCGTCTGGACGGCGGCCTTCGGGACCGGCTTCCTGACCGCCTTCCTGTCGGCCATCGCCAACAATATGCCGACCGTCCTGATCGGGGCGTTGTCGATCGACGCCTCTTCCGCGACGGGTCCGGTCAAGGAGGCCATGATCTACGCCAATGTCATCGGCAGCGACCTGGGTCCGAAGATGACGCCGATCGGCTCCTTGGCGACCCTGTTGTGGTTGCATGTGCTCGCCAAGAAGGGCGTGCGTATCGGTTGGGGCTATTATTTCAAGGTCGGGATGGTGCTGACTATTCCCGTCCTGGCCGTAACCCTGGCGGCGCTGGCGATCCGGTTGACGCTGTGAGCGGTCTCCTGGACGTCCTTGTCCTGGGGGGCGGGCAGTCGGGCTTGGCGACAGGCTACTTCCTGCGCCGCACCGGCAGGTCCTTCGCCATCCTTGACGGTGAAGCGGGACCGGGCGGAGCCTGGCGGCACGGCTGGGACTCGCTGCATCTGTTCTCCCCGGCGGAGTGGAGTTCGCTGCCGGGATGGCAGATGCCGCAGAGTGCGGGCCAAACCTACCCTTACCGTGATACGGTGCTCGCCTATATGGCGGACTATGAGGGCCGATACGGCTTGCCGGTCGAAAGACCCGTGGAAATCCTCTCTGTTACGCGCGACGACGGCGGCTTCGTCGTCGAAACAGACAAGGGTCCGAGGCGGTCGCGCGCTCTGGTCGCGGCGACGGGGACATGGCGCAAGCCGTTCGTGCCGGACTATCCTGGCCGTGATGATTTTCAAGGCGTGCAGCTTCACTCGGCCGCCTATCGCAATGCAGAGCCGTTCGCTGGGAAACGCGTGCTTGTGGTCGGGGGCGGCAACTCCGGGGCTCAGATCTTGGCCGAGGTGTCGCAGGTCGCCGACGCGACTTGGGTGACGCCGCAGCCGCCGATGTTCCTGCCTGACGATGTGGACGGACGCGTGCTCTTTCAGCGGGCCACCGAGCGATGGCGCGCGGCGCAGGAAGGACGGTCGGTGGATCTACCCGCCGGCGGCTTCGGAGATGTCGTGATGGTCCCGCCGGTAAAAGAGGCGCGCGCGAGGGGGGTGCTGCACGCCGTCCGGCCTTTCGACAGGTTCACCGCCCACGGCGTCGTCTGGTCCGACGGCGCCGAGACAGCGGTCGATGCCGTCATCTGGTGTACGGGGTTCCGTCCAGCAACCGACATCCTCAAACCCCTGGGCGTCGTTGATGACAGCGGACGGGTCAGTACGGACGGGACGCGTTCCACAGTCCTGACGGGGCTTTGGTTGGTGGGTTACGGCGAATGGACGGGAACCGCCTCGGCGACCTTGGTCGGCGTCATGCGCACCGCCCGCGCGACAGCCAAGGAAATCGACGCCTTCCTCGGCCCGAACGCCGCTTCAATTGAAAACGCCTCGCCTTGCCTTTGAAGTAGAAGGGCCGGGTGGACGACCTCTGCCGAACCGAGCTTAGAGCATTCACGGACTAGGTGTTCAGTCCCGAGGTGAGGTGGATTGGATCGTATCTGAAGCGGTGTGGCTCGTCAGCCCAAGCCTTGCAGATGGCCTCGTAGGGCGTGAGGCCCTGTAAAGTCTTGAGCCGCTTGGCGAAGTTGTAGGCGTCGAGGAAGGCGGCGAGGTGCTGCCTGAGCTGTTGATGGCTGTCGTAGTGATAGCGGCGGACGGTGGCCTCTTTCAGCGTCCGGTTCATCCGCTCGACCTGACCGTTGGTCCAAGGGTGGTTGGGCTTGGTGAAGCGGTGCTCGACGCCATGCTCGAGGCAGACGCGGTCGAACTTGTGGACCCTGTAGCGAGCGGTGGGGCCGGAGCGATGCTGAGGCATGTCGCCGAACTGGACGCCGTTGTCGGTTAGAACCGTGTGGATCTTGTAGGGCACGGCCTCGATCACGGCTCTGAGGAAGTCAGCGGCGATTTGCACGGTTGCGGCGGGATGTAGCTGGGCGAAGGCGAACTTGGACGTGCGGTCCACGGCCACGAAGAGATGGAGCTTGCCCTCGTCGGTCCTGACCTCGGCGATGTCGATGTGGAAGTATCCGATGGGATAGCGTTTGAAGGGTTGCCGGGCTGGCTTGTCGCCGGCGATCTCGGGCAGGCGGCTGATGCCGTGGCGTTTCAGGCAGCGGTGCAGCGACGACCGGGTCAGGTTCGGAAGCGTCGCCTGGAGCGCGTAGAGGCAATCGTCCAGCGGCAACAGAGTATGTCTGCGAAAGGCGACGACGATCGCCTCTTCCTCAAGCGACAGAACGGTCGAACGCACCGTCTTTGGCCCCATCGGCGCGTCATGCACGAAGGCGCGCTTCCGCCATTTGGCGACGGTCTTGTGGTTGAGCCCGTGCCGCGCCGCTAGCTCTTTGAGCGGAGCCTTCGATCGCTGTATCGCAGCTCGGACGGCGTGCGTGGTCGTGGCGCTGCCGTGGAGTATCTGGCCCATAATGCCTCCCGGAATGAAGGATCAGCTTGACTGATTCCCCCACACGCCGGGACTGAACACCTAGAGCCGACGCTTTGTCACTCCGGTCTTCGCAGACCTCGGACCCGCGCGTGGCCGCTTCGTGCAAAATCGGGACGGAGTTTTCAGGGCTCGGGACGGAATTTGCAGGACCAAGTGTCGCCCCAAATCCTCCTGTGCATAGAGTGGGTCAGCGGTGCGCGGCGTTGAAGACCCTTGGCATAGACAATCGCTATATTGGGTGCATAAATGCACCTATATGCATGCATCCGCTTTAGCCAACGGCCTACCGTTCACGTTATTCGGGCGCGGGACAACAGTACGGGACCAGCCGACGCAGCTCCTCGACCATCCCCTCCAGACGGTCGCAGGTTTGCGGGCCGTCCAGTTCGTAAAAGACGTGTCGTCCATTCCTGCGGGCGACGACCACCCCAGCATCCGCCAGAATTCTGAGGTGGCGGGAGATCACGGATCGATCCTGTGGCAACTCGTCGGCGACCGCGCCGATGTCGGACGGCCCCTTACGGATCAACACCGCGACGATGGCGATGCGAGCCGGTTCGCAAAGCGCACGAAACAGCGCGGTATCGAGCATGGCCAGGGCCCGGTCAGCGGCGTGTTGGCGCGTCGGCGCTTCGGCATCGGTCACGGACATCATGCACAGGAGATAGGTGCATCGTTCTGCATGTGTAAAGGCGCGGTCGAGGCGCTTCAGTGACGCGGCCGGGACGCCTGATCGCGGTCGTCTGTCTCGCCGAGGTTTCGGGCATGGCGGCTTATGCCGCTTTCGCCGCCAACCTTCCGGCCCTCACGGCGTCCTGGTCCCTTACGGCGGCGCAGGCCGGGTGGATCAGCGGCGCCTTCTACGCGGGCTACGCCTTGAGCGTTCCTGTGTTGGTGGGCCTGACTGACAGGGTCCCGCCGCGCATCATCTATCTGCCCGCGATGTTCGCCACAGCGGCCGGCGCGCTTGGGTTTGCCGTGCTAGCCGACGGTTTCTGGACGGCGGTCATCTGTCAGCTGATCATGGGCGCCGGCTTGGCCGGGACCTATATGCCTGGTTTGCGGTGGCTGACCGACGCCCTGTCCGGCGCGTCGCGCGCCAGAGCCGCCGCCTTCTTTACGGCCTCGTACGCCCTCGGCGCCGGATTGTCCTTTGCCTTGCTCGGACTGCTGGCAAGCCGTTACGGCTGGCGGCTTTCGCTGGCGCTGGCGACCCTCGGCCCCCTCCTCGCGGCGACTTTGATGGCGCTGTTCGGACCTCCGACGTTCGCGAGACCGGCTCGCGTTCTTGCCAAGGGGCGGATTGGCCGCATCTTCCGAGACCGGGTGACGATGGCCTATGCCGTGGCCTACGGCGCGCATAATTTCGAACTGTTCGGGCTCTGGTCATGGGCCGTAGCCTTTCTCGCCTTCACCCAGGCCGACGGCGTCAATCCTGCACTCTTGACCGCCACCCTCACCCTGGTCCTCCTGCCGGCCAGCGTCCTGGGCAACGAAGTCGCGCTGAAAATCGGTCGCCGGAGGTGGATCGTCGGGGTGTTGGCGATGTCCGGCTTCATGGCCTGTTGGATCGGTTTCCTGCCGGCAGCGGCGCCGCCATTGGTCGTTGCAGGGGCGCTCGTCCTTTATGGAGGGCTGGCTGCGGCCGAATCCGGCGCTTTGACGGCGGCGGTCGTAGAGCGGGCCGACGACGAAATCCGAGGCGCGGTCATGTCGCTCTACAGCACCATCGGATTTATCGGCGCCTTTCTCGGGCCGATCGTCTTCGGCATGACCCTGGGATGGACGACCGCGCCCGGGAGTTGGGGATGGGCGTTTTTGTCGCTGGGCCTTGTGGCGTGGATCGGCGCAGTGGTCGTCTTGCGCGCCCGTGATGCCAATGCGTGATCCTAACAAGGGGCCGCCGATGCTGGCGTGGGAGGTCGATCAATGAAGCTGTTGTGGTTCACAGATCTCCACCTCCTGGCGGACAACTCGTCTGGGCCGCTCGGACGTGACCCCTGCGCCGCCTTCCAGGCCTGCCTCGATCATGCATTGGCCCGGCACCCGGATGCGGATCGCGTGATCATCACGGGGGACCTGATCCAGCTTCGACATGTCGAAGCGTACAAGGTCCTAAAGGGGTTGTTGGCGGACTGTCCGATCCCGGCTCGGCTTTTGATGGGCAATCATGACGACCGACCTGCCTTTCTTCGAAACTTTCCGGACGAATGCGGACCCGGCGGCTTTGTCCAGCGTGCAGAGACGGTCTCGGACTTTCGACTGATCTACCTCGACACGCTCGCAGCGAACGGGCGCCATACCGGGGAGCTCTGCAAAGTTCGCCTCAACTGGCTCCGCGAGGTTCTGGCCGCCGATCGGGATCGGCCGGCGATGATTTTCATGCACCATCCGCCCGCTGATATCGGCATCCCGGCGCTTGACCGCCTGAAGCTAGAGAATTCCTCGGACTTCGCTGACGCGCTCCAAGGGGCGGACGTCGAGATGATCCTGTGCGGCCACGTGCACCGCACAGCTGTGATGCGATGGTCAGCGGCGCCGACTCTTTCGCTCAAAGCCGTCAGTCCTGCCTTCTCACTCGATACTTCAAGCGTGTCCTTGAGCCGCAGTGATGAGCCGCCGGGCTACGGCGTTGTCGTGACTTCGGGGGGAAGGGCCGTCGTGCATGTGCAGGATGTGAAGTGAGCCTTGAAGCGATCTTCGAGAGCGGCTTCTGACTCGATGCCCGGCCGCGGCGGGCGCAGCCGCCTAACCGATGTCGCGCCGACATGGCACCCTGGTGACCGGCGTCGCCGTCTTCAATCGTGCTAGGACCGTCGCCGGGTCAGCCCTTCCATTCCCAGGCATGCATCATTACCTCGAAGTGGTAGGTGTTCGGGAAATAGCCTCGACCCCGCTCGGCCCCTGGGCCGATGGCCAGGGCAGGCACTTCTTCGGCGGTGTGGCTGCGGTTGGCCCCCTAAATAGTGGCCAATGTCCGCAATGGGTCGGTTTGCGACGACGGTTCCCGATCAACAAGCGGACAATCAGGCGAGGCGCCCATCCAGCCCGAAAGCGGACTCTCGGATTGGCCGAGATGAGTCACCAAAGGACGTACGCCCCTCCGTCGCCCAGCCGCCGCGCCTGTCCAGCCAGCAGACCCTGAACGTCCGCAAAATCAGGACTGGATGCTAGGCGCTCGGATTGGCGATGCTGCGAGACATCGCCCCACACGTCTATTCGAATAGTTGCCCGGGGCTAATCAGGAGTGCATCGGCGATTGCAATGATCGTCTCCAGGCTGGGGTTCTCTTCGCCTCGTTCTACCCCCGCCAGATAACGCAGCGAGAGATTGGCTTCCCCGGCAAGCGCCTGCTGCGACCAGCCCCTCGCGGTCCGAAACTTCAAAATGCTTTTCCCCAAGCGGGCCTTCCAATCCATACCGCATGGGTCGTCCGTCCCGCCAACTTGGAAAAGGTGCTATACCGCTGGCAATATATTGCCTCTTTCCTCGTCCGGCATTTGACCTGCATCGCCGATCGTCCAATCGCGCAATCCGGTTCTATATGGATAGACCGACCCCCCGCCCCGTCACGACCTGCGCCAGCCCGTTCTCCATCGGCGCCAGCGCAATCCGGCTCCCCACCCTCGCGCTCTCCCCCGTCCTCACCCGCGCATAGTGCTCGATCCCACCCACATCCCGCACGACCACAAACGGCGCCGTCCCCGCTTCGTCGTGAAACCCCGTCTTCACCACCACCCCGCGCACCCGCTCCGTCCCCAAGGGCCGCACCTCCCTCGCCCCTTCCAGCCGTCGTTGGTTCAGCGTCCGGATGATGTCCCGCCGCGCCTGCAGCGTCCGCAGCTTCGTCTCCATCTCCTCGTCGAGCCGGTAGCGCCGCCCCGTCCGAATAGCGAGCCCCAGCCCCTCCAGGTGCCGCAACCGTCCCCGGGTCAGCGCCGCCCAGGCGTCGTTCACCCCCACGCCGTCCTCGACCGTCCCGTTCACGTCCACCGCCGAAAGCAGCCGCCGATCGAACCCCGTGAACCGGTCCGCCTCCGTCTCTCTCCAGATGCGCCGTTCCGCCTCCACCCGCGACAGGTCCCCGAGCCGCTCCTGCGCCACCTCCTGCGCCCGCGCCCGGAAGCCGTAACCGATGTAGTCGCGCGGGATGACAAGGTCCCGCCCGTCACCTCGCCGCCCCCGCACGAGCACATGGGCGTGCGGCTGATCAGTATCGTAATGGCAGATCGCCACCCAGTTCAGATTCGGCTCCCCCAGGTCCGCCGACACCCGCCCCATGACCTCGCGGGCATAGCCCTTCAGATCCCCGATCCGGTCGCCGTGCTCCGGCGAGATGATGAAGCGGAAATGGTGCCGGTCCTCGCTCCAGCCCCCGGTCTCGACCACCGGCCGAACATCGTCCGTCTCCCGGTCGAAGAACTCCGGCCGCGCGCCTTCGACCCCGGCTCCCGAGCGTCCGAGATAGCTCACATGCGCCGCCAGGGCCGCCGCCCGCTCGGCGCCCTTGCCGATGTGCCGGGACACCAGCGCCTTGACGATCACCCGCTGGCGAACGTCCAGCCGGAAGGCCCTGCCCGAGCGTCCCTGCGCCGCCCTGAGCACCCCTGACCGATCCCCCAGCGCGAACGCCCGCGAGCTGGCCAGCCGCCGCAACAGGCCGGTGCGGACGTTCACCCGATCGGGTTTGAGGGACAGCGGAAGCCGGACCTGGACCGCCTCCGGGTCCTGACCGGCGCCGGCCGACAGACGCGACTGGATGGCTTCACGGATCAGCATTCCATGCCTCCCACCAGGCCGCCGACGCCGCCCAGGACCGACAACTCACCGCAAGTCGTCCGACAGTCTCAAGCGCGCCGCTAACCTGCTGACAGACTACGAAAAACCCGGACCGCCCAACACCCTCTTTTATCTTGCCATAAGCCCCTTTTCGCAGATTTCCGAACACCGCCGTCATAGGTTCGCACATCGGACCAAACCTCATCATCGCATCCCCGGTCCGTCGCCTGGTCGTCCCTGAGGCGCCGTCTTCGATCGCTCGAACGCCCCGGACGACAAACAAAAACCCGCCCGGCCGAAGCCGAGCGGGTCGTTGGTGTCAGTCTCGATCGATCAGGCCGCGCGCGCCCGGATGGGGACATGCCGCAGCCCGGACTCCATCGCCTTCTGTCCGAGGTTGAGCGCCGGTCCGAACGGCCGCTGGTCCGCCCGCGCCCGATCCACCGAATGCACCAGGGTGAGGCAGACCTCAGGCTCGAGCGCGATCAGTTCGTCGTTCGCCCGGAACGGAGCCGCCTTGCCGTGGGTGTCGAAATCCGCCCGGGCGAGGATCAGTTTCACCCCCTTCTGCTGGGCCCATTTGATCGCCAGCTTCTCGGAGCCCTTCGCCCCGGTCGTCGCCAGGGCCATGTCGGGCCACTCCTGTTTCGCCCAGTTCAGGGCGTCGAAGATCCGCCCCGCGTCTTCCGGGGTATCCGCCGTCGGAGCCCCTCTGAAGGCGATGACCGGACCGCCCGGATCCGCCTCTCCGGATTTCCGGTTGCGGATCGCCCGGATCGCCTGTTTCGCTTCCAGCTGGGCCGCCGTCAGATGGGTGCCGCGCCGCGTTCCGCGCCAGGCCGTCCAGACCTCTCCGGTCGCGACCGTCCAGGTTTGCGACGCCGCGTCCCGGATCAGTTCGCAGGCCTGCGTCGCCGCATCGCCTGCCCGGGCTTTCGCCGTGGCGTCCTGCAGTTCGACGTCGGCCGCTTCCGATCCGTCGAAGTCCCGATCGAGCGATCGCATCGTATCGCGCGCCCTATCCGCGTCGCGTTCGATCCGCCCGGCCGCCGAATGGAAGGCGCCGATCAGGGCTTCGCCGAGGATCGTCTGGAAGTCCTCCAGGGCTGTGTCGGAGATCACGTCCAGAAGCTCGGTCATGAGCGCGCGCCCGAGCTGGGCCAGGGCGTCGTCCGTCGGGAGCGGACCGCCTTCCTCGATGGAGGCTGACAGGTTGCCCAGGGCGGAGTCGGAGGTCGGGGTGAAGGCGGAGGATGAGGTGTTGAAGCGGGTCATTGGACCATTCCTTGAGACTGTCGAGCGCCCCATGCGCAACGACCCCGGTTTTGGCCACAGCGGGGTCCCCGGCAGTCACCGGAGCGGGCGGCCGCTTGGCCGTCCGTGGAGGGGAACGGCGCAGCCGTTGACTTCCGGGGTGCTGTGACCAAATCGGAGGGCGTTGTGTGGGGGCAAGTCCTCGCCCGCCTTCGGGCGAGGACACAACTCGGCGCCGTCGCGCCGATACGGACAAAGACGCATCGGTTCGCTTGCCGGCGACGGCGCGCCGTCGCCCATCCGGGACCGGTGTGCTGGAAGGCGGCGGACCCCGTCCGCCGCGCACGTGGACGAGTCCCCGGCTCTTGAAGCTCGTCCCTGCCTTCGCGGGGGCGCCGATGGCCGACCAACGGCGGCCTCGGGGGTCGAGGCCGCCGTGATGGCGCCGGACTGGGGAGTTCAGCAACGCGGCGTCTCAGTCCAGACCCGCGAGGGCCATCAGACTCTCGGCGCTCTGGCGGACGGGACGGTAGCCGATCTCCGCATGCGCGGCGCAGAAGGCCCCCCTCGCGATCCGCCTGCCGCACAGGGCGAAGCCGGGGTCTCCGGGATCGCCGTAGGGCCAGCGGCAATCACGCCGACGCACGGACAGGATGGTCGCCGTCCCATGAGACGGCGCATCCACCCGGCCCGGTGGGCACGACGCCGGACCCGGCGGCGGCGCGGGCCGGGCCGGCCAGGGCCGACGCGCGACCGGGGGCGCGGCGAGGCCGGCGGACCTTGAGGCCGGCGGCCGAGCGGCCGACAGGCCCAGGCGATAGACCTTGCCCAGGACCGCGCTTCTTGTGAGGCCGTGATCCAGATCGCGCGCGATCTGTGCGGCGCTACGGCCTTCGAGCCAGAGGGTCTTGAGACGACCGACGCGGTCGTCGGTCCAGGCGGAGGCGGTCATGGCGGAACTCCGGTGTCAGCGAGCCCAATCGGCTCGCCCGCGCCCGGCCTCGCTTCATCCTCCCGGTCCCCACACAGAAACGGCCCGACGCTCGCGCGCCGGGCCGTTCCGCCTTTCGCCGACGGATCAGAACGGGATGTCGTCGTTCAGATCGTATCCGCTCGCCGGCTCCTGCACCTGCCGGTCGGCGGCGCCGTCGTCCGCCGACGGCCGGTCGCGCCGGTTCTTCAGACGAATGTCGCCGACGATCAGACGCAGATCGTAGTGTTCGACCCCGTCTTTGCCGGTCCAGGTGTCGTTCTCGACATGGCCCTGGATCACGACCCGGCTGCCCTTGCGGGCGAAGGCCTCGATGTATTTCTCGGCCGTCGCCTCGTTGAAGCAGATGCAGTTGAAGCCGGTGGTGCGTTCGCCCGGCGTGCCATCGGCGCGCCGGAAGCGGGTGGTCTCCAGCACGCGGAAGCTCGCGCGCTTCTTGCCCGAGCCCTGGGCCGACAGGATGGACGGGTCGGCGGCCAGATAGCCTTCGAGGGTGAGGGTCTGCATGGTCAGTCTCCTGAAGATGGGTTTCGGTTGAGGATCAGGCGGCGGCGCGATCGGTTTCGCGGGCGTCGACGGTGTCGGGGTCGCGGGCCTCGGCCCAGTCGAGGACGGTCAGCCGGTTCACCACCAGTTCCTTGGCGGTGCGTTCGGTCCCGTCCTTGGCGGCGTAGGCCGTGTCGATGAAGGCGCCGACGACGACGGCTTCGCAGCCCTGGGCCAGACCGCGGGCGATGACCTTCTCGTT
>NZ_CALMZS010000136.1 GCF_937870815.1 uncultured Brevundimonas sp.
GCCGACAGCCAGTCGAGGAAGTCGGGGTCCGGCTCGTCCGACGAAACCTCCAGCGCCGCCAGCATCGAGCGCCAGCCCGGCAGGGTCATCCGCGCCCGCCGGTCGAGCCCGCGCAGCGCCCCCTCGATCCGCGCCCGCGCCGCCCCGTCCAGCTCCGCCGCCTCGTCGTCGAGGATGTCCTCCAGATGGCGCGACAGGGCCAGCAGCGGGGCCTCGACCGCCGCCAGCGCCTGGGCGGCTTCGCGGGCCGCTTCCAGCACGGGTTCGGTGACGGGGCGCAGCGAACATTCCATGCCGAACTCGGTCCCGCCGCCCGACGCATTCTCCGATGTCCGTGCACGGAGTTGTTCGAGCGCGGCCAGCAAAAAGCGTTCGATCGGCCCGACCGGATTGACCTCGCCCGAGGCCGGGGCGATCCGCCCCGACACGCCTTCGCCGGGCAGCTGGGCCGCGGCCCGCACCGCGTCCTGCAGCGCCTTCGTCGCCGCCTCATTGTCGGCGCACAGGTCGCCCAGCCGCTGCTCCAGCCCGCGCCCGCGCCGTCCGCGCCCCTCCGGCCCCCGGATCCAGCGCCGCAGCTCGGCCGCCTCCTGTCCCGACAGACAGGCCGAAAAGGCGCTGTCGGCGGCGTCGAACAGATGGTGGCCCTCGTCGAAGACGATCCGTTTCAGCGCCGCCGTCTCGCCGTCCTGCTTCAGCCCCCGCGCCGACCGCGCCCCGTCGAAGGCCGCCTGGGTCATCACCAGCGCATGGTTGGCGACCACCAGATCGGCCCGCCGGCTGGCGCGGATGGTCTTCTCGACGAAACAGGCGCGGTAGTGGGGGCAGGCGGCGTGGACGCATTCGCCGCGCCGGTCGACCAGATTGGCGGCGCTGGCCTGCTGGCCGGGCCCGACCGCGAACAGCCCCGGCAGCCAGCCCGGATAGTCGCCCCCGGTCATGTCGCCGTCGCGCGTATGCAGGGCCCAGCGGCCGGCCAGGGCCATGCCGATCAGGTCGCCGTTGCCCAGCTGGGCCGCCTGGACCATGTCCTGCAGGTTCAGCAGGCACAGGTAGTTCTCCCGCCCCTTGCGGACCACGGTCTTCTTCCTGCGCTCGGCCGGATCGGGCCACAGGGCGGCGCTCTCGCGGTCGATCTGGCGCTGCAGGGCGCGGGTGTAGGTCGAGACCCAGGCCGCCCCCTGGTTGCGCTCGGCCCACAGGCTGGCGGGCGCCAGATAGCCCAGGGTCTTGCCCGTGCCGGTGCCCGCCTCGGCCAGCAGCACCCGCGGCCGGCCCTCCTCGTCGCGGGGCGAAAAGGCGAAGGCGGCCTCGGCGGCGTAGTCGGACTGGGTCGGCCGGGTCTCGTCAAGCCCCGAGGCCTGCAACAGCTTGTCCAGCCGGATGCGCGCGCTCTCGCTGTCGACCGGCGCCGACCCCGCCTCGCCGCGCGGGGCCTCGTCCTCCCACTCCGCCAGCCGCGACCAGGCGTCCAGCCCGCTGCCGCGCAGGTTCCGCTCGCGCACCGGCTGGTGCTGCAACGCACCGAGCACCCGCCACCCCCACGCCCAGCCGGCGCGCCCCAGCGTCTCGGCCAGGGTGTAGGCCTCCTCGCGCCCCGGCCAGGCCGGATCGGCCATCTCCCTCAGCAGCCCGTCGGCCGCGCGCCGCAGCGCCTCGGCCTGCGCCTCGGCCCCCTTCGGCTCGGCCTGCCCCATGGCCAGGGCCAGCCCGCTCGGCGACGGGGCGCAGAACCGAGCCGGGCGCACGAAGGCGAACAGCTCGAGCACGTCCAGCAGGTCGCCCGACCGCGCCGGCGGCGCGATCCCCAGCCTGCGGGCGGTCAGCGAGGCGTGCGCCACCAGCACCGGCCCGGTGGTGAACGCCCCCTCGGCCGCCCCCCGCCCGATCCTGCGCGCGCCCTCGTCGTCGCAGATCGCCCCCGCCCCCGGCGGCACGGCCAGCGCCGCCGGCAGCGCCAGCCACGGCTCGGCCCCGGTCAGGGCGGTGGGGGATGTCATGGAGGATGTTTCGCTCACCCGACCCTTCTACGAGCGAGTGGAGCGAAACGGAACAAGAACATCGTCTTGCTTTCTGGAGAGGCCGCATGGTATGGCTACTACTGATGGCCAGAGGAGTGTCGAGATG
Source organism: uncultured Brevundimonas sp. (assembly GCF_937870815.1). Lineage (GTDB taxonomy): Bacteria > Pseudomonadota > Alphaproteobacteria > Caulobacterales > Caulobacteraceae > Brevundimonas. The sequence goes on from NZ_CALMZS010000136.1 coordinate 2,128, forward strand.
AACTGGAGTCTTGCCAAGGCCAAGGACAACTTCTCCGAGGTCGTGCGCCGGGCGACGGCGGAGGGGCCGCAGAGCATCACTGTGCATGGTGAGGAAACGGCGCTGGTGATCTCCAAGGCCGACTACGAACAGATGCGGGCGCCCGATACGCCGAGGACTTTCAAGGACTGGCTCCGCGCCATGAATTTCGACGGGGTGGATCTGAGCCGTGACCAGACTCCGGCACGGGACATCGAACTTTGAAATGGCTGCTCGACACCAACGCCTTCAGTGAACCGGGGCGTCCCCGACCGGATGCTGAATTCCTGCGCTGGTTCGATGCATCGGACGAAGAGGACATGGTTCTGAGCGTCATAACCATTGGCGAAATGGACAAGGGCATCGCCCTGTTGGCGGACGGACGCCGGAGGCGCGACATGGATAGCGTCAATCGGGGCGCGCTGCTGGCGTTCGGCGGCCATGTGCTTCCAATCGACCTGAAGATCGCGAGACTATGGGGCGGTCTGGCGGCGCGTCTTCGCGGCCAGGGATTCAAATTCGGCGCGGCCGACGAGCTGATCGCCGCGACAGCCTTGCATCACGGACTGACCGTCGTGACCCGTGATGTCCTCCCCTTCCAGGTCAGTGGCTGCAAGCTGTTGTCGCCGTGGAGCGCCTGATGCGAAAGCCGCGCCGCGTCGCGCCGATCATCGCGCCCGTTCTTCCAGCCTCCGTCGTCGCTTTCCTCTGGTGGATCAGAACAAGCGACTTCGTCGGCAGAGATTCTCGCCTGGATTCTGGCGGTCGCTGGGGTGATGGCGGGCCGTGCGAGGGCGCGCGGCCGGGCGGGTGACGACCACCCTCCCTCCCCTCTTCGCCGACTGGTTCGCCAGCCGCGGCTGGGTTCCGCGCCGCCATCAGCTGGAGATGATCGCCGCCGCGCGGGCCGGGTCCCACGCCCTGCTGGTGGCGCCGACCGGCGGCGGCAAGACCCTGGCCGGCTTCCTGCCGTCGCTGGTCGAACTGGCCGAGCGGGGGCCGAGGCCGGCGACCGGCCCGGGCTCGGGCGTCCACACCCTCTATCTGTCGCCGCTCAAGGCCCTGACCACCGACGTCGAGCGCAATCTGATGAC
>NZ_CALMZS010000137.1 GCF_937870815.1 uncultured Brevundimonas sp.
CTGTGGGCCTCCACGACCCGCCGCGCCGCCGGCGAGGAGGTCCCCGCCGCGCCCTCGAAGGACAAGCGTTTCAAGGACCCGGCCTGGTCCGAGAACCCGATGTTCGACGTCATGCGCCAGTCCTACCTGGTCGCCGCCGACTGGATGAACGGCCTGGTCTCCAGCGTCGAGGACATCGATCCGCGCACCAAACGCCGCGCCGAATTCTTCACCAGACTGCTGACCGACGCCTTCTCCCCCTCCAACTTCCTCGCCTCCAACCCGGCCGCACTGAGGGCCCTGGCCGAGACCAACGGCGAATCGCTGGTGAAGGGGATGCAGAATTTCGCCGCCGATCTGGAGCGCGGCGCCGGCAGGCTGAAGATCAGCCAGGCCGACTACGGCCGCTTCGAGGTCGGCAGGAACGTCGCCACCGCCCCCGGCCAGGTGGTCTGGCGCGACGAGCTGTTCGAACTGATCCAGTACGACCCCGCCACCGACCGGCAGCGCGACATCCCGCTGCTGATCTTCCCGCCGTGGATCAACAAATTCTACATCCTCGACCTGCAGCCGGAGAATTCGATGATCCGCTGGCTGTCGGCCCAGGGCTTCACCGTCTTCGTCTGCTCCTGGGTCAACCCCGACGTCGACAAGGCCGGCTACGGCTTCGACGACTATCTGGAGAAGGGCGTCTACCGGGCCGTCGAAAGGACGCTCGAACAGGCCGGGGCCGAGCGCGTCAACGCCGTCGGCTACTGTATCGGCGGCACCTTGCTGGGCGCGGCCCTGGCCCATATGGCCGCGAGGGGCGACGCGCGGGTCGCCGCCGCCACCTTCTTCGCCGCCCAGCACGACTTCGCCGAGGCCGGCGACCTGCTGCTGTTCACCGACGACCACTGGCTGAACGAGATCGAGCAGCAGATGGACGCGGCCGGCGGCGTCCTGCCCGGCGCGGCCATGGCCGAGACCTTCAACGCCCTGCGCGCCAACGACCTGATCTGGTCCTTCTTCGTCTCCAACTATCTGATGGGCAAGGACCCGCCCGCCTTCGACCTCTTGTTCTGGAACGCCGACCAGACCCGGATGCCGAAGAAGCTGCACATGGACTATCTGCGCTCCATGTACGGCCGCAACGCCCTCAGCCAGGGGGAATTCGAGATCGGCGGGATCCGGGCCGACCTGTCGAAGGTGACCATCCCGCTCTATTTCCAGGCCAGCCGCGAGGACCATATCGCGCCGATGGCCTCGGTCTACCGCTCGGCCCGGGCCTTCACGGGCGCCGACGTCACCCTGACCCTGGCCGGCTCGGGCCATATCGCCGGCGTGATCAATCCGCCCTCGGCCGGCAAATACCAGCACTGGATCAATCCGGACCTGCCGGAGACCCTGGCCGAATGGCGGGCCGGGGCCGAGGAGAGGCCCGGCAGCTGGTGGCCGCACTGGGCGGAATGGCTGCACGCCCGCTCCGGCGGCTGGGTTCCGGCGCGGAATCCGTCCACGGGACCGTTGCAGCCCGTCGGGCCGGCCCCCGGCGCCTATGTGAAGGTCAAGTCTTGAACCGCAACGTCAACATCCTGCTGGCCGTGACCAGCGTGCTCGCGCTGTTCCTCGTCACCTTCAGCGCCATCTCCACCGCCTCGGCCGGGCGGGCCCCGGTCTATCTCGCCTGCTCGCTGTTCAGCGCCCTCGGCTTCATGCTGCTCAACGGCCTGTGGATGCACAGCCGCGGGCGCAGGCCCCGGCCGCTGATCGACCGCGCCGCCCCCGTCACCCTGATCCTGGCCATGGTCTTCCCCCTGGCCGTCATCCTGTCGGCCGCCCTGCCGCTGATCGCCCCGGCCGGCGACTACGGCCTGATGCTGATCATGGCCGGAGTCTGGACCGGCCTGACCCTGCAGTCGGCCCGGGCCGCTCTCAAACAGGGTTGAATTGCAGCGCCACGCCGTTGTTGCAGTAGCGCTTTCCGGTCGGTCGCGGCCCGTCGTCGAAGATGTGGCCCTGATGCCCGAGACAACGGGCGCAGTGATACTCCGTACGCGGAATACCTATGGCGAAGTCCGTCTTGGTCCCGATGTTGGCGGAGATGACGTCATGGAAGCTCGGCCAGCCGGTGCCGCTGTCGTATTTCCACCGCGACTGGAACAGCGGCAGCCCGCAGCCCCGGCAGACATAGGTCCCGCGCCGGTGCTCGCCGTTCAGCGGGCTGCTGCCCGGCCGCTCCGTCGCCTCGTGCCGCAACACCTCATAGCTGGCCCGCGGCAGCCGCGCCCGCCACCGGGCCTCGGTGATCCGCCGGAACGGCGAACTGGCGAACCGCCGCTCCGAGGCGTCCGCCGGCCCCGGTGTGCAGGCGTTCAGGCCGACCGCGCCGGCGGTCAGCAACAGATGGCGGCGGGACAGGGCCTGGGTCATGACCGCTGATACGTCGGAACTGCGCCGGCGGTTTCAAGTGCGGCCGATCAGACGAGCCCCGTCGCCTCGTCCAGCCCCAGCATCAGGTTGAGGTTCTGCACCGCCGCCCCCGACGCCCCCTTGCCGAGATTGTCGAGCAGGGCGACCAGCCGCGCCTGCTCCCCGGCCCGGTCGCCGAACACATGCAGACGCATTTTGTTGGTGCCGTTCAGCCCCTCCGGATCGATACCGGTCATGGCCTCGGTCGTCTCCAGCTCGGCCACCTCGACGAAGCGCTCCCCCGCATAGGCCTCGGCCAGGGCCCCGTGCACCACCTCGACCGACGGCGACCCGGGCAACGCCCCCAGGTGCAGCGGAACCTCGACCAGCATCCCCTGCCGCCAGGCCCCCACCGCCGGGGCGAACAGCACCGGCCGCTCCAGCCCGGTGTGCCGCGTCATCTCCGGCACATGTTTGTGCCTCAGCGACAGGCCATAGGCGCGGTAGGCGGGAGGAGCCTCCGTCGTCGTCACCCCCCGGCTTGACCGGGGGGCGAACTCCGCGATCATCGCCTTGCCGCCGCCCGAATAGCCCGACACCGCATTGACCGTGACCGGCCAGCCCGCCGGAATGATCCCCGCCGACACGAGCGGCCGCACCAGGCCGATGAAGCCGGTCGGATAACAGCCCGGGTTCGACGCCCGCGTCGCCGCCGCGATCTTCTCCCGCTGCCCCATCTCTCCAGATGTCCGGGCCATCTCGGCGAAGCCATAGGTCCAGGCCGGATCGACCCGGAACGCCGTCGAGGCGTCGATCACCCGCACGGCGGGGTTCCCGATCATCGCCACGGCTTCCTTCGCCGCCTCGTCCGGCAGGCACAGGATCACCGCATCGGCGCCGTTCAGCGCTTCGCGCCGCGCGTCCACGTCGCGCCGCCGGTCGCCCAGCAGGATCAGCTCCAGATCGCCGCGCGCCTCCAGGCGCTCGCGGATCTCCAGCCCCGTGGTCCCGGCCTCGCCGTCGATGAAGATGGTGTGGGTCATGTCAGCTCAAAAATAGAAGCCGAGCCGGGAATCTTTCGGCCCAAGAACCGCTCCCGCCTCATACGGCTGGAGGTCGGAATGAACGATCAGTTGACGGCCACCTTCGAACGTCAAGGTCATGGTCAGATGGTTTGTCTCGATCTTGCGGAGCGGCGTTTCCAGCAATCGATGGAAGTTGACCGGCCCCTCATCAAACCACTCCCGATCATGAATCGTCCTGACGCCGTCCTCCGAAACGTACTCCAGAGTGACGCCCGCATCGATGCGACAGTCGTTGGCGAACAGGAACGATACGCTTGTTGCGTTGATGACGATCTGGCTGATGGAACTGTCACCTTCGAGCAGGAAGGCGAGTTTCTCGCTCGGAGGAAAAGGCGTCACTGGCGTCTCCAGCCAAAGAAAAAGGGCGCCCCGGTTTCCCGAAGCGCCCCCATCCAAACCGTATCGTGAAACGGCCTAGCGCTTCGAGAACTGGAACGACTTGCGCGCCTTGGCGCGCCCGTATTTCTTGCGCTCGACGACGCGGCTGTCGCGGGTCAGGAAGCCGTGCGGCTTCAGGACCGGGCGCAGGGCCGGCTCATAGTGGGTCAGGGCGTGCGACAGGCCGTGGCGGATGGCGCCGGCCTGGCCCGACAGGCCCGAGCCCTGGACGGTGCAGTCGACGTCGAACTGGGTGACGCGGTCGGTCACTTCCAGCGGCTGGGCGATCATCATGCGCAGGATTTCGCGGGCGAAATACTGCATCTGATCCTTGCCGTTGATGGTGATCCTGCCGGTGCCCGGCTTGATCCACACGCGGGCGATGGCGTTCTTGCGCTTGCCGGTCGAATAGGCCCGGCCCTGGGCGTCCAGCTTCTGGACATAGACCGGGTGCTCCTCGCCGACGCCGGGGGTTCCCAAGGCCTTCAGGGCGTCGAAGCCGGTCAGGGTCTCGGTCGGGGCGGTTTCGGCGGCGGTGTTTTCAGCAGTCACGTCGGTCATGCTCAGGCGCTCCGGCTGTTCTTGGAGTTGGCCGACTTGAAGTCGATCGTTTCCGGCTGTTGGGCTTCATGGGTATGGGCCGGGCCGGCGAACAGGCGCAGATGGGTCATCTGCTGGCGGGCCAGAGGGCTCTCCTTGGGCAGCATGCGCTCGACGGCCTTCTCGAGCACGCGTTCCGGGAAGCGGCCGTTCAGCACCTTCTCGGGGCTGGTCGACTTGACGCCGCCCGGGTGGCCGGTGTGGCGATAATAGATCTTGTCGGTCAGCTTCTTGCCGGTGAACACCACCTTGTCGACATTGGTGACGACGACATGGTCGCCGCAGTCGACGTGCGGGGTGTAGTCGCCGCGGTGCTTGCCGCGCAGACGGTTGGCGATGAAGGTCGCGAGACGGCCCACCACGACGCCTTCGGCGTCGATGTGGATCCACTTCTTCTCGACCTCGGCCGGCTTCAGCGAAGCCGTGGTGCTCTTCAGCATGACGAGGGTTCCCGGGGAGACGATCGGTGGCCCGTCCCGTGACCGGGATGGGCGGAAGGCGCGCTGATAGAGGAAGCGCCGGGCCTAGTCAATGCAGGTTCGCGCGGCCATATGACGATAGTACTTTGCTTTTATTGGTGATTACTAGAGAGGTATTAAAATACCGTGCCCGTCGCCGCCACCGGCTGGTTCATCACAACGACCACAGCGAAGGCACGACGGACACGACGGGGGCGAGGCCGCACCGGCCCTCCGCGGGCCCTTGGCCCGCCATCAAGTCTTGCGTCTCCCTGACGGGAGCCGCGGCCCGCCGGCCCCGCCGTGGCCGTTGTGAATTCGTCGTGCCCGTCGTGATGAACCCCCGCGCCCGCTGATTGCTGCGCTGCAAATCCGCCGCCGGCCCGCATATTTTCAGAAGCCAACCCGCTGTTTTCCCCAGACATCGCTCCCTCGTCAGCGTCATGAACGCGCCCGGGCAGAAACCCGTCGTACACT
>NZ_CALMZS010000138.1 GCF_937870815.1 uncultured Brevundimonas sp.
GCCTCAAGCCGCGAGCCTCCGCGGGGCGAGCATGGGCCAAACAACAATGACGGCCCCCGGAGCCATCCGGGGGCCGTTCCGCCGTGCGGCCTCGCTTCCCGGGGGAGAAGGACGGTTAAGGCGCCCCCGGCGCCGTGCAGACGCTTGCACGGAACCGGGAACCGGTCCCTACGTTCGGCCCACGGACGTTAGGGATTGGGTAACCATGCGGCGCGCGCTTCGGACCGGACTGTTCATCGGCACCCTGCTGGGCATGTCGGCCTGCGCGGCCCTCGGGCCGGACGACGGCTCGACCTACGGCCCCTACGGGTCGGTCGAGGCCGGCCGCAGCCGCTGACCGCGAAGGAATTCGTGGCGGCGGGGGGAAATCCCCCCTATCATCCGCGGCGCGGACGCCGACGGTCGCGCCGCGCCGGTCCCGCTTCCCCTAGATGTTAGCCATCGCCATCGTCGTCGTACTGCTGCTCGTGGTGCTGAACGGCCTGTTCTCCATGACCGAACTCGCGGTCGTGTCCTCCCGGAAATCCAAGCTGCAGAGCCGTGCCGAGCGCGGCGACCGGGGGGCCCGGGCGGCGCTGAGGCTGGCCGAGGAGCCGACCCATTTCCTCTCGGCCGTGCAGGTCGGCATCACCCTGATCGGCATCGCCGCCGGCGCCTACGGCCAGGCGGCCATCGCCGGCGAGCTGAACCTGATCTTCGAGGACATCCTGCCCGGTCTGACCGCCTATACGGAGGTGTTCTCGACGGTCGTGGTGATCGTCTTCATCACCTATGTGTCGGTGATCGTCGGCGAACTGGTGCCGAAGCGGCTGGCCCTGATCTTCCCCGAGCCGATCGCCTCCAAGATGGCGGCCCCGATCTCGATCGTGGCCAAGGTGCTGAAGCCGTTCGTCGTGCTGCTGACGGCGTCCACCTCGGGCATCCTCAAGGTCATGGGAGTCAAGGACCGCGACGGCTCCGACGTCACCCAGGAGGAGGTCGAGACCATGATCGCCGAGGGCACGGCGTCCGGCCTGATCGAGCCCGAGGAGCAGGAGATGATCGAGGAGATCCTGCGCCTCGGCGACCGTCCCATCCGGGTGGCCATGACGCCGCGCCACGAGGTCTTCTGGATCGCCCTGGACGACAGCGAGGCGCAGCTGCGCCAGGAGATCCGCACCTGCCCCTATTCGCGCATCGTGGTGGCGCGCGAGAGCGACGTCGACAACCCGCTGGGCGTGGTCCACAAGAAGGATCTGCTCGACAGCCTGCTGGACAACGGCGAGTTCAACGTCGAGCGGCTGGTGCAGACGCCGGCCTTCATTCCGCAGTCGACCTCGGTGCTGAAGGCGCTGGAGATCCTCAAGTCGTCCAAGGTCCACATGGCCTTCCTGGTCGACGAGTTCGGCGCCTTCGAGGGGGTGGTGACGGCCACCGACCTGCTGGAGATGATCGCCGGCGACTTCGACGAGGGCCACGACGAGGAGGAGGCCTGTATCCGCCGCCGCGAGAACGGCGACTGGCTGGTCGACGGCCAGACCGACATCGACGAACTGGCCGACGCCCTGGGCGAGGATTTCGGCGTGGCCGAAGGGTTCCACACCGTCGCCGGCCTGGTGCTGCACCAGCTGTCGAGGGTGCCGGACGAGGGCGAGGTGCTGCAGCTGGGCCGGTTCGAGGTCGAGGTCATCGACATGGACGACCGCCGCATCGACAAGCTGCTGTTCCGGCAGGTGGTCAAGTCCGAGGACGAGGCGAGCGCGGTGGCGGCCCACAACGCGGATTGACCGTTCCGCCCTTGAAAACCGGGTCGGCGTCGGGCATACGCCCCGGTCTGGCGATCACACGCGCCCCCTGGGCGTGCCGATGTTTGTCTAGGAGTTTAGCTCAGCTGGTAGAGCACCGGTCTCCAAAACCGGGGGTCGTGGGTTCGAGTCCCCCAACTCCTGCCATTTCCCCTGTCGCCGCCGGATGGGAGCCCCTATCTGGGGCGGCAGGATCAATTCTTTGACGGAACAGTGATGGCCAAGGCCAAGACCCCCGGGCGCCGCCCCCAGACCGCCCAGCCCGCCATAGCGGGCGCCGCCGTCGCGGCCGACGCGCCGAAGAAGCCGCGGGTCTCGATTCCGCAATTCCTCAACCAGGTGAACGCCGAGCGCCGCAAGATCGTGTGGCCGAGCCGCAAGGAGACCTGGATCACCTCGGTGATGGTCTTCATCATGGTGGCGATCGCTTCGGTGTTCTTCTTCCTGGTCGACACCGGCCTGGCCTTCGCCTCGCGCTTCATCCTGGCCATCGGCCAGTAAGAGACCCGCCCATGACCGACGCCGCCCCCGCGAAGCCCGCCAATCCGCGCCACAAGTGGTATATCGTCCACGCCTATTCGAATTTCGAGAAGAAGGTGGCCCAGCACCTGCAGGACCAGGCGCGCCAGCAGGGGCTGGAGGACTGTTTCTCGGAAATCCTCGTGCCGACCGAGGACGTCGTCGAGATCCGCCGCGGCCGCAAGGTCAATTCGGAGCGCAAATTCTTCCCCGGCTATGTGCTGGTGAAGATGGAGATGACCGACGAGGCCTACCACCTGGTCAAGAACACCCCGAAGGTCACCGGCTTCCTCGGCGCCGCCGGGGGCACCAAGCCGCTGCCGGTGTCCGAGAAGGAAGTCCAGAACATCATCGGCCAGGTGGAGGAGGGCGTCGAGCGTCCGAAACCCACCATCCGCTTCGACATCGGCGAGACCGTCAAGGTCATCGACGGCCCGTTCGCCAGCTTCGACGGCCAGGTCGAGAGCGTCGACGAGGACGCGGCCCGCCTGCGCGTGGCCGTGTCCATCTTCGGCCGTCCGACCCCGGTGGATCTGGAGTACAGCCAGGTCGAGAAGAACGCGGGCTAAGCCCGTTTCGACCAATACATTGCGGGCGAGACATCCGCGACAATGAGTTGCGGGATATCGTCGACACCCGTGACAACGAAGACATATCGCAGCAGCGGCCCTCAGGGGGCGCCGTTTGCTTTTGAGGTTCAGTACGAGGGTCCGGCCAGGCGGACAGCTGCGAACGCCAGATTCACGCCCAGCCAGACGAACGCCGCGATACGGGTGCCTGAGGAATAGCTCCGACGGAGGGTGAACCAAGCAAAGACGATGGGCAGCAGGATGACCCCGATGCCCAAGGGAAGGCCAAGCCGCCGCGGCTGCTTTTCTTCCATCGCCATTCCCCCGATATCAATCTGACCGTAGCACGGTTACGGACGGGGCCAACCGCTCGGTTGTGTCGCGGGGAGGCTTCTGCTACACGCGCGCCTCGCTCCGAGGGGCGGTGCGGGTTCGCCCGCATAAATCCGTGGGAGGCCGCCATGCCACGACCACGGCTCACCGGCCCGATTAGCTTCGGGTCATCATAGGAGAGACCAATGGCCAAGAAGATTCTCGGCTACATCAAGCTGCAGGTGCCGGCCGGCTCCGCCACGCCGTCGCCGCCGATCGGGCCGGCCCTCGGCCAGCGCGGCGTCAACATCATGGGCTTCGTCAAGGAGTTCAACGCCCGCACCGAGAAGGAGGTGAAGGGCACGCCCCTGCCGACGGTGATCACCGTCTACCAGGACAAGAGCTTCACCTTCGTCACCAAGACCCCGCCCGCGACCCATTTCATCAAACAGGCCGCCGGCATCACCTCGGGCTCGAAGATGACCGGCCGCGAAGTGGCCGGCAAGATCAAGCGCAGCCAGCTGCGCGAGATCGCCGAAAAGAAGATGAAGGATCTGAACGCCAACGACCTGGACGCGGCGACCAAGATCATCGAAGGCTCGGCCCGCGCCATGGGCCTCAACGTCGTGGAGGGCTGAGCACATGGCCAGGCAAACCAAGCGCTTCAAGGCCCGCACCGGCGACACCACGGTCAACATGCCGTTCGCCGACGCCATCAAGGCCGTCAAGGACAACGCCTCGGCCAGGTTCGACGAGTCGATCGAGATCGCCGTCAACCTGGGCGTCGATCCGCGTCACGCCGACCAGCAGGTCCGCGGCGTCGTCAACCTGCCGTCGGGCACCGGCCGTGACGTTCGCGTCGCCGTCTTCGCTAAGGACGCCAAGGCCGACGAGGCCCGCGCGGCCGGCGCCGACATCGTCGGCGCCGAGGATCTGTACGAGAAGATCAACGGCGGCTTCATGGACTTCGACCGCGTCATCGCCTCCCCGGACATGATGGCCCTCGTCGGCCGTCTGGGGAAGGTGCTGGGCCCGCGCGGCCTGATGCCCAACCCCAAGGTCGGAACCGTGACCCCGAACGTCGGCCAGGCGGTCAAGGACGCCAAGGGCGGCGCCGTCGAGTTCCGCGTCGAGAAGGCCGGCATCGCCCACGGCGGCATCGGCAAGGCCTCCTTCACCCAGGAAGCCCTGGAGGCCAACGTCAAGGCCTATGTCGACGCCCTGCAACGCGCCCGTCCGTCGGGCGCCAAGGGCGCCTATGTCAAGCGCATCACCCTGTCCTCGACCATGGGGCCGGGCTTCAAGATCGACCCGGCGTCGCTGGGCGCCTGATCGACAGGACCGAAGGAAACCGGACGGCGGCGGAGAGCGATCTCCGCCGCCGTTTTCGTTGGGGCCCGATGGTCGCGGAACGCGACGCGGGGCGCGTTCGCGGGGCCGACGGCTCCGCGACGCCTGGCGCCTCAGGCGCGCTCGGCCGCGGCCAGGAAGCAGCCGCGGCGGGCGGTGTGCAGGTGGACGGTCGCGGCGGCCGGATCGGCGAACCATGCCTCGAGCCGGGCGACGAGGTCCGCGCCCTCGACCACGTCGGCGTCGGCCATCATCCAGTCGGCGTCATAGACGCGGGCCGAGAGCAGCCGGCGCGTCAGCAGGTCCGGGGCCTCGCCGGGCGCCGGCGCGGCCTCCGCCGCGGCCTCGCGCACGAAGATCGGCCCGTCGCCGCGGTAGGGGCTGGAGGGGGCGTCGAGATGCCTGTGGTTGACCAGGATCAGCCGCTCGCCCGGCCCGGCGTCGACCAGGCTGACGCGGCAGGGGGCGCTGTGCGGGGCGTCGGCGACCATGCGCCGCGCGCCGAGGGCGAGCAGGCCGTCGTCGTCGAGCGCGAACAGCGGCTGGAACGGCTCCAGCGGCAGGGGGCGGATGCGAAAGCTCATCGGTCTCTCTCCCTGGCGGCGCGGCATGACGGGGTATGACAGGCCCCGTCGGCGGCGTCTGGCGGTTTTCGGCCGTTGCGCCGGAGGCCGGCCGTCCCCACAACGGGAGACATGAACGCACCCTTCCAGACCCCCGCCGATGCGGCCGAAGCCCCCCAGTGGGACCTGTCCGACCTCTACGCCTCCCGGCGCGATCCGCGCCTGGAGGCCGACCTCGACCACGCCCGCGGGCGGGTGGCCGAGCTCGACGCCCTGCGCGGCCGGCTGCTCGAGGCAAGAGGCGACCCCGCCCGGCTGGGCGAGCGGCTGGACCGGGCGGCGAGCCTGTACGAACAGGCGTCGGACCGGCTCGGAGGCCTGTCGGCCTACGCCTTCCTGGCGGCATCGACCGATCGCAACGACGCCGGGGCGCAGGGCTTCGAGGCCACCATGCGCGAGAGGATCAGCGCGATCGCCACCCCCACGGTCTGGGTCACGCTGGAGATCAACCAGCTGACGGAGGCCGAGGTCGAGGCGGCGCTGGCGGCCTCGCCGGCCGCGGCGCGCTGGCGGCCCTGGCTGCGGCGGGTGCGGGCGATGAAGCCGCACGAGCTGTCGCACGAGCTGGAGACCTTCCTGGCCGAGCGGGCCCCGATCAGCGCCCAGTGGCCGCGCCTGTTCGACGAGACGCTGGCGGCGATGCGGGTCAAGGCCGGCAAGGACGACCTGACCCTGGCCGAGGCGCTGAACCGGCTGTCCGACCCGAAGGCGGCGCGGCGCAAGGCGGCGGCCGAGGGGCTGAACGAGGCGCTGGCCGCCCGGGTGCAGACCATGGCGCTGGTGCTCAACACCGTCGCCGCCGACAAGGCGCTGGAGGACCGGTGGCGCGGCTTCAAACGGCCGGCCGACAGCCGCCACCTGGCCAATGAGGTCGACGGCGAGGCGGTCGACGCCATGGCCGAGGCGGTGGCGGCGGCCTTTCCGCGCCTGTCGCACCGCTATTACGCGCTGAAGGCCCGGGCCATGGGCAGGGCGACCCTGGACCAGTGGGACCGCAACGCCCCGCTGGAGACCAGGGCGCCGCGCGGTTACGACTGGGCGCAGGGCAAGGCGCTGGTGCTGGAGAGCTTCGGCGATCTCGGCGGCGAGTTCGCCGACCGGGCGCGGGGCTTCTTCGAGCGGCCGTGGATCGACGGCCGGGCGCGGCCGGGCAAGCAGTCGGGGGCCTACGCCCATCCGGTGACCTCGGACCGCCACCCCTATGTGTTCCTGAACTGGATGGGCGAGCGGCGTGACGTCCTGACCCTGGCGCACGAGCTGGGCCACGGGGTGCACCAGACGCTGGCGGCCGGGCAGGGCAGCCTGCTGGCCGATACGCCGCTGACGCTCGCGGAAACGGCCTCGATCTTCGCCGAGGGGCTGACCTTCGACCGGCTGCTGGCGACCGCGCCGAAGGCCGAGCAGCGCGGCCTGCTGGCGGGTCGGATCGAGGACGGGCTGAACACCGTGGTGCGCCAGATCGCCTTCCACCGCTTCGAGACCCGTTTCCATGACGAACGGGCGAAGGGCGAGGTCGCGGTCGAGCGGATCGGCGAAATCTGGCTGGAGGAGATGGGCGGATCGCTGGGCCCGGCGGTGACGCTGAACTCCGGCTACGAACACTGGTGGAGCTATGTCAGCCACTTCGTCCACTCGCCCTTCTATGTCTACGCCTACGCCTTCGGCGATCTGCTGGTGGCGGCGCTGATGGAGACCCGGGCCAGGGACCCGGCCGGGTTCACGCCGCTGTATCGCGAACTGCTCGCCGGCGGTGGATCCAGGGGCTATGTCGAGGCGCTGGCGCCGTTCGGGCTGAACCCGCGCGACCCGGCCTTCTGGACCATCGGGACCAGGCGGCTGGAGGGTCTGATCGACCGGTTCGAGGCGCTGGTCTGAGGCCCGGCGCGCGCGAATTGTCGCCGCCCGCTTGAGCGTGGCCCCGGCCCCGCTATAAGGACGCCAACCGCTCTTCCAGATTCCCGGAGCCCGCATGGCCGACCCGCACCCCGCCGACGCCCACGCGCACGACGACTACGTCCGCGGCTCGCAGGAGATCAGCGAACAGGCGGCGACCTTCGCGCTGTTCATCGGCCTGGCCAAATGGGGATCGCTGGCCACCGCGGTCGCCATCGTCTTCCTGCTGCTGTGGTTCCAGCCGGGCGGCAGCTTCGTCGGCGGCCTCATCGCGGCGTTCGTGCTGCTGGTCATCGGCGTCTTCGCCCTGCGCTCGAAGAGGAAGGCGCAGCATTAGGGCGCGCCGACGCTCGCGACGCGGTGGCCCGAGCGCGAACAATGATCACGGCAGCCTCTGAAACGGCCCGCTTTGACGGGCCGTCCCCGATCAGCCTAACGTCCGGCCGTCGAGAGAAGATGGAGGGATTCGCTTGGCTGTCGCCATCGCCGTGACCCGCGAACGCCGTGACGGCGAGACGCGCTGCGCCCTCACGCCGGAGACGGTGAAGAAGCTGATCGGCCTCGGCGCGACGGTCGCCGTCGAGGCCGGGACCGGCGCGGGTTCATCCATTCCCGACGCGGACTATGAAGCGGCCGGCGCGGCGGTGAAGCCGGACATCAAGGCGGTGCTGGCCGGGGCCGACATCCTGCTCAAGGTGCGCGGGCCGACCGCCCAGGAGACCAGCGCGCTGAAGCCCGGCGCGGTGGTCGTGGCCCTGCTGGACGCGTATCGGGACAGGGAGACGGTGGCGGCGCTGGCGGGGGCGGGCGTCACCGCCTTCGCCATGGAGTTCGTGCCCCGGATCAGCCGGGCGCAGGTCATGGACGCCCTGTCGTCCCAGGCCAATCTGGCCGGCTATCGCGCGGTGATCGAGGCGGCCTGGGCCTTCGGCAAGGGCTTTCCGATGATGATGACGGCGGCGGGCACGGTCGCCCCGGCCAAGGTCTTCGTCATGGGCGCGGGTGTCGCCGGCCTGCAGGCCGTGGCCACGGCGCGGCGGCTGGGGGCGGTGGTCACCGCCACCGACGTGCGGCCGGCCTCCAAGGAACAGGTCGAGAGCCTCGGGGCCAAATTCGTCGCCGTCGAGGACGAGGAGTTCAGGGCGGCCGAGACCGCCGCCGGCTACGCCAGGCCGATGTCGGCCGAATACCAGGCCAAACAGGCCGAGCTGACCGCCAGCCACATCGTCAAACAGGACGTGGTCATCACCACCGCCCTGATCCCGGGCCGCCCGGCGCCGCGGCTGGTCACGGCGGCGCATGTGGCCTCGATGAAGCCGGGGTCGGTGATCGTCGACCTGGCCATCGACAACGGCGGCAACGTCGAGGGGGCGAAGCCGGGCGAGGTGGTCACCACGGCGGGCGGCGTGCAGATCGTCGGCTGGACAAACATGGCGGGCCGCATCCCGGCCGACGCCTCGGCCCTCTATGCGCGCAACCTGAGCGCCTTCGTCGGGCTGATGGTCGTGGACGGGGCGCTGGCGGTCGACCTGGAGGACGAGATCCTCAAGGCGGCGGCGGTGACCCACGGCGGGGCGGTGGTGCATGAGGGGGTGAGGGGATGAGGGGTTCGTCGACTCCCTTCCCCCTCGACGGGGGAAGGGCCGGGGTTGGGGGTGCGCGCGCCGGCTTCGCGGAAGAGGGCGCGAAAGGCTTTGTCGACAGCGCCTCATGCGCTCGATCTTCTGACGACGGCTCGAACACCCCCACCCAACCCTCCCCCGTCGAGGGGGAGGGCTTTTCAAACTTCGTTCGGGACGATCGGAAGCCCGGATCATTGGTCCGTCGTGCGAAAGCCCTGCGCGCCAAGCCGACCTGGACCGAGGCGAGGCTGTGGGACCGCCTGAAACTCTTGCCGGTGAGGTTCCGACGTCAGGAGCCCATGGGAGCTTACGTCGTGGATTTCGTCTGTCATCGCGCCAACCTCGTGATCGAGGTGGACGGTGGCGTGCACGAACTGCCTGAGGTCGCCCTTCGTGATCTGGGGCGAGACGGCTGGCTCAACGCTCAAGGCTATTTGGTGCTTCGTTTTTCGACGCGGCAGGTCGAACGGGATATCGACGGCGTGGTCGCCACGATCCGGGACGCCGCCTCAAACCGCCTGAAGAGGGTGATCTGAATGGAACACGTCCCCGTCGACCCCACCATCTTCCGCCTCGCCATCTTCGTGCTGGCCATCTTCGTCGGCTACTATGTCGTCTGGAGCGTCACGCCGGCGCTGCACACGCCGCTGATGGCGGTGACCAACGCCATTTCGTCGGTGATCGTGGTCGGCGGGCTGATCGCGGCGGCGGCGGCCGGCGGCGACGACGGCTGGATCGCCAAGGGCGCGGGGGTGGCGGCCGTCACCCTGGCCAGCGTCAACATCTTCGGCGGCTTCATGGTCACCCGGCGCATGCTGGCCATGTACCGCAAGAAGGAACGCCCGCCGGCGGCGTCCGCCGAGGCCGGATGACCCCCGACGTCCAGCAGTTCGCGGTCGGCGCGTCCCGGGTCGCCACGGCGGTCGGCGGCGGCCTGTGGCCGTGGAGCGGGTTCGGCGTGAAGGCCGCCATTCGCAAGCTGCGCTTCCTGGACTGCGGGGTGGCGCTGCTGTTCGCCTCGATCCTGCTGCGCATCGTGGCCCAGGACCGGCCGATGAGCCCGTGGGACTGGGCCGTGGTCTTCGTCGCCCCGCTGTTCATCGCCGCCGCCCTGTGGCGGCTGGCGCGCACGGCCTGCCCGCCGGGAGGGCGGTGATCGTGGACAAGCCGGTGACGGTTCTGGATCAGGTGTTGGAGGTGCTGCGCGCCTTTCGACCACGGGCCCGTGCCGTGGGTGTGGAATTCGTCGGTGTCGTCGGATCGGTCGCGCGCGGCGAGGCAACAGGCGACAGCGATGTGGATGTGGTTTTCGATGTCGTTGGACAGCTGGACTATTGGCGGCTGGGCGGGCTTCAGAAGGATCTGGAGGACGCGGTCGGTCGGAAAGTGGACCTGGTGGACCGTGAGATGATGATTCCGGAACGATGGACCTGGATGGCCCGGGATCTGGTATCGCTGTGAAGAACCCCGCGATCCGCTTTCTGCTGGAGGATATCGTCGCCTACGGCAGCGAGGCCCTGGAGACCGTCGGCGACCTCGACGCCAAGGCCATTCTCGCGGACCGCCTCCGCGAGCACGCGGTGTTGCGAACGGTCCAGATCGTCGGTGAAGCCGCCGCTCAAATCCTGAAGAAGCAACCGGAAGGAATCGCGGAGCTCGAACTGCGTGATGCGGCCGGCTTCAGAAATATTCTTGTTCATGGCTACGCCAAGCTTCGGATGGAGCGCGTGGTGGATATCGTTCGGCGATCGCTGCCGCCGTTGATCGCTGGTGCTCGCAAGGCGTTGGGGGAAGAAATCGAATGAACGCATCCTTCGCGGCCCTGGCCTATCTGGTCTCCGGCGTCCTGTTCATCCTCAGCCTGCGCGGCCTGTCGAGCCCGGAGACCAGCCGGCGGGGCAATACGCTCGGCATGGTCGGCATGGCGCTGGCCGTGGCCGTGACCCTGCTGACGCTGTGGTCGACGGGAACGCTCGATCCGCTGACCCTGGGACTGATCGGCGGCGGGGTGGTGGTCGGCGGCGGGGCCGGGGCGCTGATCGCGGCGCGGGTGCAGATGACCCAGATGCCGCAACTGGTGGCGGCCTTCCACTCGCTCGTCGGCATGGCGGCCTGTCTTGTGGCGGTCGGCGCGGTCTATGCGCCGGACAGCTTCGGCATCGCCACCGCCGCGGGCGGCATCAAGACCCTGTCGATCATCGAGCTGAGCCTCGGGGTGGCCATCGGGGCGGTGACCTTCACCGGTTCGGTGATCGCCTTCGCCAAGCTGAACGGAAACATGAGCGGGGCGCCGATCCTGCTGCCGGCGCGGCACCTGATCAACATCGCCTTGGCGCTCGGCCTCGTGCTGCTGATCGGGGTGATGATCGGTTCGGGCGGGACGGCGACCTGGGCCTTCTGGGGCGTGTTCCTGATCGCCCTGATCCTCGGCGCCACCCTGATCATCCCGATCGGCGGGGCCGACATGCCGGTGGTGGTGTCGATGCTCAACTCCTATTCCGGCTGGGCCGCGGCGGCGCTGGGCTTCACCCTGGAGAACATCGCCCTGATCATCACCGGGGCCCTGGTCGGCAGCTCGGGCGCGATCCTCAGCTACATCATGTGCAAGGGCATGAACCGCAGCTTCATCTCGGTCATCCTCGGCGGCTTCGGCGGCGAGACGGCCGCGGCCGGCGGCGGCGCGGTCGAGACCCGGCCGGTCAAACAGGGCTCGGCCGAGGACGCCGCCTTCATCATGAAGAACGCTTCCAAGGTGATCATCGTCCCCGGCTACGGCATGGCGGTGGCGCAGGCGCAGCATGCCCTGCGCGAGATGGCCGACAAGCTGAAGGCCGAGGGGGTCGAGGTCAAATACGCCATCCATCCCGTGGCGGGTCGGATGCCCGGCCACATGAACGTGCTGCTGGCCGAGGCCAACGTCCCCTATGACGAGGTGTTCGAGCTGGAGGACATCAACTCCGAGTTCTCGTCGGCCGACGTGGCCTTCGTCATCGGCGCCAATGACGTCACCAATCCGGCCGCCAAGACCGATCCGCAATCGCCGATCTACGGCATGCCGGTGCTGGACGTGGAGAAGGCGGGCACGGTGCTGTTCATCAAGCGCGGCATGGGCAGCGGCTATGCGGGGGTGGAGAACGAGCTGTTCTTCCGCGACAACACCATGATGCTGTTCGCCGACGCCAAGAAGATGGTCGAGGGGATTGTGAAGGGGCTGTGAGGTCATGCCCACTGTCCTGCGCTGGAACGGATACCGCTTCTATTTCTTCTCGAACGAGGGCTTCGGGCCGCCGCACATTCACATCGACAAGGGCGGTCGCTCGGCCAAGGTCTGGCTGAGTCCCGCCGGGGTCGAGGTCACCGACGACGAGCTGATCGTGCGCCTGCGCGACGGCCGACGACTGGCGGCGCCGCTGGACTGGTTCCCCCGCCTGAAAGCCGCAACGCCCGCGCAGCGCGCAAACTGGGAAGAGGCCGCCGCCGGCCTCGGTATCCATTGGCCTGACCTCGACGAAGATGTCGGCGTCGCGGGCCTGCTCAGGGCGTCCGCCTCGGGGGCTACCTGAAATGACTGTGGGCAGCGGCGGCGGCCAGACCGACCCCGCCGCTCCCTGCCCGACCTGACGGTGCTCCGGGCCGAGACCCGTGCGTCCGCATGCGCCGGCCCCGGCCGGTCACGCCGCCAGGCGGAAGTCCCCGGCGGGGTCGAAGGCCGGGCGGGCCTCGTCCCACAGGGCGTCCTCGTCGGCGTAGCGGGCCGAGGCGCGGGCGTCGATGACGTCGATCACCTGTTCCTCGAGCCGGTCCCAGATCACGGCGAGGTCGCCGCAGCCGTCGGCCTCGCACGGCACGATCAGATAGCGGGAGGCGGCGCCCTGGCTCTGCGGGGCGGCGTGGGGGGCGAAGCTGCGGGCCATGGAGGGAACTCCTGAAGCGGTGTTTCTGTCGATGGTCGGATTGTGAACCAGCGTTGCGTCAAAATCGGACGTATGCTTCAGTGGCCGCGTGAGACACGACAAGGCGGCCATGGTCATCGATCTGGCGCGGCGCATGGCGGCCAGCGCCGAGGGCCTGACGCTGGGCGAGATCGAGCGCGAACTGGAGGTCGGCCGGCGCACCGCCGAACGCCTGCGCGACGCGGTGACCCTGCTGTTCCCCCAGGCCGAGGAGGTCCCGGACCCGCCCAACAAGCGCTGGCGCATCCGCGGCGGCCTGTCCGCCTTCGAACAGGCCCCGACCACGGCCGAGCTGATCGAACTGGCCAAGGCGGCCCAGGCGCTTCGGGCCAGCGGCGAGCCGGGCCGGGCGGCGGCGCTGGAGGGGCTGGAGCGCAAGCTGAAGTCGGCCATGCGCTCGACCACGCTGAACCGGCTGGCCCCCGATCTCGAGGCGCTGGTGCGGGCCGAGACCATCGCCGTCCAGGCCGGGCCGCGGCCCTCGGCCGACGAGGCGGTGCTGGCCGAGATCCGCCAGGCCATTCTCGCGGGGCGGCCGCTGGGCTTCATCTACAGCCGGCCGGGGGCGGAGGCGCGCCGCCGCAGCGTCGCCCCGTGCGGGGTGATGTTCGGCCGCGCCAACTATCTGGTCGCCGCCGACCGCGAGAGCGGCCGCATCCAGACCTTCCGCCTCGACCGGATGAGCGCGGTGCGGGCCGAGGCGGGGGTGGCGTCGCCGCCCGCCGATTTCGACCTGCAG
This sequence comes from uncultured Brevundimonas sp., assembly GCF_937870815.1. GTDB lineage: Bacteria > Pseudomonadota > Alphaproteobacteria > Caulobacterales > Caulobacteraceae > Brevundimonas. The sequence continues at coordinate 13,365 of NZ_CALMZS010000138.1, forward strand.
GCGTTCGCCAGCCAGTCCTTCGGCATCTACCAGGACGAGATCGAGGACGTGGTGCTGGCGATTTCTCCCGAAGGCGCGGACGAGGCGCGGGCCTGGCGCTGGCATCCGACCCAGAGCCTCGAGGACCAGCCGGACGGCGGGGTGGTCGTCCGCTTCCGCGCCTCCGGCATGCGCGAACTGGCCTGGCATCTGTTCACCTGGGGCGACCGGGTCCGGATCGTCGCCCCCGCCCGGCTGAAGACGGTCATGGCCGGCGAAGTGGCGGCGGCGCAGCGCGCCCTCGAGCGGGCCCCGGCCTGAGCGCGGGCCCGCCCGGACCGGCGTCCGTCAGCCCCCGGCGAACGGCCAGGGACTGACCGACTTCGACCAGTCGTCGACCATCAGCGGCCGGTCGATCGGCGGGGCGGCCCGCTCGGCGCAGGGGTGACGGTGGCACAGGCGGCAGGCGGGGCCGATGGGGGTGACCTCCGGATCCTGCAGGTCGAGGCCGCGCGCATAGGCCAGGCGGTGCGCGTGCCTGAGCTCGCAGCCCAGGCCGACAGCCAGGTCGTGTCCTTCGGTGAAGGCGTCATGCCCCTGCCGGTCGACGGTGCGGGCCAGGGTGAACCAGCGCTGTCCGTCCGGGGTCTCGATGATCTGGGTGACGATGCGGCCCGGGGTGCGGAAGGCGCTGTGCAGCCGCCAGCGCGGACAGGCCCCGCCGAAGCGAGAGAAGGGAAAGGCACCCGAGGCGAAGCGCTTGGAGATGTTGCCGGCCTGGTCGACCCGCATCAGGAAGAAGGGCACGCCGCGGGCGGTCGGCCGCGACAGGGTGGTCAGCCGGTGCGCCGCCTGTTCGAAACTGACGCCGAAGCGGGCCTGGAGGCGGGCCAGCTCGTAGCCGGCGGCCTCGGCGGTCTGCTGGAAGGCCGCGTAGGGCATCAGGATGGCGGCGGCCAGGGTGTTGGTCAGGAACACCTTCAACAGGCGGCGGGTCGGCTCGTCCGGCGCGGCGGCCGCGGCCGCCAGGGCGGTCAGGTCGACGTCGTGCTCGGACAGGGCCAGCTGGTAGGCGACCGCGAAGGCGCGCGAGGCCGGGGCCAGCGTCTCGGACAGCAGCAGCCGCCGGCGATGCGGGTCGTAGCGCCGGGTCCATTCGACCATCACCTCGGCGGGCAGGGTGCGCACCGACAGGCCGTGGCGCGCGAGCAGGCGCGCCCGGGCCCGCGCCTCGAACGACTCGCCCGGGGTTTCGGCTTCGAGCCCGTCGGCCAGGGCCTCGCCCAGGGCGTCGAGTTCGGGGAAGTGGTTGCGGCGCCCCTGCACATGTTCGCGCACCCAGTCGGCGGGGCTGTCGTCGGCCGCGCCGCCGGCGATGTCGGCCTCGGCCCGGTCGCGGGCCCGGCGGTCGGCGAAGGCGCGGTAGAGCCGCAGCAGGGCGTCGGCGGCGGCCGGCTGGTCCTCCGCCAGCTGGACGATCTCGTGGCGGGGCACGGCCAGCCCCTGGAAGAGGGGATCGGCGAGGGCCTCGGCCAGGGCCGATTCGGTGGCCGGGCCGCCCGAGGGCCCGAAGGTGCGCAGATCGACGTCATAGGTGTCGGCGAGGCGCAACAGCAGCTGCGCCGACACCGGTCGCTGGTTCCGCTCGATGTGGTTGAGATAGCTGGGCGAAACGCCGAGATCGGCGGCCATGGCGGTCTGGGTCAGCGCCAGTTCCCGGCGCAGCCGCTTGAGACGGCCTCCGAGGAAGAGTTTGCGGTCCGTGGCGGCTTCCATGGCTGCATGATGTCATGAAATGACTTAACAGCAAATGTCATATCGTGACTATATGACACGAAAATAGAGGCGTATGCAGTATCATTTGTGACTTTGCCGGTGTTCTCTCTACGCAAGGCCGACCGGCCGAGACCGAGTGGAGAACCCCGACCGTGACCGACTTTTCAGATCTCGTCCCTTCGCCCGCCGGCCGGTTCGACGGCATCGACCGCCCCTATACGCCGGACGACGTCCTGCGCCTGCGCGGCTCGCTGCCGATCACCCACACCCTGGCCGAGCGCGGGGCCAACCGCCTGTGGCAGCTGCTGCACGACGAGCCGTTCGTGAACGCCCTCGGCGCGGTGACCGGCAACCAGGCCATGCAGATGGTCCGCGCCGGCCTCAAGGCCATCTATCTGTCCGGCTGGCAGGTCGCCGCCGACGCCAACACCGCCGGGGCCATGTACCCCGACCAGTCGCTGTATCCGGCCAACGCCGCGCCCGAACTGTGCCGCCGCATCAACCGCACCCTGCAGCGCGCCGACCAGATCGAGCACGCCGAGGGCGGGGCCAGACGGGACTGGTTCGCCCCCATCGTCGCCGACGCCGAGGCCGGATTCGGCGGGCCGTTGAACAGCTTCGAGATCATGAAGGCCTTCATCGAGGCGGGGGCCGCCGGCGTCCATTTCGAGGACCAGCTGGCCTCCGAAAAGAAATGCGGCCACCTCGGCGGCAAGGTGCTGATCCCCACGGCGGCGCATGAGCGTAACCTGATCGCCGCGCGACTGGCCGCCGACGTCATGGGCACGCCGACCCTGACCGTGGCCCGCACCGACGCCGAGAGCGCCCAGCTGATCACCTCGGATGTCGACGAACGGGACCATCCCTTCATCCGGCGCGACGACCGCACGCCGGAAGGTTTCTTCCGCCTGAAGGAGGGCACGGGCCTCGACCACTGCATCGCCCGCGGCCTGGCCTACGCCCGATACGCCGACGTGCTGTGGTGGGAGACCTCGCACCCCGATCTCGACGACGCCCGGCGGTTCGCCGAGGCCATCCAGCGCGAGCATCCCGGCAAGCTGATGGCCTACAACTGCTCGCCGTCCTTCAATTGGAAAGCGAAGCTGGACGACGCCACCATCGCCAAATTCCAGCGCGAACTGGGGGCCATGGGCTACAAATTCCAGTTCGTCACCCTGGCCGGCTTCCACAGCCTGAACAATGCGATGTTCGAACTGGCCGACGGCTACCGCGACCGCGGCATGGCCGCCTATTCCGAACTGCAGCAGCGCGAGTTCGCCAATGAGGCCGCCGGCTACACCGCCACCCGCCACCAGCGCGAGGTCGGCACCGGCTATTTCGACCAGGTCGCCACCGTCATCTCCAACGGCCAGTCGTCGACCACGGCGCTGAAGGATTCCACCGAGACCGCCCAGTTCGTGGCGGCCGAATAAGCAGGAGACGTCCCATGCAACCGTTGAACAATCCCACCGCCATCATCGATTTCTGCCTCGCCCCGCTGAACCTGACCGACGGAACCGAGGCCGAGCGCGAGGTGCGTCGGCGCCTCGAGCACGTCATCAAGACCTTCCGCGCCAAGGCGGCCCAATCTGTCAGCGTCGACTTCTCGTCGATGCCCTCGCAGGTCATCAACGAGGCCGCGCACGGCTACGAATAGGCGGGATCAGGCGGCCATCGAACTGGCCATCGCCGCCGGCAGGGTGGCGATCAGGTTCATCAGCTCGGCGGCGTCGAACGGCTTGGGCAGATGCAGGTCGGCCCCGGCCTCCCGGGCGGCGGCGATGTGTTCGGGCAGGGCGTTGGCCGTGAGCATGACGACGGGCGTGCGGCCCAGGCCCATGGCCGCCTCGTGCAGACGGATCTCCCGGGTCGCCGTCAGCCCGTCCATGACCGGCATCTGCATGTCCATCAGCACGATGTCGTAGCCGCCGTCCCTGAACGCCTGGACGGCCTGGGCGCCGTCCTCGACCGAGGTCAGGGCCACGTCCGCCTGGGCCAGGATCATCTCGACGACGCGGCGGTTGACGGGGTGGTCGTCGGCGAGCAGCACACGGACGGTTCCCCTGGTCGCCGCGAGGGTTCCGGCCGGGCCCTCGACGGCGGCGGCCGGCGCCTGGGCCGCCCTGAAGGGCACGGTCAGGATGAAGGCCGAACCGCCCCCGGGCTCGCTTTCGCAGTCGAGGTCGCCGCCCATCATCCCGGCCAGCTGGCGCGAGATGGCCAGGCCGAGGCCCGAGCCGCCGAATTTGCGGGTGATGGCGCCGTCGGCCTGTTCGAACCGGCTGAACAGACGTTCGCGGGTCTGGCTGTCGAAGCCGATGCCGGTGTCCTCGACGGAGAAGCGGAGAGTCGGAACGCCGTCCCGGTCGGGGCCGGCGGCGGCGGTGAGGCTGACGAAGCCCTCAGTGGTGAATTTGACCGCGTTGGACACCAGGTTGGTCAGGATCTGCTTCAGGCGCACTACGTCGCCCTCGATCCAGCCGTCGGCCTCCGGCGCGATCTCGACGAAGAACTGCAGCCCCTTGTCGCGAGCCGACGCCTCATAGAGATGGGCGGCGTCGCGGACGGCGCGGCCGAGATCGAACGCCTCTTCGGACAGCTCCAGCCGGCCGGATTCGACCCGGGCGAGGTCGAGGATGTCGCTGAGCAGCACCTGCAGGGTGCGCCCGGACGACTGGATCAGGTCGAGCATCTCGGTCTGCCGGGGCGTCAGGCCGGTATGGACCAGGGCCTGGGCGACGCCGATGACCCCGTTCAGCGGCGTGCGGATCTCATGGCTCATATTGGCCAGGAACTGGCTCTTGGCGGCGTTGGCCGCCTCGGCGGCGTCGCGCGCCTCGGCCAGGGCCCGGGCGTCGTTCTTGAGATCGGTGATGTCGGTGCAGACGGTGACGATGCCCCCGGCGGCGGTGCGGCGGTCGGCGACGCGCAGCCAGCGATCGCCGGCGATGCGCTGCTCCATGGTGGCCGACAGGGCGCGCCGGGCCTCCAGCCGTTCGGCCAGCCAGGCCTCCTCGCGCCCCCTGGCTTCGGCGTAGAGCCCTTCTTCGAGGCCGATCCGGATGATCTCCCGAAAGGTCATGCCGACCTGGAGATTGGACGACAGTTCCGGGTTCACCTCGTCGTAGCGGTTGTTCCACAGGACCAGCCGGTCGTCGGCGTCGAAGAAGGCCAGGCCGTCGGGCATGGCGTCGATCGCCTCGCGAATCTGCCTCAGCGCGCCCGAACGCGAGATATAGCCCATCCAGGAGACCGCGCCGGCCACGGCGACAAGGCCCATGACCATCAGGACCAGAACCGCCAGCATGGCCGGGGCGGAGAGGCTCGGGCCGAGGCCGTGGGCCGCCGCCGCCGGGTCGGGCGCGACCACCATGGCGCTCATGGCCGTGAAGTGAAGAATGACGATGGAGAGGGCGCCGGACGCGCAGGCGGCGACGAACCGCGCCGCGCCCGGGCCGTAGACGACCGCCCCGGTCAGCAGGGCCGCGGCCAGGCCGCCGGCGACGGCCGCCGCCGCGAGACCCGGATGCCATCCGATGACGCGGCCCGGCAGGTCCAGCGCGGCGACGCCGACGAAATGCATGGCCGCCACGCCCGAGAGGCCGACCATGCCGCCGAGCCCGCGGTTCAGGCGGCCGCACCTCGCCAGGATGATGACCGAGCCGATCGCCACCCCGCCGACGCCGAGGATCAGCGACAGCAGGGTCAGCGCAAGGCCGTAGCGGATCTCGCCCCCGGCGTCGTAGCCCTGCATGGCCAGGAAATGGGTCGAGAAGGCCGCCACCCCGCCGACCACGGCGCCGAGCAGGGCGACTTCCCGGCGCCGCGCCCGCGGCAGGGTCTGGGCCTCGACCAGCAGCCGGAAGGCGACGCCGAGCCCGAGGACGCACAGCAGCGCGGCCGCCAGCGTCCAGCGCCAGTCGTGCTCGACCACCAGGCAGTACAGGATCCGGTCCACGTCGCCCCCTTATGACCGGACAGCATCCGGCCAAGGGGTGAAGAAACCGTGGCTGTGGCGAAAATCTTAGACGGACACCTCGACCTCGACCTCGAAGGCCTGGCCGAGCACCGAGGTCGGATTGACCTGGGCGCGGTCGCGGCGGACCTCGAAATGCAGGTGCGGCCCGGTGGAGCGACCGGTCGATCCGACCAGGCCGATGGCCTCGCCGGAGGCCAGGCGATCGCCCGGCGCCACGTCGATCCGGTTCAGGTGGGCGTAGAAGGTGCTCATGCCGTTGGGGTGGCGGACCTCGATGAAGCGGCCGTAGCCGGCGGCCTCATAGCCCGTGCGCGTCACCTCGCCCTCGCTGGCGACGAAGACGCTGGTGCCCTGCGGTGCGGCGATGTCGACGCCCTTGTGCTGGCGCGCCCGGGCCTCGCCGGCGAGGCGGCGCAACCCGAAGGCCGAGTTGATGGCGTAGCCCTTGAGCGGCGTCACGAAGGCGATCAGGCGCGTCATCGGGCCGGCCGGACGGGCCACCGCGGTCACCGGAGGCGCCTCGGGCTCGGCCCGTTCGGCCTCGGTCGGCGGCTGGTAGGGCTCCGGCGGGGGAGCCGCGGCCATGGCCAGCACGGCGACCGAGGCCAGGGCGGCGGCCTGACCGGAATGAAACAGGAACGACCGTACGGTCGGCAACAGTCGTCGCATGGGCGGCGTCAGCTCCGTCTTTTCGGCTCATTGAGCGGTGAAGGGCGCCGACGGGCCGCACGACTGGCGACGCTCTCGGCCGGCGACCGGGACAACCGCCTTTCTAGGGGGCGGGCCGGGCGACTTTGGGGCCGAAAAGGTTCCGCCGGGGCGACAGGAAGTCGCAGCGGAGCCATAAAAAGGCGAACAAAATCAGCAAAATCCTGAAATCGAAAAAGGCGCGCCGTCCGAAGACTGGCGCGCCCGTCGGTGATCCGGCCCGCGACTATGGCAGCGGCAGGCGGAAGGTGACGGCCCCCATGTGGCTGTCCGCGGCGTCGCCGAAACGGCCGCGGTAGCCCAGCGAAACCGTGCCCGGGCCGACCTCGGCCTCAAGCCCGGCCGAGGCGATCAGGGAGCCGCCGAACGGGTCTTCGACCTCATGTTCGAGAATCCGCGCCGGGTTGCCGGCGATGCCGACCCGGACCGCGTCGCTGCTCTCGGCGAAGCTGTCGCGATAGCCGCCCTCGACCCAGAAACTCATCCCGTCGCCGCCGCCTTCGGCGCGCAGGGCGACCTCGGCGGCCGCGCCCTGCACCGTCCGGTCCTCGTACTGGTACTGGGCGGCGGCGCCCTGCTCGACGTAGCCGTTGACGTCGGTGGAGACGAAGGTGACGGCGACGCGCGGCGACAGGGCGACGCCGCCCATGTCGAACCAGGCCCCGGCCTGGACGCGGGCCCCGAGGCCGCCGCCGTCGGTCTCGCCGCTGTGGACGACCGGAGCCAGGGCGGTGACGCGGGTGATGTCGTCGTAGTGGTCGATCGAGCCGCCCGCCGTGGCGCTGACGAACATCGACCCCGCCCGCCAGCCGGCGTAGAGGTCGAAGGCGTAGGTCTCGACGTCGAAGGCCATCGGCCCGGCCCCGACCTCGGCGGTGCGGAAGGTTCCGGCCAGGCCGAAGCGCAGGGTCTCGGACATGACGTGGTCGAGCCCCAGCCGCCCGCCCCAGCCGGTGGCGTCGGCCGCCGCGATGACGCCGCGGGCGTCGGTCTCGACGCTGTCGTAAAGGGCGTCGAAGGTCAGGTGGGAGCCGGGCTCCCACGTCCCGCGCGCCGACAGGCCCTCGCCGGCGAGGTCGAGCAGATCCTCCCGCTGGCGGAAGCCGGTCTCGGCCTGGACCGCCGACTGGGCGCCGCGGTCGCCGTAGCGCAGATAGTCGTCGGCCAGGGCGGCGATCAGGCGGTGCCCCGCGGCCGTGGGGTGGACGCTGTCCCAGTACAGATAGGTGTCGGGGCTGGCGCAGACGGTGACGCCGTTGAAGCAGGCGTCGCGGGCATTGGTCAGGCCGAAGGCGGCCGGATTGGCGGCCAGCGGATCGCTGATCTTGTAGAGGTCCATCAGGATGATGTTGGCGTCGGGTTGGTTCGCCGCGACCGCGAACAGGCCCGTCGCCAGGGCGGAGTTGAAGGTCGTGCCGGCGAAATCGGCGAGCGCCGAGCCGTTGGGCCCCACAAGCGGATTGGTCGGTGAAAACTGCGGCGTGACGCCCAGACGCGGCAGGTTGCCGACCAGGATCGTGCCCGCCCCGGCTCCGGCGACGGAGTTGACGATGAAGCTGATGTCCGCCGCCGCGGCGGTGGCGGCCGCCTGCATGGTCGACTGGGCGGTCAAGGGGTTCGCCGCCGCGGCCGGGAACGCCTGGAAGATGTTGTTGGCCCCGCCCAGGACGCTGACCAGGTCATTGGCCCCGAAGGTTCCGCCGCCGCCGGTGTAGGCCAGCAACTGGTTGCGCATCCCGGGGGGCAGGGCGGCGTTGTCGGTGCGCGCCCCGCCGAAGGCGTAGTTGACGCTGCCGGTCACGGGCGCGCCGGCGGTGAAGCGTCCGGCGTCGAAGCCGAGCAGTTCCGTGAACACCGGACCGTTCGAGAAGCGGCCCTGGTAGTAGGGCGGCGAGGTCGGCTGGCCGATCAGGGCGTAGAGGTTGCCGTTGTCGCTCAGACTGTCGCCGAACACGACCAGACGGCCGTAGCTCTGGGCGCTGGCGGTGAACGCGAAGGCGCCGACGGCGGCGACGGTCAGCGCGGCGGCGGCCGCGTTACGCAGGAAACGTGACATCGAAAATCCTCCCCCGGCCGTCATCATGCGACCGTTGCATGACACTCTGCGCCGCTTTCGCGCGCGCGCAAGATGCCGTCGGGGAAGCTTTCAGTGCAGCATCCGGAAGCGCAGCGTCCCGGCCACATTCCTGAGCGCCTTCAGGGCGGCCGGATCGTAGTCGCGGTCGACATCGGTGATCACATAGCCGGTGCGCTCGTCGGTCTTCAGATGCTGGCCGAGGATGTTCAGCCCCGCCGCCGCCAGGGCGCGGTTCAGCTCGGCCAGGACGCCGGGCTGGTTGCGGTGGATGTGCAGGATGCGGTGGGCCCCGGTCACCTCGGCCAGCTGCACGTTCGGCAGGTTGACGCAGAAGGTGGTGTCGCCGCGGTTCAGATAGGCCAGCAGACGCTCGGCCGCGAACTCCGCGATGGCTTCCTGGGCCTCCTCGGTCGAGCCGCCGATGTGCGGGGTCAGGATGACGTTCTTCAGGCCCCGCAGCGGGCTGTCGAACGGATCGGCGTTGGTCGCCGGCTCGTCCGGGAAGACGTCGAGGGCGGCCCCGCCGATGCGGCCCGAGCCGAGCGCCTGGGCCAGGGCCCCGACATCGACGACATGCCCCCGCGACAGGTTCAGCAGCAGGGCTCCGGGCTTCATCCGCGACAGCTCGGCGGCGCCGATCAGGTTGGCGTTGGCGGCCCGCCCGTCGACGTGCAGGCTGACCACGTCGCTGTCGGTCAGCAGGGCCTCGAGAGAGGGCATGCGCCGCGCATTGCCCAGGGCCAGCCGTTCGGTCAGGTCGTGGAAGATCACCCGCATGCCCAGCGCCTCGGCCAGAACCGACAGTTGCGAGCCGATGGCGCCGTAGCCGACGATGCCCAGAGTCTTGCCGCGCAGCTCGCGCGAGCCGGTCGCCGACTTGTTCCATTCGCCCCGGTGCATGGCCGTCGACTTGTCGGCGACGTCGCGCAACAGGGCGATGGTCAGGCCGACCGCCAGCTCGACGACCGAACGGGTGTTGGAGTAGGGCGCGTTGAACACCGCCACCCCGCGCCCGGCGGCGGCGTCGAGGTCGATCTGGTTGGTGCCGATGCAGAAGGCGGCGACGGCCATCAGCCTGTCGGCGGCGTCGAGCACGCGGGCGCTGACCTGGGTCTTGGAGCGCACGCCCAGCACATGGACCCCCCGGATGCGCTCGATCAGGGCGTCCTCGCCCAGGGCGCCGGCGGCGGTCTCGACCTGGTAGCCGGCCGTCTCCAGCCGCTCGACCGCGGCGGGGTGGATGTTCTCGAGCAGGAGCATGCGCATCCGGCTGCGCGGATAGGACCAGCGGCCCGACAGTCCTTCCAGATGCAGGAATTCGTCGATCGAGCGCACCTCGGCGTCGGCGGCGGCGACCACCGGGGGGCGGCGCACCACCTCGGTGAAGGCGTAGAATCGGTCGGCGGCGCCGGCCTGCCTGACCTCCGCGTCGGTCCAGCCGTCGCCGATCATGACGACCGGGCCGGCCAGGCCGAGGGCCTTCAGCGCCGTGGCCTTGCCGCCGGCGTGCGACAGGGGGTTGGCCTCGTCGACCCCGGCGACCCGGCCCGCGGCGTCGTAGACCAGATCGTTGCACAGCACCCGGTCCGGAGCGACGCCCAGCCGCCCGGCGACGGGGGCGATGATCTCGCGGAAGCCGCCCGAGACGATGACGATGCGGCCCGGCCGGTCGCGGAAGAAGGCCAGGTTCTTGCGCACCGACGGCGTGCCCTCGTCGAGGATGCGCTCGGCGAGGGAGACGACGTGCTCGCGGGTCAGCGGCAGCAGGGCGAGGCGGCGGCGCAGCGCCTCGCCGAAGGCGATCTCTCCGGCCATGGCCTGATCGGTCAGCCGGCTGATCTCCGCCCTGATCGCGTCTCCGTCCGCGGCCCCGGCCAGGGCCAGGTCGGCCAGGGCCTCAAGCGTCTCTATGCGGACAAGGGTCGAATCGAAGTCGAAAACGAAGATAGGGTCAGCCATGGGGCGACCTTGGCCCACCTTCGCAGTCGCAGCAATGGCGGGATCGCGGTGGCGTCAGAAGCGGCCGAGGCTGCGCAGCCGGCTGTCCGGCCGCCGGGCGTCCATCGCCGCCGCGCCGACCGCCGCCGCAATCGTGGCCAGGGCCAGGATGGCGCCGCCCTCCCGGGCGTGGCCGCGGGCGTAGGTCCCCGCCTCGGAGGCGTAGAGACGGGCCCGCTTGCCGTGCTTTTTCAGCGCCTTGCGCGAGCTGTGCCGGGTGTCCTCGAAGAACCGGCGCGACCGGTGACGGGCGTCGCCGCCGAGGTCCGCGGCCCGTTCGCCGGCCTCGCCGACGCCGCGCCGCACGGTTTCGGTCAGATCCTCGAGCCGGGTGCGCAGGCCATGGCCGTCGACCCAGCCGCGCGGATCGAGGCGGCCGCGCAGGGTTTCCAGCCGCGTCGGCCCGGTGCGCTGGTTCAGCAGCAGGGTGGCGAGGCCGACGCCGGCCAGGATGGCGACCACGCCGGCGGCGACGCCGGGGTGTTTCCTGACTTCGGCGAGGGCGGAGAACTGTCGGACCATCGGATAGTAGACCTCTTCATCGAGACCGTCCTCGGTCGGGTCGTAGAGCCCGTCCTCGTCCGGCTGCCAGGCGGAACGCCTGTCCCGCATCAGGGAGGGAGCGAACCGGGCGAAAAGAGGTTCCGCCACCCCGGGCAGGACCGAATAGAAGCTGGCGATCAGCCGGCCGCCGCCGCCGACGGTGATCTCGCGGATCGGGTGCTCGGCGCAGTACAGGATGGTGTCGGCCACCACATGGGTCGCATAGACCGGCTGCGGATTCTGCACCGCCTGGCCGGTCAGGTTGCGGGCGTGCCGGTTGTAGGGGGTGTCGATCGCCGCCGGCTTGACCAGGCTGACGGTGATCGGCGCCTGGTCGCGCATCAGCTCCATGCGCAGGGCGTTGGTGAAGCCCTTGACCGCGTGTTTGGAGGCCGAATAGACGCCCTGGACCGGGATCGGCGCGTCGGACAGGATCGAGCCGACGTTGATGATGGCCCCGCCGTCGGGCCGCCCCCGCAGGTGTTCGGCGGCGACCAGCGAGCCGTTGACCACGCCCCAGTAGTTGGTCTCGAACAGCCGCCGCTGGTCTTCCAGCGCCGTCTCCCGGATCGCCCCGAAGATCGAAACGCCGGCGTTGTTGATCCAGGTGTCGAAGCCGCCGAACAGCCGCCGGCATTTGTCCGCCGCCTCGGCGAGGGCGTCGTAATCGGCCACGTCGGCGACGGCCCACGCCGCCCGCGCGCCGGCGGCCTGCAACTCCTCGGTCAGGGCCTTCAGATCGCTCTCGCCGCGGGCGATCAGGAAGACGCAGGCCCCGGCCCGGGCCGCCCGCCGGGCCACCGCCAGGCCGATGCCCGAGGTCGCGCCGGTGACCACGATGGCCTGTTGCTTCAGGGGCTTGAGCGTCGCTTTGGTCATGAAACGGGCCGGCTGCAAAGGATCGGGGACTCATTCGGAACGGGACCGGAATCCCGCCGGTTCCTGCTCTAGCACGCCGCCCTTACCAATCACGATACGGGCGCCTATCTTGCGGCGCTTCCGCATCTCCGCCTCCCGAAGGACCGCCGTGACCGATCGCGCGCCCGCCGCTCCCGCGGCCGACAATCTCGCCGCCGCCTTCCAGATCGAGGGCTGGCCGGTGCGCGGCCGGCTGGTCCGGCTGGGCGCGACCATCGACGCCATCCTGTCGGCCCACGCCTATCCGGAACCGGTCGCGGCCCTGCTCGGCGAGGCCTGCGCCCTGGCCGCCCTGATCGGCTCCAGCCTGAAGTTCGAGGGCCGGCTGATCGTCCAGGCCCAGGGCGACGGGCCGGTCCGCTACGTCGTCGCCGACTACGACACCCGGGGCCATCTGCGCGGCTACTGCCGCTTCGACGCGGCCGAGGTCGCCGCCGTCTCGCAAGGGTTCGTCCGCCCCGGCGCCCGGACCCTGCTGGGCGAGGGGCTGTTCGTGATGACGCTGGACCGCGGCCCCGACTTCGAGCGCACCCAGGGCATCACCCCGATCGAGGGCGAGAGCCTGTCGCTGGCCGCCGAACACTATTTCCAGCAGTCCGAGCAGATCCCGACCCGGGTGCGGCTGGCCATCGGCTCCGTGATCATCGGGGCGGGCACGGTCTGGCGCGCGGGCGGGGCGCTGATCCAGCTGATCGCCGGCGACGCCGCCCGCGGCTCGACCGAGGAGGCCTGGGACCGCTCGCGCGCCCTGTTCCAGACCCTGGGCGACGACGAGCTGATCGACCCGACCCTGTCGCCCGAGACATTGCTGTTCCGCCTGTTCCATGAGGACGGGGTGCGGCTGGAGGACCCCCGCGCCCTGCGCGCCGTATGCCGCTGCTCCAGGGACCGCATCGGCACGGTGCTGTCCTCCTTCTCCCCGGAGGAGCGGGCGGAGATGGTCGAGGACGACGGCAAGATCCGGGTGACCTGCGAGTATTGCGCCACCGTCTACGAGCTCGAGCCGGAAGACGTCGGGGAAGGGTAGGGCCCGACCCAACGGCGCGGTCTCCTCGAAAACCTCGACCTTCTTTACAGTCAAGCTTCGGCAACGGGAGGTGGTTTTCAGTCTAACGCCTGCCTCCAGGGCCCGAAATAAACTAGGATCTCGGCGAGCCGACGACGGGAAGAAGTTTAGACGAATCTACTTGGGCCGGCTCTACTTGGGCTGGCGAAATTGGCATTTCTGGTTCCGGCCGGTTTTGTACAGGCGCCTACACTTCATACCGAGGGCTTGATATCCGATCGGCGTGCACTAGGCTGACCGTCCCAAGGTGCGGGTCCAGGTCATTTGCAAGCCAACAAGACGGTAATTTTCCGCTGGGTGGCCAGTGTGTTGATGGCGGCCAGCGTGCTCTTCAGCGCGGCCCCGGGCACAGCTCAAGTGCCGTCGGTGCTTGAGGAGATGTCCCTGATCACCCAAGGCGACAGCCAGGCGGGCTTCCTGCTGCGCTTCTCGCCGGCGGAGCCGCCCCATGCGGCGGTGAACACGAACCCGCGGCGGCCGGAACTGGTGTTGCGATCGACGCTCCGGGCGCCTCGCGTCGTCCCCCCGAGGCTCCCGAACGGCCTCGTCCGGCAGGTCAATTTCGACAGTTCCGGCGGCGACCTCCGCCTCGGCTTCAACACCTCCGAGCCCGCTTCCATCAAGGTCGAGCCGGCCGGAGACAGGGCATTTCAGGTTACGCTGACCCGGATCAGCGAGGAAGAGGCCACGGGCGTCCGGCCCCTGGGCTCGACGGGCGAGGCCGTCGTCCCCGCGAGCGACCTTCCGGCCTACGCCCAGGGCGCCCCGGCCGGCGGCGACATCTGGGGCGACGCTTCGGAACTCGTACCGCTGAGATACGCCGACGTCAGCGAAGTCATCGGCCTGCTCATCGAAGGCCAGACGATCGAGCCCAACAACGTCTTCATCCGGCGCGAGCCGGGGTTCGGGTCGGTGGGGTCGAGCACGCAGCAGAATTTCAACAACGGCATCGAGCAGCAGCGCGAGAGCGTGCCCCTGGGCGAGTCCTTCCCCGGCCAGGGTCTCGCGATCGACCGCCGCCTGAACGCCATCTGGATCACCGGCACGCCGGAGCGAATTGCGCGGATCAAGGAGCAGATCGCCTTGATCGACATCCCGGTGGACTCGGTGATTCTGGAGACCCAGTTCGTCGAACTCACCGAGCAGGGCGTTCGCAACCTCGGCATCGACCTGAACAATCCGGCCGGACAGATCGCGGTCGGGACGCTGCAGACTGGATCGAACCTGCCCTTCGGGCTCGACCCCGAGATGACGCTCCCCTCGGGCGCGCTGCAGGCCAGCATCTATGCGCAGGTGCAGCTCGGCGAGGGGCGGATCGTCTCCCGCCCCCGGATCGCCGCGCAAAGCGGCGCGACCGCGAAGATCATCACCGGCGACGCCTTGCCGATCCTGACGTCGATCGCCTTGTCCGGGGTCAACGCCGTCTCGCAGCAGGTCCAGTACGTCAATGTGGGGGTGACCTTGCAGATCGCGCCGCGCGTGAGCTCAGACGGGTTCGTGACGTCGCAAATCTACTGCGTGGTCTCCTCAGTGACGGGATTTTCCCAGGGCTATCCGACGATCAGCCAGCGGGAGGCGGAAACCTCGGCGTCGGTGCGGGACGGCGAGACCTTCGTGATCGGAGGACTGACGCAGGAGAATACGCTCACCACCACGTCCCGGGTTCCTCTGCTGGGAGACGTTCCCCTCTTTGGAAACCTCTTCCGTGTCGATCGGTCGACCCGTTCGAAGACCGAACTCTACATCATCATTACGCCACGCATCGTTCGTCACCGCCGTTTCGAAAATCAGTCCGAAGCGCGCCTTATTACCGATGAGGCCGGATTGACGCAGTGATCTGAGCCCATCAACAGTCCTGCTTGACCAAAGACCACGACGTGTCTGCGCCGTGGGCAATATTTCGTGCCTGATCGACTGTATAATTATTTGAGCAATATTTGATTGTGACGAAATTTTTCATCGACACGGCGAAATGTTGTTCATAGCATCAATCCGGTTGTGACCGGCGAGCTTGACCGTATTCACAACATCAGAGGGAGATGGTGTGTTGAAACTTACAATTCTAGGTATTGCGAGCGTCTCACTGGCCGCCCTGGCCCTGCCGGCCCAGGTCCAGGCCCAGGAGGCCGGTGATGTCGTTCCCGGCAGCTACGTCTGCGTGTTCAAGAAGGGCGCAGTGTCTCGCGGAAACGCCCGGGCGGAAGCCAACCGGGCGGTCCAGGCCGGCGGGGGCCGGGTGAAGCACGTCTACAGCGTGGCCATTCAGGGCTTTGCGGCCGACCTCCCGCCGCAGGCGCTGGAACGTGTCACGGCGGCCAGTGCGAATATCGCCTACTGCGAGCAGGACCGGGTCTTCTCCATTCCTCCGATCAGGGCTCAAGCGAGGCCCGGCGGCGGCGTTCAACCCGCCCAGGAGACCCCCTGGGGCATTGCACGGGTCAACGGCGGGGCGGCCGGCACGTTCGCCACCGCGTGGGTGATCGATACGGGGATCGATCTCGACCACCCGGACCTGCAGGTCGACGTTGCGCGCAGCCGCAGCTTCCTCTCCAATGACAGCTCGCCGAATGACCTGAACGGACACGGCACCCACGTGGCCGGGACCATCGCCGCCCTGGACAACACCATCGGTGTGATCGGCGTTGCGCCCGGAGCCTCGGTGGTGTCGGTCCGCGTGCTCGACCGACGGGGCAGCGGCACCACCTCGGGCGTCATCGCCGGGGTCGACTATGTGGCCCAATACGGCCGGTCGGGCGACGTGGCCAACATGAGCCTCGGCGGCGGCGTCAGCCAGGCGCTCGACGACGCCGTCGTTTCGGCCGCCTCGGGCGGTGTTCGTTTCGCCCTTGCCGCGGGCAATGACAGCAATAACGCCAACAACCACTCGCCCGCCCGGGCGAATGGCCCGAACGTCTACACCGTCTCGGCCTTCGCGGTCGGCGACAATTGGGCTTCCTATTCGAACTTCGGGAACCCTCCGATCGACTATGCCGAACCGGGCTCGTCGATCAAATCGACCTGGAAGGACGCTGGCTACAACACCATCAGCGGCACCTCGATGGCCACGCCCCACCTCGCCGGCCTTCTGCTGGCCGGGGCGGTCCGCAACGGCGGGCCGGTGATCGGGGATCCGGACGGCAACCCCGACCCGATCGGCGTCAGGTAAGGCCGGATCTCCGACAACAGGAGGGGCGGTCAGTGGCCGCCCCTCCGCCATGCCGGGCGAGTTCGCCGGCCGCGAAGGTCAGCTTGGCCCCGACGAACACCGGCTTGCGAAGCCCTGTCCGGTCCGTCATGCTCCCCCGTCGTTCAGGGGAGGATCGGATGACCACGGAATCGCCCACCCAGGTGCAGAGCTTCGACTGGAAGCACCTGTTCTTTTCGTTCGAGGGCCGCACGCGGCGATCGCATTTCTGGATCGGCTGGCTGGTCTGCTTCGGCCTCGGGGTCGTGCTGGGCTGGATCCCGCTGCTGGGCTTCATCCTCTCGATCGCGCTGATCTGGCCGAACCTGGCGATCACGGTGAAGCGGCTGCACGACATGGGGCACACGGGCTGGCTCGCGGCCATCCCCTATGCGGTCGGCATCGTCGGCGCCATCGTGGCCGCCATGATGATCGGCGCCACCGCCTTCATGAACATGGCGGCGCTCGAGAACGAGGATCCGGCGGCCATCATCGCCCTGATCGGTCCGGCGATCGGCCTGTTCGGCCTGATATTCCTGGTCGGGCTCGGCTTCCTGCTGTGGATCGGTCTCACCGACAGCCAGCCGGGCGACAACCGCTTCGGACCGAATCCGAAGGGATTCTGACAGGGCGCGCCGGCAGGGCCTGGGCCCGGCGACGGCGTTCGGGCCCGGCCGCCCTCGCGAGCCGGGGAACCCTGCGCGACAACGCGCCATGTGAAGCCGTCGCGTCGGTCAGGGGCGGATCGCCCGGCAGTACGTCTGGTGGGCCCGCATCGCTTCCGGCTTGAACTCGCGCACCTGATGGAAGAAGGCCTCCTCAGAAGGCCTCCTCCGCGGCGGCGGCGGCGGCCTGTTCCGCCCCGGTGGACCGGCCCGCCGCGACGGGGTCGATTCCCGTCAGCCCCCCAGGTCCAGCGAATAGCCCGCCGAGCGCACCGTCCGGATCGGATTGACCGTGCCCTCGATGTTCAGGGCCTTGCGCAGGCGGCCGACGTGGACGTCGACGGTGCGCGCCTCGACGTAGACGTCGCTGCCCCAGACCGCGTCCAGCAGCTGTTCGCGGCTGAACACCCGGCCGGGGTGCTGCATCAGGTGGTCGAGCAGGCGGAATTCGGTCGGGCCCAGGTGGATCTCGGTCCCGGCGCGGCGGACCCGGTGGGCGACCCGGTCGATGACGATGTCGCCGTGGGTCAGGCGGTCGTCGGCCAGGCCGGGACGGATGCGGCGCAGCACGGCCCGGATGCGGGCGTTCAGCTCGACCATCGAGAACGGCTTGGTCATATAGTCGTCGGCGCCGGTGTCCAGCCCGCGCACGCGGTCGGTCTCCTCGCCGCGCGCCGTCAGCATGATGATCGGCAGGTTGCGGGTCTCGGCCTTGCCGCGAATGCGCCGGCACACCTCGATGCCGGACAGCTTGGGCAGCATCCAGTCCAGCAGCACCAGGTCCGGCAGCCGCTCCTCGATCTGCAGCATGCCCTCCTCGCCGTCGGCGGCGATGACGACGCGGTAGCCTTCCTTTTCGAGGTTGTACTGGACGAGGGTGGCCAGGGCGTCCTCGTCTTCCATCACCAGAACATAAGGCTGCAACGCAATTCTCCGGGCTTAGGCGGTCGTCGGCGGTTCGGGTGAGGCCTCGGCGTCGTCGGGGTTCCAGCGCGGCCGTTCGCCGAGGAATTCCTCGCCGGTGATCTCATAGTGGATGGTCTCGGCGATGTTGGTGGCGTGGTCGCCGATGCGCTCGAGGTTCTTGGCCATGAACAGCAGGTGGGTGCAGGCCCCGATCGTGCGCGGATCGCCCATCATGTAGGTCAGCAGCTCGCGGAACAGGCTGTTGTAGTGTTCGTCGACCTCGTCATCGGTGCTCCAGACCGCCACGGCGCGGTCGAGCTCGCCGGCGGCGTAGGCGTCCAGCACGTCGCGCAGACGCATCGAGACCAGCTTGCCCATACGCTCGATCGACCGCGTCAGCGGCTGCATCGGCTCGCTCTCGGCGAGGATCAGGCCGCGCTTGGCGATGTTCTTGCCGAGGTCGCCGGTGCGCTCCAGATCGACCGCCAGCTTCATCGCGGCGAGGGTGCGGCGCAGGTCCGAGGCGACCGGCTGGCGCAGGGCGATCAGGCGGATGGCCTTCTTCTCGATCTCGCGATGCATCGAATCCAGCCGGGCGTCCCGCTCGACCACGGACCGACCCAGGGCCACGTCGCGCCGGGCGACGGACTCGATGGCGTCGGCGACCTGGGCCTCGGCCAGGCCGCCCATGCGGGCCACCTCGGCGGTCAACTGATCCAGTTCGTCTCCATAGGCCTTGACGGTGTGCTGGGTCATGGCGGGTCCTAGCCGAAGCGGCCGGTGATGTAGTCGAGGGTGCGCCGTTCGCGCGGATTGGTGAAGATCTCCTCCGTGTCGCCCATCTCGACCAGCCGGCCGAGGTGGAAGAAGGCGGTGCGCTGGCTGACCCGGGCGGCCTGGGCCATGGAGTGGGTGACGATGACGATGCAGTAGCGCTCGCGCAGCTCGTCGATCAGTTCCTCGATCCGGGCGGTGGCGATCGGATCGAGGGCCGAGCAGGGCTCGTCCATCAGGATGACCTCGGGCTCGACCGCGATGGCCCGGGCGATGACCAGCCGCTGCTGCTGGCCGCCCGACAGGCCGGTGCCCGGCGAGTGCAGGCGTTCGGCGACCTCGTCCCACAGGCCGGCGCGCTTCAGCGACGCCTCGACGATGCCGTCCAGCTCGTCCTTGCCGTCGGCGAGGCCGTGGATGCGCGGGCCGTAGGCGACGTTCTCGTAGATGGTCTTGGGGAAGGGGTTCGGCTTCTGGAACACCATGCCGACGCGGGCGCGCAGCAGCACCGGATCGACCGTCCTGGCGTTGATGTCCTCGCCGTCGATCTCGATCCGTCCGGTGACGCGGGCGCCCGCAATGGTGTCGTTCATGCGGTTCATGGTCCGCAGGAAGGTCGACTTGCCGCAGCCCGACGGTCCGATCAGGGCGGTCACCGTCTTGTCCGCGATGTCCATCGAGACATCGTACAGGGCCTGTTTGTCGCCATAGAAGACCGACACGTCGCGGGCGCAAATCTTGATCGGCGCGTCCGGATCGGCGCTGTGCTGGACCGGCGGCGGGGCGATCACCGACGGCTCGGCGGAGGACCCGCCCTGGGTGTCGTCCGGTGCTCGAAACAGTTTGAATTTCATAGGACTACCACCGGCGTTCGAAATGGCGCCGTAACAGGACGGCGGCGGCGTTCATGACGATCATGAAGGCGAGGAGAACCATGATGGCCGCGGCGGTGCGCTCGTGGAACGCCCGCTCCGAGGCGTTCTCCCAGATGTAGATCAGCGAGGGCAGGGCGCCCGAGGGCTCGGTCACCGCCTGCGGTATGCCCGGCACGAAGCTGATCATGCCGATCAGCAGCAGCGGGGCGGTCTCGCCGAGGGCGTGGGCCATGGAGATGATCGCCCCGGTCATCACCCCGGGCATGGCCAGCGGCAGGGTGTGATGGAAGACCGTCTGGGTCTTGGACGCGCCCATGGCCAGGGCGGCCTCGCGGATCGACGGCGGCACCGCCTTCAGCGAAGAGCGGGTGGCGATGATGATCGTGGGCAGGGCCATCAGCGCCAGCACCAGGCCGCCGACCAGGGGACTGGCCCGCGGCAGGTGCATCCAGTTGATGAACAGGGCCAGGCCGAGCAGGCCGTAGATGATCGAGGGCACGGCCGCCAGGTTGTTGATGTTGACCTCGATCAGATTGGTCAGCCGCCCCCGGGGCGCGAACTCCTCGAGGTAGACGGCCGCGCCGATGCCCAGCGGCAGGGCGAGCAGGGCGGTGACCAGCAGCATCAGGGCGGACCCGACCAGGGCCCCCAGCAGGCCCGCCTGTTCCGGCTCGGTGGAGTCGCCGCGGGTCAGCAGGGTCCGGTTGAAGTGGCTGGCGACCTGGCCCTCGGCCTTCATGCGGTCCAGCCAGTCGATCTGCCGGTCGGACAGGCGGCGCTGCGCGGCCGGGGTGGCGCGCGAGATTTCGCCCTTCAGATACAGGTCGGCGTCGTCGGACAGGGGCGCGGCGACCGGAAGGGTCCGGCCAATCAGCCCGGGCTGCTCCGCGATCTGTTCGGCGACGACGAATTTCAGCTCCGACGAGAACAGGCCGCGCATGGCCGTGGCCGCGGCGCCGGCGGGATCGTTCTCGAGGCCGAGGCGGGCCAGCTGCTGCTCGGCGACCAGCAGCTCGAAATTGGTCCCCTGCGGATAGGCGCGGTCGATGCGGGCCGGGTCCAGATAGACCGGCACGGTCACGGTGTGGGCGTAGAAGGCGGTGTGGCCCTGTTCGATGATCCGGCCGAGCAGCAGCAGCAGGAATCCGACCGCCACGCCGATGGCCAGCAGGCCGTACAGCTTGAACCGCCCCTCGCGGGCGTAGCGGCGTCTGAGACCGGCGCGCAGGCGCTCGGTGCGCGCCGCCAGGGCCGCGGGCGTCCGCTGGTCCGAAGGGATCGCCGCCTCAGTCATATTGCTGCCGGTAGGTGTGGACGATGCGCTGGGCGACGATGTTGAGCGCCAGGGTGACGAGGAACAGGGTCAGGCCGAGGCCGAAGGCGGCCAGGGTCTTGGTGCTGTCAAACTCCTGGTCCCCGGTCAGCAGGGTGACGATCTGCACCGTCACCGTCGTCACCGTGTCCAGAGGATTGAGGGTCAGGCGGGCCGCCAGTCCGGCCGCCATGGTCACGATCATGGTCTCGCCGATGGCCCGCGACATGGCCAGCAGCATCGCCCCGGCCACGCCGGGCAGGGCGGCGGGCAGCAGCACGCGCTTGACCGTCTCGGACTTGGTCGCCCCCATGGCGTAGGAGCCGTCGCGCAGCGACTGCGGCACGGCGTTGATGATGTCGTCGGACAGGGAGCTGACGAAGGGGATCAGCATGATCCCCATGACCGCCCCGGCCACCAGGGCCATCTGGTTCTGGACCAGCATCAGATACTGGCCGATCCCGTCCAGCGGCCCGCCGGCCAGCATGACGCCGAGGCCGTTGAAGAATTCCCGGAAGGCCGGCCCCACGGTCAGGGCGGCGAAGAAGCCGTAGACTACGGTCGGCACGCCCGCGAGCACCTCCAGCACCGGCTTGACCGTCGCGCGGAACACCGGGCCGGCGTACTCCGACAGATAGATGGCGGCGAACAGGCCGACCGGCGCCGCCACGGCCATGGCGATCAGCATGATCAGGAAGGTGCCGGCGAACAGCGGCAGGGCCCCGAACGCTCCGCTGGACCCGACCTGGTCGGCGCGGATGGCGGTCTGCGGGCTCCACTGGGTTCCGAGCAGGAATTCCGCGATCGGCACCGAGGCGAAGAAGCGGATCGAGTCGAACACCAGGGCGGCGATGATGCCGACCGTGGTCAGGACGGCGACGGCCGAACTGGCGAACAGCAGGCCCACGATCCAGGCTTCGACCCGGTTGCGCGCCCGCATGTCGGGGCGGATGCGGCTGAAGGCGAACAGGGCCCCGGCCAGGGCGGCCAGCGCCGCCAGCACCACGCCGGCGAGATCCAGCATCCGGCCGATCCAGGCCATGCGCGCGCCTTCCGCCGCCAGCAGCTCGGCATGGGGCGTGGTCCAGACCTGCGCGGCCGGCTGTCCGGCGGCGACGGCGCGGGCGTCGGTGAAAAAGGCGGTCCGGCGCAGCGGCTCCAGCTCGGCCACGGCCTCGGGCGCGCCGGCGACGATCAGGCCGCTCTCGATCGACGGGGTCAGCAGCGCCGCGGCGATCAGCACGACCAGCCCGGGCACGAGGGTCCAGATCAGCGCCCAGGCGCCGAACTGCCCGGGCCGGGAATGGGCCCGCACGCCCTTCTGGCGCCGCCGCGCCATGAGGCGCGCGCCGACATAGGCGGCCGCCGCGGCGGCGATCAGGATCGGCAGGAAGAGCCAGGTCATGCGGGTCCGGGAACCGGGAGAATCGGAGCGGCCGGGGCGGCCCCGTCGTTCGCGGCGGAACCTGCCCGCGAATGGTCAGCGGATTACGACGCGTCAGTGACAGTTCTGTTACGCCGGCCGTCCCCGCGCCACACCTCCGTCATGAGCGGCCGGACCCCGCCTTCGGGGCGGCCACCGGGAAGTAGGCGGTGAATTCAGCGCCCTGGCCGGGCGCGCTCTCGACGGTCAGGCCGCCGCGGTGGCGGGTGGCGATGTGCTTGACGATGGCCAGGCCGAGGCCGGTGCCCAGCCGTTCGCCGCTCTTCTGGCCCTCGACCCGGTAGAATCGCTCGGTCAGCCGCGGCAGGTGTTCCCGGGCCAGGCCGGGGCCGTGGTCGCGCACGGCCACGGCGGCGTATCGCAGCCCCGCCAGGCGGTCCGGCGTGACCAGCGGCAGCCGCGTCGCGCCTTCGCCCCGACTGCCGCCGGACCACGGGGCGGCGACCTGCTCCAGGGTCAGGTCCGGCCGGACCACGACCTCGACCGTGTCGCCCGCGGTCGAATATTTGATGGCGTTGTCGACCAGGTTCTGGACGACCTGCACGATCTCGTCGCGGTCGCCGTGGACCGGGGCGCCGGTCAGGGGAGCCTTCAGCACGACCCGCACCTGGCGTTCGGCCGACAGGACGCTGACCGCGTCGATGACGTCGGACGCCGCCCGGGCCAGGTCGACCCGGCCGGCGGGCGGAATATGCTCGTTCAGCTCGATCCGGCTCAGCGACAGCAGGTCGGCGACCAGCCGGCCCATCCGGTCGGCCTGGGTCGCCATGATGTCGAGGAATTTGTCGCGCGCCTTCGGGTCGTCCCGGGCGTGTCCCTTGAGGGTCTCGATGAACCCGGACAGGGAGGCGAGGGGCGTGCGCAGCTCGTGGCTGGCGTTGGCGAGGAAATCGACCCGCATCAGCTCCATGCGGCGCACATCGGTCTCGTCGCGCAGCACCACCAGGGCCAGCGCCCGCCCGTCGACCGGCGACAGCGGGCGGGTCAGCGCCCGCCAGTGGCGGGTCTGCGCCCCGACGCCGGCGTAGTCGGTGCTGCGCTCCACCCCGCCGAACAGGGCCTCGTCGATGGCCTCCAGCACCGCCGGCTCGCGCAGGGCCGAGACCAGCAGGGCGCCGCCGCGGGCGATTCTCAGCCGCTCGCGCGCCGCCGCGTTGGCGACCAGGATGCGCCGGTCCGAGATGTCGTCGGCCTCGCTGCCGGCGACCACCAGCACCGGGTCCGCCAGGGCCTCGAACACCTGCTCCAGCAGGACGGTGTCGGCGGCGGGGGCGTCGGGGACCGTCTCGGCCGCGCGGGCGTCCGGCCGGGAGGTCCGGGCCGGCCGCCGGTTGGCCGCCCAGACGGTCAGCGCCCCCAGGACCGCGCCGGCCAGCAACGGCCAGGACAGTTCGGGCTGCAGCACGGCCAGTCCCAGCAGCACGGCGATGGCGATGGCGGCGCTGGCCCCGGCGGTCCACAGCCGCGACCCCGCCTGCGGCGCGACGGGGGAGGGCGAGATATCGTAGGGCATTCGGGGTTCCGGTCGGGGAGCCGACTTCTATGCCGCGAGCATGACACGGAATTCATGACAGGGGCACGGGGATGCGGCGATCTTCTGTTGTAAAACACCCTTTACAGACCTACCAAGGCAGGCGGAATCCGGAAACCGCGGAGGGCATATGGCGGCGGCATTGACGCTCGACGGGGTCGGCAAGCGCTACGGCGACTTCCAGGCCGTGCGCGATCTCAGCTTCGCGGTGGAGAAGGGCTCCATCTGCGGCTTCCTGGGCCCGAACGGCGCGGGCAAGACCTCGACCATCCGGATGATTCTCGGCCTGCAGCCCGTCACCTCGGGCCGCATCACCATTCTCGGCGCCGACGACGGCCGCAAGGTGCGCGACCGCATCGGCTTCCTTCCCGAGGAGCGCGGCCTCTACAAGAAGATGACGCCAGTCGACGCCATCGCCTTCTTCGGCGCGCTCAAGGGCCTGCCGACCGGCGAGGCCCGCCGCCGCGCCCGCGAGATGCTCGACGCCCAGGGCCTGGGGGAGGCGAAGCGAAAGAAGATGAAGGCGCTGTCCAAGGGCATGTCCCAGAAGGTGCAGCTGATCGCCGCGGTCGTGCACCGCCCCGAGTTCGTGATCCTCGACGAGCCGTTCTCCGGCCTCGACCCGGTCAACCAGCAGGGGCTGGAGGCGATGATTCGCGGCCTCGCCGCCGACGGGGCCACGGTGCTGTTCTCGACCCATGTGATGCAGCACGCCGAGCGGCTGTGCGACAAGGTGGTGCTGCTGGCCCGCGGCCGGAAGGCGTTCGAGGGCACTGTCGCCGAGGCCCGGGCCACCACCCCGCGCTTTCTCGAACTGGAAGGCGCCATCGCCCCCGAGCAGGCGGCGGGCCTGCCGGGCGTCAGCGGCGTCGAGGTGATCTCCCATGCGGACGGCGTCCGCGTCCTCAAGGCGGCGCTGGCGCCCGGAGGCCAGGGCCAGGACGCGCTCAGGGCCGCCTTCCTCGGCGGTCTCGACGTGCGCCGCTTCGAACTGCGCGAGCCCGGCCTGCACGACGCCTTCATCGGCCTGACCGGCGACAACCCCGATCAGGACCAGTCCGTCCAGGCCGCGGAGGCCGCCCGATGAACCGCACCCTGCTGATCGCCCGGCGCGAGTTCGCCGCCTACGCCAGGACCGTCGGCTTCTGGCTGTCGTTGCTGGCCTTTCCGCTGTTCGCCGTGCTGGGCGGCGCCGTGCCCATCCTGATGAAGACCAGCGAGCCGATACGGCAGGTGGTGGTGCTGGAGGAGGGGCCGCAGGCCGCCGGTCTGGCGGCGGCCGTGCAGGCGGCGCTGCAGGACGAGAAGGCCAGCCGTGACCGCCTCCGCGAGGCGGCCGCCGGGGCCTCCGCCGCGGGCGCCGCGCTGGATCAGCTGGACGGGCCGAAGATGACCATCGTCGCGCCGCCCGCCGACCTCGCCGCCTCGCCGCCCGGGACGGCGCGCGAGCGGCTGGTTCGCCGCCATCTCGGCGACGAGGCGCCGGCCCAGCGGCGGCTCGACGCGGTGGTGCTGCTTGACCGCACGGGGGAGGGGCCCGGCGCCCGGGTGTGGACCCGCCGGGCCTCGGATGGTGCGGTCGCGAATTTCGTCGGGCGCGTCCTGAAGGACGCCCACCGCCGCGAGGTGTTCCGGTCGGCCGGCATCGACCTGGCGGTGGTGGAGTCGACCCAGCGGTTCGAGCCCGAGGTCAGGACGCTGTCGCCGAATTCGGCCAGCGGCGGGGAAACCTCCTTCCGCGACGAACTGCCGGGCATCATCGGCCTCGCCTCGGGCTTCCTGCTGTGGTCGTTGATCATCACCGGCGCCTCGATCCTGCTGAACAGCGTGATGGAGGAGAAGTCCAACAAGATTCTCGAGGTCTTGCTGTCGTCGGCCTCGGCGACCGAGATCCTGACCGGAAAGGTGCTGGGCGTGGCCCTGCTGACCGTCACCGTCCTGCTGGCCTGGGGCGGCATCGGCGCGGCCGGGCTGATCGCCGGCTTGCCGCAGTATGCGCCGATGATCGGCGAGGTGCTGCTGGAGCGCGGCCTGATCGGCTATTTCGCCCTCTACGCCGTCGGCGGCTATCTGATGTACGCCGTGCTGTTCGCCGCCATCGGGGCCTTCTGCGAGACGCCGCGCGACGCCCAGACGCTGATGGGGCCGATCATGATGATCCTGGTCGTGCCGCTGCTGGTCATGCAGATGGCCATCCGCACCCCGGACGCGCCGGTGGTGCAGGTCCTGTCGTGGGTGCCGTTCTTCACCCCCTTCCTGATGAGCGCCCGCGCCCCGTCGGAGCCGCCGATGATCGAGATCGCCGGCACCATGGCGGGGATGTTCGCCTTCGCCCTGCTGATGGTGTGGATCGCCGGCCGCGCCTTCCGGGCCGGCGCCCTGTCGGACGTCAAGCTGAACTGGAGGAGCTTCGCCGGGGCGATCGGCCGGGGGCGATAGGGGCGCCGTCGACCTTCTCCCCTTGGTGGAGAAGGAAGCCAGGTGCGCAATGAAAAAGGCCGCTCCGGTTTCCCGGGGGCGGCCTTTTGATCTTCTGTCCGGAACGTCGGCCTAGCCGCGGCTCGGGCCGCCCACGCCGGGAACCCGGGGCTTCGGCGGCGGCAGCAGGCCTTCGCGCTGGGCGCGCTTGCGGGCCAGCTTGCGGGCGCGGCGCACGGCCTCGGCCTTCTGGCGGGCGCGCTTCTCCGAGGGCTTCTCGTAGTGGACGTGGCGCTTCATCTCGCGGAAGCTGCCTTCGCGCTGCAT
The DNA here is from genome assembly GCF_937870815.1 of uncultured Brevundimonas sp. Taxonomy (GTDB): domain Bacteria; phylum Pseudomonadota; class Alphaproteobacteria; order Caulobacterales; family Caulobacteraceae; genus Brevundimonas. The sequence goes on from NZ_CALMZS010000138.1 coordinate 39,845, forward strand.
CTTCTTCTTCAGCGCCTTGAGGGCCTGATCGACGTTGTTGTCGCGGACGAAAATCTGAACCAGGTGAAACTCTCCTTTGGCCGCCCGCCGCGTCCTGTGAGGGAGACGGGCAGACAAATAAATCTCATCCTCGTCAGACGGGGGTCCGCGAGTGAAGGCGGGCTGATACACGAGCGGCCCCGCCCTGTCCAGATCGCCGCGGCAAGATGTGAAGGGTCGAAACGCCCGCCGGACGGGCATATGCTGGCGCCATGACCGACGCGCCACACCTGTCGAACGAGCCGCCGCAGGGGGAGGCTCTCAAAGCCGAGGCTCCCAAAGCCGACTGGGCCGACCGCACGGAACAGGCGGTGCTGGACGCGGCGATCGAGCGCGCCCCGGCCCTGGGCTGGAACAGTCGCATGGTCCGCGCCGCCTGCGCGGCGAACGGCCTATCGCGGGGGGATGAGGAACTGCTGCTGCCCAATGGGGCGCGCGATCTGGCCGCCCTGCTGTCGCGGCGCCACGACGCACGGGCGCTGGCGGCCCTGTCGGACCTCGATCCCGCGTCGCTGAAGATTCGCGAGCGAATCGCCCGCGCCGTCTCGGCCCGGCTGGAGGCGGGGGCGGCCGATCTGGAGGCGACGCGCCGCTGCGCCGCCTTCCTCGCCCTGCCGCCCAACGCCGACCTGGGGCTGAAGCTGGCGTGGGAGAGCGCCGACCAGCTGTGGAACTGGGCCGGGGACACGGCCACCGACTGGAACCACTATTCGAAGCGGGCCATCCTGTCGGGCATCCTGATCCCGGCCCTGACCCTGCGCTGGTTCGACGGCCGGGACGCCGCCGAGGCCTTCGTGGCCCGCCGCATCGACAACGTCATGGCCTTCGAGAAATGGAAGGCCGGCAAGGATTTCGACGCGCCGCTGAGGAAGATGACGGAGGCGCTGAGCCGGATGCGGTATGGGGCGAGGGGTTAGCTCCCTTTTCGCTTGCCCACTACGCAAGCGAACGCCAATTGCCTCTTTGCGTCGTCAGGTGCGCCATCAAGCAACAAGTTGGCGGCCTCGGCCTCGTCGATCAGATTCAAGACACTCTTGCGCTTGAGCTTCAAGGGAGTCGGATCGTAGTCAGCTGCGTGGCGCTCAAGCTTAAGGCGTTCGAGCGTTTCGGCGAAAATCTCGACGGAGTTATCGATGGACGAAGCAATGCCCCGCCTTGCCTTCGATTTTCGTTCTGGGTCGAGTTCATTCATTACGGTTTCGCTCCGTCCGTGATCCAAAGCACGGAAGGTGCGAGCCCATTCCGGAAGCGCCCGCTTCTGGGGAGACGAACCAACCACTTGATTAGCGCATAGCGTCGCCAGCGCAGTGAACATGGCGTAGTAGGCGGTGCTGACGGCTCTGCGTAAATCCGCCTGACTCGGCTTGTGTCCAGTCGCATTGGCCAGCCGCCGAGCAGTCTTGATAAGTTCGCTCAAGCGGCCTTGTCTTCCGGCAGTTCGTGGACGATCCGGGGGAATCGATCATCACCGGCTTTGAGCAAGGCGCGCCGCACCTCGTGAATTGCCTTGATCGAATCAAGGCCGCGCAGCGATGTCTTGCCCTTCTTGAAAACGGAACGGATTTTTAGAATCCGGTTTCCATCCAGATCTCGACCTTCAGTGACCATGGCGCGCGCGAAACCGGCGGATCCCAGCCGTTCCCGAAGAACGCCTTCCACGATCCGTTTTGCTTCAGACAGCTCGATATTCGTGTCATTGGACATATCGGACATATAGCACGAGCTGCTTATCCGACCAATCTGGACACCCGGCCTACAGCGGCTTCACCCGGTTCACATGGCCCATCTTGCGGCCGGGGCGGGCCTCGGCCTTGCCGTAGAGGTGCAGGCGGGCGTCGGGCTTGCCGGCCAGGGTCTTCCACTGCTCGACCTCGTCGCCCAGCAGATTGGTCATCTCGACCCTGGCGTGGGCGGCCGTGGGACCCAGCGGCCAGCCGGCGATGGCGCGGATGTGCTGTTCGAACTGGTCGCAGACGCAGCCGTCCTGGGTCCAGTGGCCGGTGTTGTGGACCCGCGGCGCGATCTCGTTGACCAGCAGGCGGCCGCGGCCGAGGTCGAACAGTTCGACGCCCAGCACGCCGACATAGTCGAGGCCCTCGAGGACGGCCCTGGCGATGGCCTTCGCCCGTTTTTCGGTCTTCGCGTCGACGGCGGCGGGGGCGAGGGTGGTCTTGAGGACCCCGCCCCTGTGGATGTTCTCGCCCAGCGGATAGACGGCGATCTTGCCGTCGGCGCCGCGGGCGGCGATCACCGACAGTTCGCGGGCGAAGTCGGCCTTCGCCTCGAGGATGGCGGGCCGTTCGCCGACCGCGCGCCAGGCGTCGGCGGCCATGGCGGCCGAGCGGACCCAGACCTGGCCCTTGCCGTCATAGCCTTCGCGGCGGGTCTTCAGCAGCGCCGGCGTTCCCAGCCGCTCCAGCCCGGCCAGCAGGTCGTCGAGGTCGTCGACGGCGACGAAGTCGACGGTGCCGGCGCCGACGCCGTTGAGGAAGGTCTTCTCCTCGACCCGGTCCTGGGCCACGGCCAGCGCCCTCGGGCCGGGCGCCACCAGGGCTCCGCCCTCGACCAGCCGCTCGACCGAGGCGGCCGGCACGTTCTCGAATTCGAAGGTCACCGCCCGGGCCACCCGCCCGAGCACGGTCAGGGCCGTGGGGTCGTCATAGGCGGCGACGATCTGGCCCTGCGACACGCGGCCGGCCGGGCTGTTCTCCTCCGGATCGAGGATGACGACGTTGAAGCCCAGCCGCGACGCCGCCTGGCTGAGCATCCGGCCGAGCTGGCCGCCGCCGAGGATGCCGAGGGTCGAGCCGGGGGGCAGGGGAAGCGTCGTCACTCAGTCCTCGACCGTCTCGTGCACCGCCTCGGTCTGGGCTTCGCGGAAGGCCGTCAGGCGCCCGGCCAGCACCGGATCCGACAGGGCCAGGATCTGGGCGGCGAGGATGCCGGCGTTCTTCGCGCCGGCCTCGCCGATGGCCAGCGTCGCCACTGGAATGCCGCCGGGCATCTGGGCGATCGACAGCAGGCTGTCCATGCCCTTGAGGGCCTTCGATTCGACCGGCACGCCCAGCACCGGCAGCTCGGTCATCGAGGCGGCCATGCCCGGCAGGTGGGCGGCGCCGCCGGCCCCGGCGATAATGACCTTGAAGCCCGCGGCCCGGGCGCCGGTGGCGAAGTCGACCAGGCGTTTGGGGGTGCGGTGGGCGCTGACCACCCGGGCGTCCCAGGCTACGCCCAGCCGGTCGAGGGCGTCGGCGGCGTGCTTCATGGTCGGCCAGTCCGAGCGGCTGCCCATGATGATCGCCACGGGGGGAGTCTCGGTCGCCATCGATGCGCGCCCTTTTCGCGGGAAAGCGGCGCGATACAGGACTCGCGTTGCGCCCGCAACCGACGGCGTTAGGCTCATTCCGGGCCGGAGCCTGGTGAGTCGCCGGCCGGGGAGTGATTTTCTTCTGTGACCGACGCGGCCGTCATCGACCCCATCGCCGAGATCGAGCGACTGCGCGCCGAGGTCGAGGCGCTGCGCCGCCGCGCCGAGGCGGCCGAGGCCGCCGCCGACCACGACGTGCTGACCCCGGCCCTGAACCGGCGCGGCTTCATCGCCGCCATGAAGAGCGCCATGGCCTTCTGCCAGCGCCATGAGGTGCCGGCCGTGCTGCTCTACCTCGATCTGGACGGCTTCAAGGGCGTCAACGACCGCCTCGGCCACGCCGCCGGCGACGCCGCCCTGGTGCATGTGGCCGAGATGATGCGCGCCAACCTGCGCGAGTCCGACGCCGTCGGCCGGCTGGGGGGGGACGAGTTCGGCCTGCTGATGCTCAACGCCGGTCTCGAGGAGGGCCGGGAGAAGGCCCGGAGGCTGGCCGCCGCCCTCGAAGAGGCGCCGTTCGAATGGGAAGGCCGCTCGGCCGGCCTCGGCGGCTCGTTCGGCGTCCGCGCCTTCGCCGGTCATACCGATCCGGAGGTCTGGCTGGCCGAGGCCGACGCCGCCATGTGGGTGCGCAAGAAGGGGCGGTGATTGGCATATACGGAATTTCCGTATATAAGGGAGCTATGTGTGGAGTTCGAATGGGACCCGGCGAAGGCGGCGGCGAACCTCGCCAAGCACGGGGTTCCGTTCGAATTGGCCACCGAGGTGTTCGACGACGACCGTTTGCTGATCGACGAAGACCGCGACAGCTGCGGGGAATATCGGGGCCGCGCGATCGGCCGGTCGCGGGCCGGTCTGCTTTTCGTGGTCTACACGGAGAAGACCGACGCGCTCATCCGGATCATATCGGCTCGAAAGGCCTTGGCGCATGAGCGAAAAGCCTATGAATCGGTTTCGTAGGGGCGAGCCCTTCAGCCTGTCTGATGAACAGCGCGCCCTTCTGGACGGCTTGCCGGAAGAAGAGGTTGAGGCCCGGGCCGCCGCCGACCCGGACGCCCAACCTTTGTCCGGTGATCAGCTGGACCGTATGCTCGCCGCACGGAAAGTCAGATTGGCGCGCCGGGCCACGGGATTGTCGCAGGTCGCGTTCGCCCGGACCTATCGCTTCAAGGTGGGGCGATTGAGAGACCTCGAACAGGGTCGAACGCGGGCTGACTCGGCGACAGAAGCCTATCTGACGGCCATTCGCCGAGACCCGGAGACGGTGAAACGTCTTCTGGCCTGATCCTCAGGCGATGATGTCCGGCAGGACGATCGCCTCGATCTTCACGATCTCGTCGCGCAGGGTCAGCTTCTTGCGCTTGAGCCGGGCGATCATCAGCTGGTCCGGCACCGGCATATGGCCCAGGGCCTCGATCGAGGCGTCGAGGTCGGCATGCTCCTGGCGCAACTCCTTGAGCCGGGCGTGCAGCGCCTGCTCTTCCTCGCTCAGAAACGGATCGTCGTCGTTCATGGTCGGGCCCCGGAGGCGGGCTTATAGCGCGCGCCGGTTCACGCCGGAAGCCGTTCGGCGAGGGCGGTCAGGCCGGGACGCGGCGTCATCGGCGACCACTGCCGCGCCGCCGCGATCAGGGCCGCAAGCACCGGGCGCGGGGCACCCTCCGGCGCCGGGGTCAGCGCCTCCAGCGCCGCCAGCAGCCGGCGCTCCGCCTCCAGCTCCACGGCCTTGACCTGGGCGCGGACCGCCTCGCGGTCGGCGTCGTCCAGATCGGGGTTGCGGCCCTTGAGCGCGCGGCGCACCTCGCGCAGCGGCGCGATGACCGCCTCCTGCCAGGCCCGGGCGATGTCGCAGGCCGCCTCCAGAGTGTCGGCGTCGGGGGCGCGCCCGGTCCGCGCCGCCCACGCCGCCCAGAGCAGCAGCGGCACGTTCTGGCCGGCGGCGTCCTGCAGGTGCAGGCAGGCCTCGGCCACGCCCCGGGAGCCATAGGCCCGCACCGCCCAGGTCCAGAGGGAGTCGCCGGCCGTCATTTCGCCGGCGCGGCCTTCAGCCCCGCCCAGCGGCGGACCCCCGACCACTCGAGCCCGAACAGGTCCAGGGCCCGGCCCACCGACTGGTCGACCATCTCCTCGATCGAGGCAGGCTTCGCATAGAAGGCGGGCAGGGGCGGGGCGATGATCGCGCCCATCTCGGTCAGCGCCGTCATGGTGCGCAAATGGCCCAGATGCAGCGGCGTCTCGCGCACCATCAGCACCAGCGGCCGGCGCTCCTTCAGCACCACGTCCGCGGCGCGGGTCAGCAGCGTCGAGGTCGCCCCGGTGGCGATCTCGCTCATCGTCCGCACCGAACAGGGGGCGACGATCATTCCCATGGTCCGGAACGACCCCGAGGCGATCGAGGCGCCGACGTCGTTCAGCCGGTGCGCCACATCGGCGCGAGCCATCAGCTCGTCGGCCGACAGATCGGTCTCCTGGGACAGCGTCAGCAGGGCCGCGCGGGTGACGACGAGGTGGCTCTCGACCCCGAGGTCACGCAGCGCCTCAAGGGCCCGGACCCCGTAAGCTGCGCCGGAGGCTCCGGAAATTCCGACGACGAGGCGCGGGCGGGGCGGCGCCGGCGGGTTCCGTACGGCTCCGTTCACATCATCGGCCATATTCGGGTCCACGGTCGTCGGGTCCGGACGGCCGGCGGCCTCACCGGAAAGTGATTCCACAGCCGGTCAAGCCGGGCGCTCAATCTAGTGGTCCCTATGACATGGAGGCGCAAGCCATGACCATCGAAGCTCGTATCCGCGAACTGGGAAATCGTCACCGCCTGCTGGACCAGACCATCCAGCGGGAAATGACCCACCCTTCGACGGACCCGCTTCGTGTAAGGGAGCTCAAGCAGAAGAAGCTCCGGCTCAAGGAACAGATCACCAGCCTGGAGGCGCGGGCCCACTAGCTCCGCCTCCCGCACTGAAACCAGAGGTCGGCCCCGGGGCGTGCTCCGGGGCCGTTTTCGTCAGTCCTTTTTGCCGAACACCGACTCGGCGGTCGGCTCGGCTCCGCGCCGTTCGCGGGCCTCGGGCACGAATTCCGGCTCGGCGGGCTCGGCGGCGTCGGCGGGCTGCAGGGTGGCGCCGCCCTTCCTGGCGTCGTCCTTGGCCTTCTTCTCGGCCGCCTTCCTGATCAGTTCGTCCAGCGCCAGCTGGCCGACCAGGCCCAGCGTCACCGGGTCGACGGGCTTGATGTTGGGGCTGTTCCAGTGGGTGCGGTTGCGCACGCTCTCGATGGTCGACTTGGTCGTGCCGAGCAGTTTGGCGATCTGGGCGTCGGTCACCTCGGGGTGATTGCGGACGAACCAGGCGATGGCGTCGGGACGGTCCTGCCGCCGCGACACCGGCGTGTATTTCGGGGCCGGCTTGTGGCTCTTGAGCAGTTCGGCGTGGCGGCTGACCACGGCCTGCATGCGGTAGTTTTCGTCGTTCTGGGCCTTGTCGAGCTCCTCGCGGGTCAACTGGCCGTTGACCAGCGGATCGGCGCCGCGGATGTCGCGGGCCACGTCGCCGTCGGCGATGCCGCGCACCTCCAGCGGATGCAGGCCGCAGAAGTCGGCGATCTGTTCGAAGGTGAGGGAGGTGTTGTCGACCAGCCAGACCGCGGTGGCCTTGGGCATCAGGATGTCGGTCATGAGCGTCTTTGCTTCTGTTTCAGCCCGCCGCGGCGGACTCCGGAGACGACGGCGCCCGACCTTTCGGCCGGGCGCTGAAGGGTTCGATATAGGCCCATTCGCGGCAAAAGAAAACGAAAGCCGACATCCGCATACAGCCACGGTTCATCCGCGAGGCCGGACAGTGTGGCGCCGACGCCTTGCGCGTCGTGGAAATCTCGATGGAGGGAACCCATGCTTGTCGAAACCCTCGCCGCGGCGGCCCTGATGTCCGGCCCGGTCCAGCAGGCCGCGCCCTATGTCGCCCCGCGGGGCGACTACCGCGACAGCTGCAGCGGCGAATACGTCAATCGCGGCCGGCTCTACGCCGACTGCCGCGACCGCCGGGGCGATGTCCGCGGCACGTCGATCGAGTTGAATCGCTGTTCAGACTACGAGATCCGCAACGACAACGGCCGGCTGGCCTGCGGTCCCTACCGCGGGACCTATGAGGACCGCCGCCGCGACGACTACGGCGACGACTACGGCGACGGCTACGGGCACGGCTGGCCCCGTCAGGGTGGCGGCGAGATCACCGTCTATCGCGACGCCCACTATCGCGGAGCCTCGGCCACCTTCCGCGGAGCGATCCCGAATCTGCGCAATTCGGGCTTCAACGACGTGATCAGTTCGATGCGTTTCCGCGGCGTGTGGGAAGCCTGCACCGACGCCTATTTCCGCGGCGTCTGCCGCACGTTCAGCGAGGACGTCTGGAACCTGCAACAGCACGGCATGAACGACCGCATCTCGTCGCTCCGTCCGGTGGGCCGCCGCGGCCGCTGGTGAGGTCAGGTCGTCAGCACGACCTTGCCCACATGGTCGCCGGCCTCGAGCCTGAGGTGGGCGGCCGCGGCCCGCTCCAGCGGGAAGGTCGCCTCGATCGGCGGGCGGACCCGGCCGGCCGCCACCCAGGGCCAGACCCTCTGCTCGACCGCCGCGATCAGCCGGGCCTTCTCGTCCGCCGGGCGGGCGCGCAGGGTCGACCCGGTCAGCACGATCCGGTTCATCATCAGCCGGGCGAGGTCGATCTCCGCCCGCGCGCCGGACAGGGTGGCGATGACCACCCAGCGGCCGAACGGCTTCAGCACCGCCTGGTTCAGGGCGGCGTAGTCGGCGCCGACCATGTCGAGCACCACGTCGACGCCGCCGAAGGCCGTGATGGCCGCCTCCAGGTCGTCGGAGCCGGCGTCGAGGCTGAGATCCGCGCCGAGGGCCCGGGCGGCCTCCGCCTTGGCCGCGCCGCGGGAGGTGGCGATCACCCTGGCGCCCGCCGCCCGGGCCATCTGGATCGCCGTGACGCCGATGCCGCTGGTCGCGCCGTGGATCAGCAGGGTCTCGCCGGCCTTCAGCGCGCCGGCCTCGAAGACATTGGCGAAGACGGTGCAGACCGTCTCGGGCAGGGCGGCGGCCTGAACGAGGTCGAGGCCGTCGGGCACGGGCAGGGCGTGGCGGGCGTCGACCACGGCGTATTCCGCATAGCCGCCGCCGCCGAGCAGGGCGCAGACGCGGTCGCCGACGGCCCAGCGGGAGACGCCCTCGCCGGTCTGGTCGACCTCGCCGGCGACCTCGAGTCCCGGGATGTCGGACGCGCCCGGCGGGGCCGGATAGCGGCCGAGGCGCTGCAGGATGTCGGGGCGGTTGACCCCGGCGGCGCGCACGCGGATGCGGACCTGGCCCGGCCCGGCGACCGGATCGGGCTTTTCGACCAGCGTCAGCGCCTCCGCGGGACCCGACCCGCCGGTGATTTCGACAGCCCGCATCGGCTCCCCGTTCTTGCAATCGTCCCTGTCCGGGCGTTCAGATAGCCGCTTGCCTGTGGACTGGCCAAGAAGGAGGCGGTGATGTTCGAGGATCTGGAGCCCCGTCCGGCGCGCGGCGCCCCCCTGATCGCGCTGACGCGCGAGGACCTGGACGGCTATTCGGTCGAGGACCTGAAACAGCGTATCGCCGGGCTCGAAGCGGAGATCGCGCGCTCGAACGCCGCCATCGAGGGCAAGTCCTCGCAGCGTAACGCCGCCGACGCCATGTTCAATTTCCGCTCCTGAAACCTCCTTGAATCAGCCGGTTGGCATGGGCGTTGCAAACGGCTCATGCACCGCGCGAAACCGTGCCGGCCGTGTTACGGATGCGCCTCGCACATGAGTCAGACCGAGTTGATGCCCAGCGACCATCCCATGCCCCCCGCCGGACGAAGCCGCGCGGCCGTCGTCGACGACTTCGCCCGGTCGGAGCTGTTCGACCGCACCTTCCGCGAGGGGATGGAACTGGTCGAGGAGACCGCGGCCTATCTCGACGGCGACGGGCGGCGCGAGTCCAAGCTGCTGTCGCGCGCCACGGCCCTGGCCTACGCCGGGGAGAGCATGAAGCTGACCACCCGGCTGATGCAGATCGCGTCCTGGCTGCTGGTGCAGCGGGCGGTGCGCGAGGGCGACATGACCGCGGCGGCGGCGTGCGCCGACCGCTATCGGCTGGCGGACCGCAACATCGAGGCCGGACCGACCCACCCCGAGCTGCCGATCGCCCTGGTGGAGTATCTGGTCCGGGCCGAGAAGCTGTACGACCGGGTCCTGCACCTCGACCGGCGCATGTATCTGGACGCCCCGGAGGAAGAGGCGGTCAATCCGGTGCAGAGCCAGCTGGACCGGCTGACGGCGGCGTTCCGGAACTGACGCCTACGGCCCGACGTCGTCGGCGTCGCGGCCGCCGCCGTCGTCCACCACCTTGGGCAGGCTGACCGCGATGCCGAGCGCGGCGGCCAGCTTGTCGTCGCGCCCGTAGACGTCCTCGCGGAAGGCCACGCGGCCCTGGCCGTCGACGAAGGCCGTCCAGTAGAGCAGGCGCACGGTGATCTCGCGGCCGGTCTGGATGCGCCTGGTCTGACGCGCGTCCTGGGCCGCGTCGAACTGGGCCAGAAGCACCGGATCGGGCGACAACAGCAGGCGGGCGAACTCGACCGCATCCTGCACCCGCACGCAGCCGTGGCTGCGTTGCCGCATGGCCAGGCTGAAGGCCGACTTGGCCGGCGTGTCGTGCAGGAAGATGGCGTAGCTGTCGCGCAGTTCGAACTTCACATAGCCCAGGGCGGCGGTCGGGCCGGCGCGCTGGATGACCATGCCGTTCGAGATGTACATGTTCTGGCTGGCCAGATAGGCCGGGCCCCGTGGCAGGATTTCGTTTCGCGCGATCGAGGCCGGCACGTACCAGGGCGGATTGGCCACCACGGAGGCGAACTGCTTCTCCAGGCTGGGCGTCTGGTGGGCCGGCGAGCCGACGATGACGCGGTTCGAATGGACCGGCTTGCCGTCCTTCCAGTAGACCATGATGGCCGCGGCGGTGTTGACCTCGATCCGTTCGGGGGCGATGTCGCGTTTCAGCCAGCGGCGGCGCTCGAGGTTGAGGGCGATCTGCCGGGCGCGATCCTCGGCCGAGGCGGACAGGGAGCGCTGGGTGCCAACGCCGATGCGGCCGTCGGAGGCCAGGCCGTGCCGGACCTGGAAGCCCCGCACGGCCTCTTCCAGCTCGGGGCCGTAGACCGTCTCCATGCCGGGCGGGCGGGCGCCGGCGGCCGGGGCGAGGTCGCCCTCGGCGACCAGCCGTTCGATCAGGACCGGAATGCGCGGATCGCTCATGCCCGGCTCGATGGTCGGGCCCGGCCGGAACGCCGGCCAGCTGCGCCCGTCGCGGATCATCCGGCGGTAACGCACATAGCCGGCCGACAGGTTGGCATAGCCGATGTCGGTCGGGGCCAGCCCCTCGAACCAGTCGACGAGCTGATTCTGGGCCAGGGCGTCGTTCAGGCCCGCGGGCAGGTCGACGCGATTCTTCTGCATCTCCCACAGGTCTTCGACGGTCTCCGGCCGCACCCGGCCCTCGGCCAGCACCCGGCCATAGCCCAGGGCGGCCGCCGTGGTGCGCATCTCGGCCGCCGCGGGGGCGGAGGCCAGGGCGTCGAAGTCGAAGAAATCGCCCTGGGACAGGCCGTGACGTTCGGCGCGTCCGGCGACGGCCCGCAGGCCGCGCAGGCGTTCCGGCGTCCACACCGGCCGCCAGCCGTTCATCTCGTAGAAGGCGCGCACGTCCGGCTGGATCGCGGTCGGCAGCCGCGCCAGCTGGTCGTTGAAGGTGTCGTAGAAGGCGACAGCCGCGGGATCGCGGGTCTGGGCCCTCGCGGCCATCCCGCTGGCCGACGCGAGGGCCGCGGCCGCCGCGCCCAGACCCAATTGCCGTCGATTCATCACTATGCTCTTCGCCCATGCCACGCGGGACTTGCGTCGCGCCACCGGTGGTCCAACACCATCATGTTATCGGCGTTCCTGACAAACAGAAAGGCGCCGGTCCGGGAACCGACGCCTTCGTGAACGTCTTGGCCGCGGGTGTGGCCCCAATGCCAGACCTACTTCTTGATGAAGCCGCCGAACTTGTTGTTGAAGCGCGAGACCCGGCCGCCGCGGTCCATCAGCTGCTGGTTGCCGCCGGTCCAGGCCGGGTGCGTCAGCGGGTCGATGTCCAGGTTCAGCACGGCGCCTTCCTTCTGGTAGGTCGAGCGGGTCCTGTAGGTGGTTCCATCCGTCATCGTCACGGTGATGAAATGATAGTCGGGGTGGGTATCGGCCTTCATGGTCGTTGTCCGGTCTCTGCGCGGTGACGATGCCGACCGTCCGTGCGCGAAAATGAGAAAACCCGCCGACATCCCTGCGGAAGGGCTGGGCGGGAATGAGCGGCGGCGTTTACACCGGGGGGCGTTCCGGGGCAAGAGGCGCGCGCCATGACAGATACCACCGCTCCCGCCTCCGACGCCGCCGACCTTCGCGGACGGCCGGGCGCCGGCGCCCTGCTGATCGAACAGATGGGCGAGGCCGGAGCGCGTCGGGCCCGGCGCCGCGACGTCCGTCCGCTGGCCCGGCTGCTGCCCTACGCCCTGCGCCATGGCGGGCATATGGCCATGGCCGCCGTATGGCTCGTCCTGTCGACGGTCGCCTCGCTGGGCCTGACGGTGACCGCCCGGGGGGCCATCGACAACGGCTTCAGCGACGGGGGCGAGCAGCTGAACCTGTGGTTCCTGGTGCTGGCCGCCAACGCCCTGTTCCTCGGCCTCGCCACCGCGGTCCGCTATTTCTTCGTCACCAAGACGGGCGAGCGCGTCGTCGCCGACGTGCGCAAGGGCCTGTTCGAGCGCATCCTGACGCTGGACCCGTCGTTCTACGCCCGGATGCGCACCGGCGAGGTGCTGTCGCGCCTGACCACCGACATCGCCCTGGTCGAGGCCCTGCTGACGACCTCGGTGTCCTACGCCCTGCGCAACTTCCTGACCCTGATCGGCGGGACCATCCTGCTGTTCATCGTCAGCCCCAAGCTGACCGGCCTGGTGCTGCTGGTGGTGCCGCTGCTGCTGGGGCCGCTGTTCCTGTTCGGGCGCAAGGTGCGCCGGCTGACCGTGGCGTCGCAGGACCGCTTCGCCAGCGCCGTCGGCTTCGCCGGCGAGAGCGTCGACGCGATAGAGACGGTGCAGGCCTTCGGGCGCGAAAAGAGCGCCATCGCCCGCTTCGGCGAAGCGGTCGAAACCGCCTTCGGCGTGTCGCTGGTCCGGATCCGGGCGCGGGCCCTGATGACGGCGATGATCATCGCGGTGATGTTCGGCGGCGTCACCCTGGTGCTGTGGCTGGGAGCGCAGGACGTGATCGCCGGCCGCATGACGCCCGGCGCCCTGCTGCAGTTCGTGCTGCTGTCGGTGTTCTCGGCCGCGGCCGTCGGCGCGCTCGGCGAGAGCTGGGGCGACGTCCAGAAGGCGGCCGGGGCCATGGAGCGGATCGACGAGCTGATGCGCAGCGCGCCCCAGATCGCCGCGCCGGCCTCGCCGCGCCCCCTGCCGCGGCCCCCGGTGGGCGAGGTGTCCATGTCGGCGGTGGACTTCAGCTACCCCGGCCGGCCCGACCTGCCGGCCCTGAAGGGCTTCTCCCTGACCGTGCGGCCCGGCGAGACGGTGGCCCTGGTCGGTCCGTCCGGAGCCGGCAAGAGCACGGTGTTCCGCCTGCTGCTGCGCTTCTACGACCCGCAGGCCGGCGTGGTTTCCGTGGACGGCGTCGACGTGCGCGAGGTCGATCCCACGGCGGTGCGCGACCGCTTCGCCTGGGTTTCGCAGGAGGCCCCGCTGTTTTCCGGTTCCGCCTCCGAAAACATCCGCTTCGGTAGAGAAACGGCCAGCCAAGACGAGGTGCGGGCGGCCGCCCGCGAGGCCCAGGCCCTGGGGTTCATCGAGGCCCTGCCGCAAGGCTTCGACACGCCCCTGGGCGAGCGCGGCAAGAGCCTGTCCGGCGGCCAGCGGCAGCGGCTGGCCATCGCCCGGGCGTTGGTCCGCGACGCCCCGATCCTGCTTCTGGACGAGGCGACCTCGGCCCTGGACGCCGAGAGCGAGCGGCTGGTGCAGGCGGCCCTCGAGTCGGCCATGGCCGCCCGCACCACGATCGTCATCGCCCACCGGCTCGCCACCGTCCTCAGGGCCGACCGCATCGTGGTGATGGACGACGGCCAGGTGGTCGAGGAGGGGACCCACGCCGCGCTCATGGCCCGCGGCGGCCTCTACGCCCGGCTGGCGGAGCTGCAGTTCCGGGCCGACTGAGGCCGGCCAGCCCGGCTGGAGCCTGATTCACGGGGCGGCTGCGACGGGCGCGATGGCGAGGGCGGCGACGCGGACGGGGCGCATGGGTCAAAATCCCTGCGTAGCGGGCGTCGTTCGGCGGCTTCGCTTTGCCTCCGCAGCCCCCGGATGCTAGAAAACCGTCAGCGGATCACGTTCCGATTCCGGCCATTCAAAGCCCGATTTCCTTGACCGACGACACCTATGACAACGCCCTGCCGCCTTCGTCGGGCGCAGGCGGCGATATCTCCACCATCACCATCGAGGACGAGCTGCGCCGCTCGTATCTCGACTACGCCATGAGCGTCATCGTCTCGCGCGCCCTGCCGGACGCGCGCGACGGGCTGAAGCCGGTTCACCGCCGCATCCTGTACTCGATGCACGACCTGAAGATGACGCCGGACCGCGCCTATTCGAAATGCGCGCGGGTCGTCGGCGACGTGCTGGGCCGCTTCCACCCGCACGGCGACGCCTCGGTCTACATGGCCCTGGTGCGCATGGCCCAGCCGTTCTCGATGGGGCTGATGCTGGTCGACGGCCAGGGCAATTTCGGCTCGGTCGACGGCGATATGCCCGCCTCGATGCGATACACCGAGGCGCGGATGGCTCCCGCGGCCGTGGCCCTGCTGACCGACATCGACAAGGACACGGTCGATTTCCAGCCCAACTACGACGAGAAGGAGCTGGAGCCGGTCGTCCTGCCGGCGCGGATTCCCAACCTTCTGGTCAATGGGGCGGGCGGCATCGCCGTCGGCATGGCCACCAACATTCCGCCGCACAACCTTGGCGAGATCGTCGACGCCTGCATCGCCCTGCTGGACGATCCGGCCATCGGCGACGACGCCCTGCTGGACCTCGTCCCCGGGCCGGACTTCCCGACCGGCGGCGAGATCATGGGCCGGACCGCGCCCCGCAACGCCCTGCGCGAGGGCCGGGGCTCGGTCGTGGTGCGCGGCAAGGCCACGATCGAGACCATCCGCAAGGACCGCGAGGCCATCGTGGTCACCGAACTGCCCTACCAGGTCAACAAGCAGACCCTGATCGAGCGCATCGTCGAAATGGTCCGCGAGAAGCGGATCGAGGGCATCTCCGACGTCCGCGACGAGTCCGACCGCGACGGCATGCGGATGGTCATCGAGCTGAAGCGCGACGCCTCCGGCGACGTGGTGCTGAACCAGCTGTGGCGTTTCACGGCCATGCAGTCGTCGTTCGGCGTCAACATGCTGGCCCTGAACCATGGCCGGCCGGTGCAGATGGGCCTGCGCCAGCTGCTCGAGGCCTTCCTCGAGTTCCGCGAAGAGGTGGTGGTCCGCCGCATCAAGTTCGAACTGGCCAAGGCCCGCGACCGCGGCCATGTGCTGGTCGGTCTGGCCGTGGCCGTGGCCAATATCGACGAGGTCATCCACATCATCCGCTCGTCGGTCGATCCGGCCGAGGCCCGCGAACGGCTGCAGGCCAAGGCTTGGCCGGTGGGCGACATGATGGCCCTGATCGAGCTGATCGCCGATCCGCGCTCGATGCTGGTCGAGGGCGACAAGCTGAACCTGACCGACGAGCAGGCCCGGGCCATCCTGGCGCTGACGCTGAGCCGGCTGACCGGCCTCGGCCGCGACGACATCTTCGCCGAGGCGCGCGAGCTGGCCGACACCATCCAGGGCCACCTGACCCTGCTGTCGGACCGCGCCAACATCCTGGCGGTGATCCGCGAGGACCTGGTCCGGGTGAAGGGCGAGTTCGCCGTGCCGCGCCGCACCCTGATCGGCGAGGGCGATTTCGAACTGGAGGACGAGGACCTGATCCCGCGCGAGGACATGGTCGTCACCGTCACCCACGGCGGCTACGTCAAGCGGGTGGCGCTGAACGCCTACCGGACCCAGCATCGCGGCGGCAAGGGCCGCTCGGGCGTGGCCATGAAGGACGACGACGCCGTGGTCGGCGTGTTCTCGGCCTCGACCCACACGCCGGTGCTGTTCTTCGCCACCAACGGCAAGGCCTACAAGCTGAAGACCTGGCGGCTGCCGCTGGGCAATCCGCAGTCGCGCGGCAAGGCCTTCGTCAACCTGCTGCCGATCGAGCCGGGCGACAGCATCATGAACGTGCTGCCCCTGCCGGAAAATGAGGCGGACTGGGCGGAGTACGACATCATGTTCGCCACGAAGTCCGGCGACGTGCGCAGGAACAAGCTGAGCGATTTCGCCACCGTCAACCGGGCCGGCAAGATCGCCATGAAGCTGGAGGACGGCGACCGGATGGTCGGCGTGGCCCTGTGCACGGCCGAGGACGACGTCATGCTGACCACGGCGCTCGGGCGGGCGATCCGCTTCAAGGCCGACGACGTGCGGGTGTTCAAGGGCCGGGACTCGACCGGCGTCCGCGGCGTGCGCCTGCAGAAGGACGACGAGGTCATCTCGATGGCCGTGCTCGGCCGGGTCGACGCCACGCCGGAGGAGCGGGCCGCCTATGTCAGGCACGCCAACGCCATGCGCAGGGCGGCGGGCGACGAGGATGAGACGCCGGTCGAGGCCGACGACGAGGTCGTGGCGGACGCCGCCCTGTCGGTCGAGCGGATCGCCGAGCTGGGGGCCGCCGAGCAGTTCATCCTGACCGTCACCGAGACCGGCTTCGGCAAGCGCTCGTCGGCCTATGAGTACCGGCGCACCGGCCGCGGCGGCCAGGGGCTGACGGCGCACGGGCTCGGCGGCCGCGCCGGGACCCGGCTGGCGGCGTCCTTCCCGGTCGAGGACGGCGACGACCTGCTGCTGGTCACCTCCGGCGGGCAGATGATCCGCACCCCGGCCGGCCAGGTCCGCATCGTCGGTCGCGCCAGCCAGGGCGTCACCATCTTCCGCACTGCGGAAGGCGAGCGGGTCGTCTCGGTCGAGCGCCTGCCGGACAGCGGCGGAGGCGAGGACGCGGAGCTGGACGGCGCGGAGGGTGAAGGCGGCGACGCCTGATCCATGGCCGCCGATCGCACCGTGCTGGTGGATGGGGAGCCCGTTTCAGAGGGCGACCTGACCTATCTGGCGCTGGCGAACTACGGCGCCTACACCTCGTTCCGGGTCGAGCAGGGCGGCGTCCGCGGGCTGGATCTGCATCTGGCCCGCCTGGACGCCTCGGCGCTGGAGCTGTTCGGCGAGGGCGTGGGCGAGGCCCGTCTGCGTGAGCTGATGCGCTCGGCCGTGGACGGCCGGGGCGACTGCTGGCTGCGGGTCAGCCTGTTCTCGCCCGAGGTCTGGCCGCGCACGCCGAGCTGGACCGGCCGGCCGAAGGTGATGATCGGCGCCTTTCCGCCGCCGCCGCCGCTGGCGGAAAGCCTGCGGCTTCAGGTCCAGACCTATGGGCGGGAGGCGGCTCACCTGAAGCACACCGCCAATTTCGGCCTGATCCGCGCCCGGCGGCTGGCCCGCGCGGCCGGGTTCGACGACGCCGTGTTCGCCGACGGGGACGGACGGATTTCCGAGGGCAGCCTGTGGAATATCGGCTTCGTACGCGGCGGCGAGGTGATCTGGCCCGAGGCGCCGATGCTGACGGGCGTCACCCTGACCCTGCTGCAGCGCGGTCTCGAGGCCCGCGGCGTCCCCGTCCGGGTCGAGCCGGTGCGGCTGGATGCCCTGCCCCGCTTCGACGGCGCCTTCATCTGCAACAGCGCCACGCCTGCCTGCCCGGTCGCCTCGATCGGCGACCAGACGTTCGATCCGGACGCCGTTCCGCTGGAAGCCCTGAAGGCGATCTGGGCGTCGAACGCGCCGCAGCCGATCTAGGCCGCTCCGGCCCCACCTGCTAAACCGCTGGAAAGGCGGGGAGGAACGCATGCGCATCGGCCTGTATCCAGGCACATTCGATCCGGTCACCAACGGGCATATGGACATCATCGGCCGGGCCGTGAAGCTGGTTGACCGCCTGGTCATCGGCGTGGCGCGCAACGACGACAAGGGACCGCTGTTCACCACCGACGAACGGGTGGTCATGCTGCGCGCCGAGGTCGCCCATCTCGGGGCGAAGGTCGAGGTCCAGGCCTTCGACAGCCTGCTCATGCATTTCGCCGAGTCGCTGGACGCCAATATCATCGTCCGTGGCCTGCGCGCCGTCTCCGACTTCGAATACGAATTCCAGATGACGGCGATGAACCAGCGCCTCAATGCCGACATCGAGACGGTCTTCCTGATGGCCGACCCGCGGCATCAGGCCATCGCCTCGCGGCTGGTCAAGGAGATCGCCCGGCTCGACGGGGCGATCGACAGTTTCGTCAGCCCCGCGGTCGCCCAGGCGGTGCGGGCCAAGGTCAAGGGATAGTCCGTTTTGAAGATCGTCGCCGCCGCCCTTTCCCTCTCGTTGCTGGCCGTCGCGCCGGCCCCGGCGCAGACCGCCGCCGGCGTCCCCGAGTGGCGCGTGGTCGCTCCCGAGAACCTGCTCGTCATCGACACCGTCCACGGCCGCATCCTGGTCGAACTGGAGCCGCGGGTGGCGCCGCGGGCGGTCGACCGCGTCCGCACCCTGGCCGACCGGGGCTTCTACGACGGGCTGAAATTCCATCGGGTGATCCCGGACTTCATGGCCCAGACCGGCGATCCCCAGGGCACGGGCCAGGGCGGCAGCGACCTGCCCGACCTGCCGGCGGAGTTCGAGTTCCGGCGCGGCCGGGACGCGGGCTTCGTGCCGGTCATGGCGACGCCCCGGGGCCAGGCGGGGATCGTCGGCTCGGTCCCGGTGCTGACCCAGCCGGACGCCCAGATGATGGTCACCGCCGACTTCAAGGCGGGGGCCCAGGGCCTGTTCTGCCCGGGCGTCGCCGGCATGGCGCGCGCCGACGCCGTCGACAGCGCCAACAGCCAGTTCTTCCTGATGACCGGTCCCAAGGACGAGCTGAACGGCCGCTATACGCCATTCGGCCGGGTGGTGTCCGGGATGGAGACGGTGCGCGCGCTCAAGGCGGGCGCCGAGGCCCGGAACGGCCAGGTGGACGATCCCGACCTGATGATCCGCGCCCGCACCGCGGCGGCCTTGCCCGAGGGCGAGCGGCCGGCCGTGCGGGTGGCGGCCGGGACGGCGCTGCAGGCCGAGGTCGAACGGGTGCGCGCCCGCCGCGGCGCCGCCTTCAGCGTGTGCGACGTGCAGCCGCCGGTCGAGATCGTCGGAGGCTGAGCCGCTGTCTGGATGCCCGGGGAGGACGCCATGAAGTCGATTTCCGCCGCCGCGTGGCTGGCCGTCGCCCTGGCCGCCGCGCCCGCCGCGGCCCGGCAGGCCGACGCGCCGCCGCCGGCCGCGACCGCCGAGGCCGCGCCGGCCCCGGGC
Source organism: uncultured Brevundimonas sp. (assembly GCF_937870815.1). Classification (GTDB taxonomy): domain Bacteria; phylum Pseudomonadota; class Alphaproteobacteria; order Caulobacterales; family Caulobacteraceae; genus Brevundimonas. The sequence goes on from NZ_CALMZS010000138.1 coordinate 58,865, forward strand.
GAGTGGCGAACCGTTCCCGCCGAAAACCTTCTGGTCATCGACACCACCAAGGGCCGCATCCTCGTTGAACTCGCTCCGGAGGCGGCCCCGCTGCACGTCGAGCGGATCAAGCTGCTGGCCCGGCGCGGCTTCTACGACAATGTGCCGTGGCATCGGGTGATCGACGGGTTCATGGCCCAGACGGGCGACCCGCTGGGCAACGGCGAAGGCCAGAGCCCCTATCCCGACCTGGTCGGCGAATTCACCTTTCGACGCGACCCGTCCATGCCCTTCGCGTCCGCGGCCGAGCCGACCGGGGCGCGCCTGGGCTTCCTCCACGCCCTGCCGGTGCAGACCCAGCCCGATTCCGCCTTCGCCCAGACCGGAGACGGCAAGGTGCATGCATGGGGGCTGTACTGCGCCGGCGTCGCCGGCATGGCCCGCGACGTCGGCAACGACACCGCCAACAGCCAGTTCTTCATCATGCGCCAGGCCTATCCGGCGCTGGACAAGCGCTACACGGTCTGGGGAATGACGGTGGACGGCCTGGAGGTGGTCCGGGCGCTGCAGGTCGGCGACGGCGAGAACGGCATGATGGCCCGGGCCCGGCCGGACTTCATGACCCGCGTCCGCGTGGCGGCCGACATCCCGGAGGATGAACGGCCGGCGGCGCAGGTGCTGGCCGCCGACTCGTCCCGCTTCCGCGCCCTGGTGGACGAGACCCGCACGGCGCGGGGCGCGGATTTCTCGGTCTGCGACGTGACCCTGCCGGTTCAGGTGACCAACCAGATCACCGCCGCCGGCGCCGGCGCCGCGGGCGGCGCTCCTCGCGCATCCTCTGCAGCAGCAGCCCCTCGCGCAGCCCCCGGTCGGCGACCCTGACCCGTTCCGAGGGCCAGGCGCGCTGCACCGCCTCCATGATCGCCGCCCCGGCCAGCACCAGATCGGCGCGCTCTGGCCCGATGCACGATTCCGCGGCCCGCCCGGCCGGTCCCATCTCCAGCAGCCGGGCGGCGGCCCGCTCGCAGTCGCCGCGCGTCATCCACAGACCGTCGACGAGGTTGCGCTGGTAGCGGCGCAGGCCCAGGTGGATGCCGGCCAGGCTGGTGATCGCGCCCGAGGTGCCGACGAGGTGCGCCCGACCGGCCTCGAACACCTGGCGCAGGTCGGGGTCGACCGGCGCCCGCGACAGGGCCCCGGCCATGTCGACGACCATGGCCTCATACCAGTCTTCGATGGAGGCAGGGGCCCCGGCCGCCGGCTCGGGGTGGCGTTCGGCGAGGGTGACCACGCCGATCGGCGCCGACATCCAGGCCTCGAGGGCGAAGGCGCCGTCGGTCCGTTTCAGCCAGCTCAGCTCGGTCGAGCCGCCCCCCACATCGACGACCAGCACCGCCTCGGCCGCGTTGTCGAACAGGTTGAGGCAGCCTTCCACGGCCAGCCGCGCCTCCTCGATCGGATCGATGATGCGGAGCCGCAGGCCGGTGCCCTCGCGGACCCGTTCGACGAAGGCGGCGCCGTTGTCGGCCTGGCGGCAGGCCTGGGTCGCGACGGCCATCAGCCGGGCGGGGTCCACGCCCTTTCGGGCGACCCGCTCGCCGCACAGGACGAGAGCGCCGTAGGCCCGCTCCATGGCCGCTTCGTCGAGACGGCCCGTGCGCGACAGCCCCTCGCCGAGCCTGACGATGCGGCTGAACGAATCGACGACGCGGAAGCCGTCCCGGGCCGGCCGGGCGATCAGCAGGCGGCAGTTGTTGGTCCCGAGGTCGAGGGCCCCGTAGAGGGGCGGTTCCCGACCTGATGCGCCGGATCCGTCGGAGGCGCCGCCCCGGGCGCGCTGGCCGTCGGACTCTGAACGCTGGGACCGGGAGACGCCCGCGGGCGCGTCGTCGGTCTCCGGCATGGGCCGAACTTTCACGGTGGGCGGTCCGATGCGGCGCCCGTCCCCGCCAACCTAGACCCGTCGCCTCGCTTCCGCCAAGGACAGGTGACGCGAAAATGAACGGGGCGGCGGTCATACTGCTCAGGTCGGCGGGCGCAATCTGCGGCCCATGACCAATCCAGTCGTCGCAAGGTTCGGGCTCGGCCAGATCGTCCGCCACCGCGAGGCGGCCTTCCGCGGGGTGGTGATCGATGTCGATCCCGTGTTCGCCGGCAAGCCCGGCGACACGGGCGGCATCTCGCCGGACCAGCCCTTCTACCGGGTGCTGGCCCTGGGCGCGGAGGGCGGGTTCATCGCCTACGCCCCCGAGGACGCGCTCGAGCATGATCCCGAACTGGAGGCGGTCGCGCCCGAGGCCGAGGCCCGCTGGTTCACCGTCGACGACCAAGGTCGGCACGCGCCTCGCCCCCAGGCCATCCACTGACGCAAACTCTGGTGCGGGCGCGGGCGCGGGCCTAGATTGGCGGCAACGGGCCGCCAGAGCCCGCCGACAGCAGGAGCGCCCCATGTCCGATTTCGAGCATGTCTTCGCAACGCCGCCGGAGGGGGCGGCGGCCGACTGGACCATTCCCCAGAACTGGGCCGATTACACCGAGGTCGAGCACGCGACCTGGGACACGCTCTACACCCGGCAGATGAAGATCCTGCCGGGCCGCGCCGCCGACGTGTTTCTCAAGGGGCTGACAGCGCTGGACCTGAACACGGGCGGCATTCCCGATTTCGAGGTGATGAATCCGAAGCTGCAGGCGCTGACCGGCTGGACCGTCGTCTGCGTGCCCGGCCTGGTGCCGGACGAGGTGTTCTTCGATCACCTGGCCAACCGGCGCTTCCCCTCGGGCCAGTTCATCCGCAGGCCGGAGCAGCTGGACTATCTGCAGGAGCCCGACATCTTCCATGATGTCTTCGGCCATGTGCCGATGCTGACCGACCCCGACTTCGCCGCCTATATGGAGGCCTATGGCAAGGGGGGGCAGCGGGCGGCGTCGCTGGGCATGCTGCGGAATCTGGCCCGGCTGTACTGGTACACGGTCGAGTTCGGCCTGATGCAGGACGACGGGGGGCTGCGCATCTTCGGCGCGGGCATCGCCTCCTCGGCCACCGAAAGCGTCTTCGCCCTGGAGGACCCGTCGCCGAACCGGCTGGGCTTCGACCTCGAGCGGGTCATGCGGACCCTGTACCGGATCGACGACTTCCAGCAGGTCTATTTCGTCATCGACTCCATCGACCAGCTGAAGCGCGACACGCTGCAGGATTTCGGCCCCATCTACGACCGGCTGAAGGGCGCCGAAGACATCGCCATCGACGCCATCCTGCCGACCGACCGGGTGTTCACCCGCGGCACCCAGGCCTATGCGGCCCGGGGCGGGCGGTTCGCGGCCTAGGTGTCGGGCTCAGGCCCGCTGGAACGGATAGAAGCCGCCGCCGAGACCGAGCAGGGCTGTCAGTTCGTCCAGCGCCCCGCGGCTCTCGTCCAGCAGGGCCGGGTCGGCGAGGTCGGCGGGGCTGAGCGTGTCCCGGTACCAGGTCGCCGCCCAGATCGACAGGCGGGCGTGCAGGTCGTCGGTCAGGCGCATGGCCGGATTGGTCGCGGTCAGCTCGTCCCCGGTCAGGGCGACGCGCAGGCGCAGGCAGGCGGGCCCGCCGCCGTTGCGCATCGACTGGCGCACATCGACGTAGTCGATCCGGCCGATCGGTCCGTTGGAGGCGGCCAGTCCTTCCGCGACGGCCCGACTGCGGGCGTTGTCGCGGGTCTCGGTCGGGCAGATCAGGGTCAGGCGGTCCTCGCCGGGAATCCGCACCAGCATGGAGTTGAACAGATAGCTGGA
>NZ_CALMZS010000139.1 GCF_937870815.1 uncultured Brevundimonas sp.
AAACCAGGGGCTAACCGCCAGGAAAAGCCCGTAAACGGGCTGCCTAAACGCCTCTTCCAGCCCGTTTACGGGCTTCCAAACCAAATACCAGCCTGGGGTTTTCAACCCCAGGCACGTTGGGCGATCCTTGTCCTGACGCTGATGGTCATCTTCGTCCTCCCCGCCTCCGCGCAGACGGGTGGGCAGTTCTGCGTGCGCGCGTTTGAAGACCGCAACGGGAGTCAGACGCGCGACGCCAACGAGCCGCTGCTGGTGCGCGATGTCGTCGTCAACCTGCTGGATGGCAATGGCGTGACGGTGGCGAGCGGCGTGCTGGAAAGCTCGCCGACGGCGGCGCAGGGCATCTTGTGCTTTCAGCGGCTGCCCGCCGGGCAGTACAGCGCGGTCGTCACCAGCGCCGACCTGACGCCGACGACGCCGACCAGCTCGCCGTTTTCGTCGACCACCGGGCCGCCCGAGCTGCCGGGAAGAGAATCGACGCTCGAAGCGATATAGATCGACTCGACCCCACGGAACTCGGCCTTGCCGTAGCCGACGAAGCTGCCCGTGCTCCAGCGCTTGGCCTCGCGATTGAGGCGCAGGGAGCGGCGCTTGCCGACGCCGGGAAAGCCGACGGCGTAAACTTCCTGCCGCAGAGCCTTGTCGCACTGATCGCCGGCCTGCACCGGATTGCCGATGCGCAGTGTGGCGTTCGCCTCGACCTTGACGACGGCCAGATCGTAGGCATCGTCGACGTAAACCGTGCTGACGCCTTGCAGCCGTTGCGGCGGCGCCGCCAGGGTAATGCCGTCGCTCTCGAAGCGGGCCCGGCCAACGTCCTCGGCGAGATAGCGCCGTGGTGCCTGGCAGTCCTCGGCCGCGTGCCCGGCCGTCATGAAGTAGTAGGTCGACGTCTTGCCGCGCTCGGCCCTCCCCACCAGAAACGCGCTGGCGGTGTAGACGCTGCCGTTGCCTTCGCACACGAAGGCATAGACCGACGGCCAGATGGCGCGCACGGCGGCCGGCATCCTGTCGGTGTGGAAGCCCTCTGCAGCAAAAGCGCAGGCCGGCGACGCGCAGGTCAGCAAAACGCCTAGCGCTAATCGGCAGGTCCTGGTCATCGGAATAATTGGCGCGCCCGGAACGATTCGAACGTCCGACCCTCAGATTCGTAGTCTGATGCTCTATCCAGCTGAGCTACGGGCGCGCTTGGCCGCGAACGGCGAGGGCGGGTCTTTAGCGGAGGAGGGACGGGGGGGCAAGACCCGGCGGGCGGCTTTCCCGGGTTGATTTCACGACGACGGGGGTTTCGCCCCGGCCAAGGGCGCGGCAGGTTGCGGGCCTCCCCGTTCCGCCCACCCGGAAATCCCATGCGCCTGTTTCCCCCCTTCCCTTCCCCGACCGTCCGAAGGTCCGTGACCGCCCTCGCCCTCGGCCTCGGCCTGATGCTGGCGGGATGCGCCGGCGGGGCCGGGGGAGGGGCCGGACCGGCGGCGGCGCCCCCGGCCCGCGGGCCCTTCGTGGCGGCCGCCAATCCGCTGGCGGTCGAGGCCGGCCTCGGCGTGCTGCGGCGCGGCGGCTCGGCGGTCGACGCGGCCGTGGCCGTCCAGGCGGTGCTCGGACTGGTCGAGCCGCAGTCCTCGGGCCTCGGCGGCGGGGCCTTCATGATGCTCTACGACGCCGCGACGGGGGAAGTGACCAGCTATGACGGGCGCGAGACCGCCCCGGCCGCGGCGACGCCGGAGCTGTTCCACGAGAACGGCCGGCCGCTGGCCTTCGCCGAGGCGGTGCTGAGCGGCCGCTCGACCGGGACGCCGGGCGCGGTGGCCCTGCTGGCCATGGCCCAGGCCGAGCACGGGCGTCTGGCCTGGAGCGAACTGTTCGGCGAGGCTGGGCGGCTGGCCCGCGACGGCTTCGTGGTCAGCCCGCGGCTGGCCGGCTTCATCGCCGCCCCCGGCGGACAGGCCCGCACCCGCTGGGCCGAGGCCTATTTCACGAAGCCGGACGGAACCCGCTACGGCGCCGGCGACGTGCTGCGCAATCCGGCCTATGCCGACACCGTGGCGACGCTGGCGGCGGGCGGCGCCGACGCCTTCTACCGCGGCCGGATCGCGCGCGAGATCGTCTCGACCGTGCGGCAGGAGCCGCGGCCCGGCGCCCTCGCCGAGGCGGATCTCGCCGCCTACGCGCCGGTCGAGCGCGGGGCCCTGTGCCGACCCTACCGGATCTACGTCGTCTGCGTGCCGCCGCCGCCGTCCAGCGGGGTGGCGGTGCTGCAGCTGCTGGCCATGGCCGGGCTCACGCCCGAGATCCTCGAGGGGCCGGACAGCGCCGACGCCTGGACCGCCTTCGCCCAGCTGCAGCGGCTGATGTACGCCGACCGCGACCGCCATGTCGGCGACCCGGCCTTTGTCCGGGTGCCGGTCCAGGGCCTGCTCGACCCGGCCTATGTGGCGGCGCGCGCGGCCCAGGCCCCGACCCTGGTCGGGGCGGCCGAGCCCGGCTTTCCCCCGGGCGGGGTGTTCGCCGCCCCCGACGCCACGCTCGAGCCGGCCGGCACCTCGCATTTCGTCATCGTCGACGCCGCGGGCAACGCCGTCAGCATGACCACCACGGTCGAGAGCGTGTTCGGCTCGGGCCGGATGGCGGCCGGCTTCTTCCTCAACAATCAGCTGACCGACTTCTCGTTCGATCCGCGGCGTCCCGACGGCGGCCCGGCGGCCAACGCCGTGGCCCCCGGCAAGCGGCCGCGTTCGTCGATGTCGCCGGTGATCATCCTCGACCGGCGCGGCCGTCTGCTCGGCGCCCTCGGCTCGCCGGGCGGGCCGTCGATCCTGGCCTACAACGCCAAGGCCCTGATCGCCGTGCTCGACTGGGGCCTGTCGATGCCGGAGGCCTTCGCCCTGCCCAACCTGGTGGCCAGGGGGGACGGCTTCGGGGCCGACACCGGGCGCTTCCCGGCCGGGCTGCGCGAGGCGCTGGCGGCGCGCGGCGTCGCCCTGAGGCCCAACGCCAGCGAGACCTCCGGCCTGCACGGGGCGATCTGGCGACGGGGCGACGACGGCGTCTGGCGCTGGGACGGCGCCGCCGACGACCGCCGCGAGGGCGTGGCGCGGGCGGAATAGGGGGTAGGGGATGTGGGGGCTAGGGGCTAGGGGATAGGGGCTAGGGAAAGGCTGTTCCCGGCGATCGGATTCGTCTTCTACCTAAGCCCTAGCCCCTAGCCCCTAGCCCCTAGCCCCTAGCCCCTAGCCCCTGGCCCCTATTCCGGCTTGATCGACAGCTGGAAGGCGACCAGCCCTTCGGACACGTCGGTGTCGACGCCGTGGCCGGCGCGCAGCCCCTCGGCCTCGATCTCGCGATAGACCAGGCCGATCGAGCTGTGCACCGGGCCGCGGCGCAGGGCCACGCCCAGCGAGGCGTCGCCGAGGAAGGCCCCGGAATCGTGGCTGACGCCGGAGCGGTTGTAGCCGCCGTCCCGGTCGCGGGCCCAGTTGTAGCCCACCGCCCGGCCCGAGCCGGCGGCGTAGACGTACCAGCGGGCGCGCCGCCCGAAGGCCGCCTCGCCCTCGGGCACCAGCCGGTCGAGGTCGCGGCCGATCTTCAGCGTGGCCCCCGCCTCCGTCACCTGGCCCCGGCTGCCGACCCCGACCCCGAGGTGCGGGGTCAGGGTGACGTCGAGGCCGTTCTCCGTCTGGCCCAGCGTCCCGGTCCAGCCGCGCGTGTAGGTCAGGTCGTAGTGTTCGGCCTCGTAGGTCGCCGCATCCAGCGGCCCGGGGGGCAGGGGCGAGCCGTCGGCGCGGCGCACGCGGCCCTCGGTGCGCAGGCGCAGCCGGTCGCCGCGGGCCTCGCCCCCGTACCAGATGTCCCGGTTGGTGGCGGCCCAGGTCGGCGCGACCTCGCGGGCCGGGGCATAGGCGGTCCATCCGCCGTCCCCGGCCGGGCCGGTCCCGCCGGCGGCGAAGCGCGCGTCGCGGTCGAGGCGGGCCAGCAGGTCGGATACGGTGGTCGGACGCTCGCGCTCGACCCGCCACGGACCCGCCGCCGCCTGGGGCGGTGCGGGCGGCTCCGCGGCCACGACGGAGGCGGGGGCCGCCAGGGCCGCCGCCGCCACGCCCGCACTGAACGTCACAAGACGCATCAACGGTTCCCTCGGTCCGTTAACGGCCCCGAGTCTGCCCGATCCGGGCGGCTGCGCCAACCGACAATTTCCGGTCGGCGAACGTCGCCGGCGCGGCGTGGGTTCCGGGTCACGCCCAGGCGCGGAAATGCTTGGACAGCTTCAGCCCCTGGCTCTGGTAGTGGCCGCCGCCCTCGCCATAGAGTCGCGACGGCCGTTCGGTCAGGGGTTCGTAGACCAGGCGGGCGACGATCTGGCCGTGCTCCAGCAGGAAGGGGGTGTCGTGGGTGCGCACCTCCAGCACCCCTTTCGAGCCGGCCCCGTGCGCCTCGTCGGTGCCGAAGCCCGGATCGAAGAAGCCAGCGTAGTGGACCCGGAATTCGCCCACCGAGGGGTCGATCGGGGTCATTTCGGCGGCCTGCATGACCGGGATCTCGACCGCCTCGCGCGAGGCCAGGATGTAGAATTCGCCGGGGTCCAGCAGCAGCTCGCCGCGCCGCACGCCCAGCGGCTCCCAGAAGTCGCGCGGGTCGTGGCCGGCGATGCGGTCCAGATCGACCACCCCGGCGTGGCGCCGGCCGCGGAAGCCGACGATGGTCCCGTCGGCCCCCTCCAGATCGACGCCGACGCTGCGGGTCGCCAGCCTGGGCGGCTCGCCGGCCTTGAGGCGCAGCTGGTTCAGCCGCGTCCCCGGCCGCACCAGGATGGAGAAGGTCTGCGGGGCGATCTCCAGGTACAGCGGTCCGTCGTAGCCTTCCTCGACGTCGTCGAAACTGGCCCCGCGGTCGGTCAGCAGCCGCACGAAGACATCGACGCGGCCGGTCGAGCTCTTCGGATTGGCGCGGGCGATCAGTCCCCCGGGCAGGGTCAGCCGCTCCTGCAGCCGGGCGATGTAGACGCAGCCCTTCTCCATCACATAGCCGGCCGACAGGTCGATGGCGTGCATGGCCACGTCGGCGATGCGGTCCTCGACCCTGCGCTGCCCCGGCAGGAAGGAGGCGCGCACCCGCCAGGCCCGGTCCGACAGGCGCAGGTCGAGGCTGGCCGGCTGCACCTGGTCGGGGTCGAACGGCGTCTCGGAGGCGATCGCGCCGCCGGCGATCAGGGCTTCGAGGGACTGCGACGGCAGGATGCCGGTGAGGGAGGTCGAAAAGCTCTGCATGGCTCCCGATTACACGATTCCGCGCCCCGTCTCGCCTGTCGTACCGCTTGACCTGCGGGCCGTGAACGCGACCATGGGCGGATGCACGACACGCCCGCCTACGAAGCCGAAACCGAAGGGGTGCTGGTCCGCGTCCGGCCCAGCTACCTGGCCGGCCAGTCCGATCCCGACGGCGGCCGCTGGGTCTGGGCCTACCAGGTCGAGATCGTCAACCTGACCGCCACGCCGATCCAGCTGATGGCCCGGCGCTGGGTCATCACCGACGGCCAGGGCCGGGTCGAGGAGGTGCGCGGGGCCGGGGTGGTCGGCGAACAGCCGGTCATCAGGCCCGGCGAGAGCTACACCTACGCCTCGGGCTGCCCGCTCGGCACGCCAACGGGTTCGATGGTCGGCGGCTACTATATGACGGACGCCTCGGGGCGCTCGTTCGAGGCCGCCATCCCCGCCTTCAGCCTCGACGTGCCGGGCCAGCGGCGGGTGCTGAACTGAAGGAGTGGCTAGTGGCTAGTGATTAGTGGCTGGCCAATGCCGGTGCGACCGCGCGGTCCGAGCCGGCCTTCCGCTAACGAAGAGCCGGTATCACTAGTCACTAATCACTCCCGCCCGCGTAGCGGGTGGGTGAGGGGCTGCGTCAACCCGGATAACCGCAGCCCCGCCCCAGTCTCTCCGCCGCGCGAACGCGGCGGGAGGCGGACGGCGGCCCCTCTAGGAGCCATTCGTGACGGTCGTTGGACCGGAAAGCGACGGGCGCGCGAAACAATGTCCCGCGCACCCGAAAATCGCGCTCAAGCAGCGAGCGACCGCGTCGCGAGCGATAGCGCCCCCTAGATGTACCGACGCAGCGAGCGGGCCAGTTCGGAGGCGCCGTCCTTGCCGCCCTTGCGGACCTGCGGCTGGTAGGCGACCCGGGCGTGCTCGGCGCAGTAGACGCCTTCGGAAGAGCGACGGCCGCAGAAGCTGAACTCGTCCGAGGACGGGTCGCCGATCGGCCATTTGCACATGTGGGCGCCCAGGGTCATCACCGTGGCCGTGCCCGGCAGGTCGGGCATCGGGGCCGGCGCCGCCGCGGCGGCCGGACGCGGCTGCACCGCCTCGATGCGGCGCGGGGCCGACGGGGCCTGGGTCGGCTGGGCGGCGGGACGGGGGCGGGTCGGGCGGAAGGCGGCCCGGGCCGGCTGCGACGGGGCGGCCCGGCCGGACAGGCCGAGGCGGTGCACCTTGCCGATGACGGCGTTGCGGGTGACCCCGCCGCCCAGCTGTTTGGCGATCTGGCTCGCCGACTGGCCTTCCAGCCAGAGCTTCTTCAGCGCGCCGACGCGGTCTTCGGTCCAGCCTGCGGTCATAGCCACCCTCCGGGGTCTCGATTCAACATATGGGGTCGTGACTGCCCTCCCGGGGCCTCGACCTACCACTAATCGTAAACCACACCCTAACAGACGCAAGATGTGCGAATCAGTCCGTCCACAGGAACCAGATGTGGGGGTGGTTAACGGCGCAGGGTGTGGGGTGTGGGGTGTGGGGGGTGTGGGGACGGGGACCCGGCAAGCCGCAATCGTCTGGCCCGGGTCCCCGCAAGCGGAAACGACACCCCACCCCCCACCCCCCACCCCCCACCCCCCACACCCCCCTTGCGCCGCCGCGACCGCCAGCGCATCTGCCCCCCATGACCGACCTCGCCCAGACCCGCCCCTCCGGCCTGCCGCGGCCGCGCTCCTATCCCGGGATCAACTGGATCGGCGTCCAGACCCTCTACCTGCGCGAGGTGCGCCGCTTCTGGAAGGTCGGGGCCCAGACCGTGGCCGGGCCGGTGGTCACCACCCTGCTCTACATGCTGGTCTTCGTGGTGGCGCTACAGGGCTCGCGGCCGCCGCTGCACGGCACGCCCTTCCCGGACTTCGTGGCCCCCGGCCTGATCATGATGGCCATGCTCAACAACGCCTTCGCCAACGCCTCCTCCAGCCTGATCCAGGCCAAGGTGATGAACACGGCGACCGACTTCCTGACCCCGCCGCTCAGCCCGCTCGAACTGACCATCGGCTTCGCCCTCGGCGCCGCGACGCGCGGCCTCGTCGTCGGCCTCGTCACCGCGGTCTGCGTCCTGCCCTTCGCCCGGCTGGGGGTCGCCAACGTCGCCGCCATCGTCTGGTTCGGCGGCCTCGCCTGCCTGATCATGGGCATGCTGGGGGTCTTCGCCGGCCTGTGGGCGCAGAAGTTCGACCAGCTGGCCGCAGTGCAGAATTTCGTCATCATGCCGATGACCTTCCTCAGCGGCACCTTCTACCTGGTCGAACGCCTGCCCGAGCCGTTCGCGACCATCAGCCACTTCAACCCGATCTTCTATCTGATCGACGGCTTCCGCTACGGCTTCATCGGCCAGGCCGAGAGCGTGTTGTGGATCGGCGTGGTCATGAGCGCCGCCCTGACCGTCGGCATGGCGGTCGCCTGCTGGCTGGTGTTCCGCTCGGGCTGGCGGCTGAAGAGCTGACACGGAAGTCAAGGTGCGCGACCGCGCGGGCCGTGCTAGCATGGAACCTCGTCTCAAGGGGGGTTCCATGCTGTTCCGGTCGCCCGCCGCCGCCGCTGCGGCCCTGTTCGCCATCGCCGTCGCCGCTCCGGCGCTCGCCCAGGACATCGACCTGCGCGCCCAGGTCGCCGCCTATGTCCAGCCGAGCAACGCGGCGCGGACCGATGTCGCCGTCGCCCAGCTGCGCGCCGCCGGGTTCGAGCCGGTCATCAAGACCTTCGCCGGGGGCAACCGCCAGACCGGGGCGATGGAGGGCCGCAACGTCGTCGTCACGATCGGCGACGGCCCGCGCGAGATTCTGCTCACCGCCCATTACGACGCCCTGGTGCTGCGCGACGGATCGATATCCCAGGGCGTGATCGACAACGCGGCCTCGGTGGTCGGCGTCATCGAGGCCGCGAAGATCCTCAGGGACAAGCTCCTGAACCACCGCGTCCGCATCCTCCTGTTCGACCAGGAGGAGCTGGGCCTGATCGGCGCGCGCAAATGGATCGAGGCCCACGGCCTGACCAACGTCGCCGCCGTCGTGAACTCCGATATCGCCGGCTATGGCGACACGATGATGTACGGCCTCAACAACGGCCCGCAGTCGGCCGGCGTCACCCGGGCCGTGCGCGAGGTCTGCGCCGAACGCGCCATGCATTGCGTCGGCTATCCGGTCTATCCGCCGTCGGATGATCAAGCCTTCTCCGGGGCCGGTCACGGCGAGGGCGCCGCTCCGGCGGCCGTCGTCCCCACCGTCTCGCTCGGCTTCCAGGACGAGGTCGGCGCCCACCAGGTGTGGCTGGCCCTCAACGGCGGCGAGAGCAACGGACTGGCCGAGGGCTTCGCGCCCCGCATCTTCCAGCTGATCCACTCCGCCGAAGACACCATGGAGGATATCGACCCCGCCACGGTGAAGACCGCCGGCGAGGTCTATGCGGCCCTGGTCGAGCGGCTGGACCGGCAATCGGGCGGTGTTGACTAACCCCGCCCCTCGTCCGACAAGGCCTGACCCTTGTTCCAGCGGTCCCGACGCTATCCGGCGCCGGGGCCGTCTCGCTTTTGGAGGTCCGTTCCGTGTCAACCGAACATCTGATGGGTGTCTACAATCGCGCGCCGCTGGAGGTGGATCGCGGTCAGGGCGCGCGTCTGTGGGCCCGGGACGGGACCGAATACCTCGACTGCGTCATGGGCATTTCGACCAACGCCCTCGGCCACGCCAATCCGATCCTGGTGGCGGCCGTGACCGAACAGGCCGAAAAGCTCTGGCACGTCTCCAACATCTTCAGGATTCCGGGGCAGGAGGCCCTGGCTGACGCCCTGTGCGAGAAGTCCTTCGCCGATGTGGTCTTCTTCACCAATTCGGGCACCGAGGCGGTCGAGTGCGCCCTGAAGACGGCGCGCAAATACCATTCGGCCAACGGCCAGCCCGAGCGGATCGACATCTACGGCTTCGACGGCTCGTTCCACGGCCGCACCTACGGGGCCATCAACGCCGCCGCCAACCCCAGCTACACCAACGGCTTCGGCCCGCCGATGGAGGGCTTCCACCAGCTGGTCTGGGGCGACCGCGAGGCGCTGGAGGCCGCCTTCCGCGATCCGACCACCTGCGCCGTCATCCTCGAGCCGGTCCAGGGCGAGGGCGGCTGCCGCGCCGCGCCGGACGAGGACCTGCG
>NZ_CALMZS010000140.1 GCF_937870815.1 uncultured Brevundimonas sp.
TCGAGGCGATGCGGTGGGCCAGCCCCTTGCGCTCGAGAAACTCCAGCGCGCGATAGACGGTCGGCGGCTTGGCCGGCCGCCCGTCCTCGCCGAAGCGGGCGATCAGGTCATAGGCCTTGACCGGCTCCCCGGCCCCGAGCAGCAGCGCCAGCACCCGGCTGCGCGCGGCGGTCATCCGCTCGCCCTCGGCGGCGAGGCGGGCCCCGGCCGCGCCGAGGGCGCGCGCGACCTCCGCCTCCCCGGGCGGGCCGTCGTCATGGTGATGCTGGCAGGCGTCGCCCATCCGCCACAGCTAGTCCCTCGCGCCGGACGCCGCAACGCCGGGCTTGACGACCTGTGATGTTATTTCATAACACCAACTCCATGACCTCCCGTCCCGCCCTCGTTCTCGCCGCCGCCGCCGGCTGCGTCGCCCTCGGCGGGACCGCCGCCGCCCAGACCCCGCCCGGGGCGCGGGACGTCGTCGTCGACGACGTCATCGTCACCGGCGCGCCGTTCGGGGTCACCGACCGCGCCAGCCTGCTGGCCGTCGACGTGCTGGACGAGGAGGACCTGGCCGTGGCCCCGGCCGCCACCCTCGGCGACCTGGTCAGCGGCCTGCCCGGGGTGCGCAGCACCAGTTTCGCGCCCGGGGCCAGCCGGCCGGTGATCCGCGGCCTGTCCGGCCCGCGCGTGCAGGTGCTGACCAACGGCCTGGGCATGATCGACGCCAGCTCGGTGTCGCCCGACCACCAGGTGGCGGTCGATCCGGGCGAGGCCCGGCGCATCGAGATCGTGCGCGGCCCCTCGACCCTGGTCTTCGGCGGCTCGGCCATCGGCGGCGTGGTCAACATCATCGACGACCGCATCCCCTCGGAACGGCCCGGGGGCGTCGACGGCCACGTCTCGGCCCAGGCCTCGACCGTCGACGACGGCGCCAGCTTCGGCGCCCGGCTGAAGGCCGCAGCCGGTCCGCTGGTGCTGACCATCGACGGCTTCAGCCGCGAGTCCTCGGACTACGCCATCCCGGTCTTCGCCGAATCGCGGGCCCGGCTCGACGCCGAAGGCGAGGCCCCGGGCGACGAACGCACCGTCCCCAACACCTTCGTGCGGCTGGACCAGTACGGGGCCGGCCTCGGCTGGATCGGCCCGCGCGGCTTCATCGGCGCGTCCGTGAAACACGTCGACACCCGCTACGGCGTGCCGGGACACGCACATCAACCCGCCCCCCCGGCCCCGGAGGGCGGGGCCGGGGGCGTCTCCATCGGCCTGGAGCAGACCCGCTACGACCTGCGCGGCGAGCTGACCTTCGAGGCCGGGCCGTTCAGCGCCGCCCGCCTGTCGGCCGGCCGGGCCGACTACGCCCACACCGAATTCGAGGGCGCGGAGATCGGCACGCGGTTCATCTCCGACGGCGCCGAGGCCCGCCTCGAACTGGTCCAGCGCGAGCGCGGCGGCTGGCAGGGGGTGATCGGGGCCCAAGGGCTGCGGCGCACCTTCGACGCGGTCGGCGACGAGGCCTATGTGCCCCGCACCGAGATCGCCGAACAGGGCCTCTACGCCGTGCAGCGCCTCGACCGCGGCGGCCTCGGCGTCGAGGGCGGCCTGCGCCTCGACCGGCGCTCGCTGGAGAGCCTGGCGGGCGAGCGCGACTTCTCCAACGTCTCGGCCTCGGCGGGCCTGTTCCTGCGTCCGACCGCCCCGCTGTTCCTCGGCCTCAGCCTGGCCCGCAACGAACGCGCGCCGAGCGAGGTCGAGCTGTTCGCCCGCGGCCCCCACGCCGCCACCGGGGCGTTCGAGGTGGGAAACATCGACCTCGACTCCGAGGTGGCGACCTCGGTCGAAGCGACCGTCCATTACGCCCAGGGGCCGTTCGAATTCGACCTGCACGCCTACGCCGCCGATTACGACCACTTCATTGATCTGCGGCCCACCGGCGTCGACGATGTCGATTCCGGCCTGCCGGTGTTCGACTATGTCCAGACCGACGCCGACTTCCGGGGCTTCGAGGCCGAGGCGGAGTACCGGCTCTGGGAGAGCGGCGACCGCGGCCTGACCCTGACCGGCGCCGCCGACCGGGTGCGGGCCTCCACCGCCCTCGGGCCGGCCGCGCGCATCCCGCCCTGGTCGGCGACGGCCGGGCTGGAGTGGGCCTCGCGCCGGTTCGACGCCGGGCTCGGGGTCCGGCGCGTCGGCGGCCAGGACCGCACCGCCGCCTTCGAGCGGCCCACGGCCGGCTACACCCTCGTCAGCCTGAAGGGCGCGCTCCGGCCGTTCGACCGGCGCAACCTCACCGTCTTCGCCGAGGCGTCGAACCTGACCGACGCCGAGGCGCGCGAACACGCCAGCTTCCAGAAGGACATCGCCCCCCTGCCCGGGCGCAGCCTGCGGGCCGGGATCGCCTGGCGCTTCTGACGACCTGCCCCGGGCAGGGGAACCGGGTTTGCCGCCCGGTTCCGTCTGGGCTAGAAGCGCGCTTCCCTTGTTTCATCCAGAGCCCGTTCCGCGTCCATGACCGACACCACCGCCAACGCCGCCGGCCCGCTTTCGGGCAATGTCCTGTTCTACGGCAGGCCGGAACCGCTCTCGATCGAGGCCCACAGCGGGCTCGGCGTCGACCCGGTCGACCAGCCCTACGCCTTCGCGGCCGCCGCCAACATCGTGCCCCTGACGGTCACCGAATTCGCCCCGGCGGCGCTGAGCTATCCGGTGATCTTCGTCGGCGACGCCCGCCAGCCGGTCGCCGTCATGGGCCTGCGCCAGGGCGAGAACCTCTACGTCAGCGACGCCGGCGCCTTCCGCCCGGACGCCTACATCCCCGCCTATGTGCGCCGCTATCCGTTCGTCTTCGCCAATGACGAGGTCCAGAAGCGCCTGATCCTGTGCATCGACCGCGACGCGGCCTTCCTCAAGGAAGGCGGGGCCACGCCGCTGTTCGACGACGGCAAGCCGTCGCCCTACGTCGAACAGGCGATGGAGTTCTGCAACAATTTCGAGCAGGAGCGGCAGCGCACCGAGGCCTTCGTCAAACTGCTCACCGACCTGGACCTGCTGGAGACCCGCGAGGCCAATTTCACCCCGCGCAACCCCGACGGCACCGCCGCCGCGCCGCAGAAGATCGCCGAATACTACGCCGTCTCGGAAGACAAGCTGAAGGCGGTTCCGGCCGAAAAGCTGGCCGAGCTGCGCGACAACGGGGCCCTCGGCCAGATCTACGCCCATCTGGTTTCGCTGCTGGGCTGGGATCGCCTGATCGCCATCGCCTTCCAGCGGGCCGCCGCCGCCCAGCCGACGGCTGGCAACGCGTAAGAAGCAGGCAACGGGCAGCAGGCATCAGGCATCAGGGCGGCTCGCTTCGGCGGGCCGCCTTCTTGCTGCGCGCCGCTTCTCCCTGCTGCCTGCTGCCTGCCGCCCGTTGCCTACCTGCGCGCCAGCAGCGCCCGGGTCAGGCAGGAGAAGACCAGCCGGCCGGCCTCGTCGAGCAGATCGTGCTGGGCGATGACGATGCCCTTCCCGTCGCCGACCGGATCCTTGCCCATCACCGTCATCCGGCCGCGCATCAGCTCGCCCGCGGGCGGATTGCGTATATAGCGCAGTCCATCGACCGCCAGCACCTTGGACTGGGCCCAGCCCGAGGCCTTCTCGGCGAACAGCCGGCTCCACAGGGCGTAGACCATGGCGTCCGGCGCGCCATAGGCCGCGTCCCACCCCGGCGCGAAGCGCTCGACGAAGGCGTCGAGGGCGCCCGGATCGACCATGCAGGCGCCCAGCGGGACGACCTCGCCCACGGCCAGGTCCTCGAAATGGACGTGGAGCGGTTCGCTCATCGAGGGCCCTCAGCCGGCGGGTTCTTCGGACACCCGCACCAGCAGCTTGCCGTCATGGTCGCCGGTGAACAAGCGGTTCAGGGAATTCAGCGCCCCTTCCAGTCCGTCGTCGATGTGGACCTTCCACCGGACCTCGCCGCTGTGCAGCCACGGGCCCATCTCCGCGGCCATCTCGCGGGCGCGGTGGGCGTAGTCCAGCACCAGGAAGCCCCGCACCGTCAGCCGGTGGGTGATGAGCCGGGCGAAATTCGGCGACGGCGGCGCCCTGGTGGCGTTGTAGGCCGAGATCAGCCCGCACACCGCCATCCGCCCGTGGGTCTTCAGCCGGTTGAACACGGCGATCATGATGTCGCCGCCGACGTTTTCGAAATTCAGGTCGACGCCGTCCGGCGCCAGCCGGTCCAGCGCCTCGCCGACGTCCTCGTTCTTGTAGTCGATGGCCGCGTCGAAGCCGAGATCCTCGGTCAGCCAGCGGCATTTGTCGGGCCCGCCGGCGATGCCGATGACGCGGGCGCCGCGCGCCCGGGCCACCTGGCCGGCGATCGAGCCGACCGCCCCGGCCGCGGCCGAGATCACCATGGTCTCGCCCGGCTGCGGCCTGAGTATGTCGGTGACCCCGAAATAGGCGGTCATGCCGGTCATGCCCAGCACCGACAGATTGGCCGTCAGGGGCAGGCCGGGGGCGCGATGGACCGGCCGCAGCTCCATCTCCGGCACGACGGCGTAGTCGGCCCAGCCGCCCGACAGCGGGGTGACGACATCCCCGGCCCGGAAGCGGCTGGACCGGCTCTCCTCGACCACGCCCAGGGTCAGGCCGCGCATCACCCCGCCCAGGGGCACCGGCGGCAGATAGCCCTCGGCGTCGTTCATCCAGGTGCGGTTGGTCGGATCCAGCGACAGATAGACGGTGCGGACCAGCACCTCGGATTCGTTGAGGGGCGGCACGGGCGCCTCGACCAGTTCCAGATCGCCGGGCTTCACCAGCCCCCGTGGCCGCTGGCGCAGAACCCACTGCCGATTGACGCGAGCCATGACCGTCTCCCTCTCCGCGCCGTCGGGCCCGGCGCACCGTTTTCTTTCAGGACGCGCATCTTGACGGGGCGGCGCCGTCTGTCCAGCGGGCCCCGAGAAAAAGGCGGGCCCAAGGGACCCGCCTGAAAGTGGCATCATCGAGAATGAGGCGCGGAGGCGACAGACCGGCTTGCGCCGGTCTCAAGTCGGGGGGGCGTCGTCGCCTCCGCAGACCGATAACGGCGAGCCCCATGGCTGGTTCCGCGCCGTTCCGAAGTTTTTTCGCCAGAGGCGCGAGCGCCGGAACGGCGGCGCCGGCCGGGACGTTGAAACGGCACAGCGCAATCGTCGTCGGAGGCCCGCCATGACCCACCAATCCCCCCACGACAAGGCCGCCGACGCGGTTCACCAAGGCCGGCCGGTCGAGGCCCAGTATGTGCGCGGCGGCCGCGGCGGCGTGCGCATCCTGACCCTGCTGCTGGTCTCCCTGGCGGCGGTCGCGGTGCTGCTGCTGGGCATGTGGTTCGTCAGCCAGGGCGGCTTCGCCCAGACCAACGCCAACGACGGCGACCAGGCCGTCGACGCGGCGGCCTTCCAGAGCGCCCCGGTCGAGGTTCCGGCCGCCGACGTCAACGCTCCGGCGGCCTCGGCCACGCCGGCGGCGCCCGAACGATAGGCCGGCCGAAGGCCCCGGTCGCGCGACCGGGGCCTTCGGGGGCGTGGCGTCAGGCGGCCTCGCGTTGCCGCGACGGATGGAAGAACAGCGCCTGGCTGATCGCCGCCTTCACCGTCTCCGGCTGGAACGGCTTGGTGATCAGGAAGGTCGGCTCGGGCCGCTCCCCGGTCAGCAGGCGCTCGGGGAAGGCGGTGATGAAGATCACCGGCACGTCGATCCGCTTGAGGATGTCCTTGACCGCGTCGATGCCCGACGAGCCGTCGGCCAGCTGGATGTCGGCCAGCACCAGGCCGGGACGGTGGCGGGCGACGGCGTCGACGGCCTCGTCATGGGTGGTGGCGGTGCCGGTGACGCGATGGCCCAGCTCCTTCACCAGGCTCTCGATGTCGGCCGAGATGATCGCCTCGTCCTCGATGATCAGCACGTCGGTGGCCAGTTCGGCGTCGATGTCCGACTGGGCCTCGGCGATCAGCCGCTCGACGTCCATGGCCTCGGTGTCGAGGATCTGGGCGGCCTCGGAGGGGGTGAAGCCCTCGAGCGCGGTCAGCAGGAAGGCCTGGCGCGAGCGCGGGGCGATCTGCATCAGGCGGCGCGAGGCGTCGTCGCGGCCGCCGTCCATGCCGCTCTTGTCCTCCAGCTGGGCGCCGGTCGAGGCCCAGATGGCGTGGAACACGTGATAGAGGGCGACCCGCGGCGTCATCTCCGGCGGCAGCTGGCGCTCGCCGGCGGCCAGGGCCTCGAGCGCCACCCGCACATAGTTGTCGCCCGTGGTCTGGTCTCCGGTCAACGCGCGGGCGTAGCGGCGCACATAGGGCAGATGCGGCGCGAGACGGGCCAGCAGGCTCATGTAGATATTCCCCGACAGATTGCGGTTCCGCTCAAATTGGAACCCAGGCAGGTCGGGTCAACGTATCAAATCGGTCACGGTTCCCCGAAACGGACGGAGCTTGAGCATTAAACCGGCCCGACCTAGGAACCCTCTGTCGGCGCTGGCGTTCTCGGCAATCGCAGCAACAGCGTCAGGGTGGCGGCCGTTCATTCGATGACAGAAAATCCGAACCCTTCCCGCAAGGCGGCGCCCCCGGGCGGTCCCGCCCTCGAGGAAGCGCGCCTTCGCCAGCAGGCGATCGGCGTCAAGCTCAGGCACATGTTCGACGAGGTCGTGAACGAACCGGTACCGGACGAGTTCCTCGACATCCTCCGCCGGGCCGACGATCGCTCGTCGGGCGGGAGCGGCGCATGAGCGGCGCTGCGACTCCGCCGCCCAAGCCTCCCTCCGCCGACGACAACGCCTTCAAGGGAGAACTGGTTGCGCTGATCCCGCACCTGCGCGCCTTTGCGCGCACGCTCACCGGCGATCCGACCGCGGCCGACGATCTGGCCCAGGACGCCATGATGAAGGCCTGGGACGCCCGCGCCAGCTATCAGATGGGCACCAATATGAAGGCCTGGACCTTCATGATCCTGCGCAACCAGTTCTACTCGGAGAAGCGCCGCTCGTGGCGCCAGTCCCAGCTGGACCAGGAGGCCGCCGAGCGGACGCTGGTGGCCGTCGACGATCCGGAATCGCCGGTCGCCCTCGACGAGCTCCGCCTGGCGCTGGCCACCCTGCCCGAGGAGCAGCGCGAGGCGCTGATCCTGGTCGGGGCCGGCGGCTTCGCCTACGAGGAGGCGGCCGAAATCTGCCAGTGCGCCGTGGGCACGGTGAAGAGCCGCGTCTCCCGCGCCCGCAAGGCGCTGCAGGCCACGCTCGAACGCGGCGGCTACGCCCGCGACGGCCGCGCCGCCGGCGACGCCATGCGGTCCATTCTCGCCGACGCCGATCGCCTGAGCAGCGTCCGGGGCTGAGGTGATCCGCCTCGGGCGAGCGCTCGGTCGGGGTCTGGCTCCCCCCCGGTTTCAGGGAATCCGCTTCCGTCTCGGCGTGGCCCTGGCTCTCGCCCTGCTCCCGGTCCTCGCCCTCGGCGCCTTCCAGGCCGACGCCCAGTTCCGGGTCCAGGACCGGCAGCGCCGCGACGACCTGCAGCTGGCCGCCGAACGCACCGCCGCCAACGTCAAGGGGCGGCTGGACAGCACCACGGTCCTGCTCCAGGCGCTGCGCCCGGAAGCCCTGCAGCTGTTCTGCGAGCCGCGGCTCACCGCCCTGGTGCACCGGATCGAGGGCCTCGACGGCCTGGCCCGGCTGACCCCCGCCGGCGAGACCGCCTGCGCCTCCCGGACGCTGGCGGCGGCGACGCCTCCGTGGATGGTCGAGGCCCGGTCGTCGCCCTGGTTCCAGCGGCTGCGGGGCGGCGAGGCCACCGTTCTGGCCCGCGCGCCCGTGGGCGCGGACGAGAGCCCCGGCCTGATCGTGGCGATCCGGCTGGAGCGGCCGCTCGGGGCCTTCGACGGCGCCATGGTCGCGGTGATCCCGCTGTCGGCCCTGCAGCCGGACATCGCCGACCGGGCCCTGCCCGAGGGCTCGCAGGCGGCCCTGACCGACGCCGGGGGCCAGATACTGACCGCCACCGACCCGGCCGCCTTCGCCCTGTCGCGCGGACACGGCGTCGAGGGCTGGGTCGACCGCGCGCGCCGCGACGCCTCGGCGATTTTCGAGGCCGAGGACGCCCGCGGCCGGCGCCGGGTCTACGCCGGGGCCGCCCTGGCCGGGCGCGACGTCTACGCCCTGCTCTCGGCGCCCGCGCCGGGGCTGCTGTCATGGGCCCGGCTGAACCCGGTGGCGGCGCTGCTGGCGCCGCTGCTCGGCTGGCTGATGGCCTTCCTGGCGGTGATGTGGGTGTCCGAGCGGGTCGTGGTGCGCTGGCTGGTCTATCTGGAGCGGGTGGCGGCGATCTACGCTCGCGGCCGGTTCTCGGTGCGGCCGGTCCAGGCCATGAACGCCCCGGCGGAGATCCGCGTTCTGGCCCGCACCCTCGACGACCTGGCCGACACCATCACCACCCGCGACGCCGCCCTGACCGCCTCGCTCGAGGAGAAGGACGCGCTGATGCGCGAGATCCACCACCGGGTGAAGAACAATCTGCAGATCATCTCGTCGCTGCTGTCCATGCAGCAGCGGGCGCTGTCCGACCCCCAGGCCAAGGCGGCGGTGGGCGACACCCGCCAGCGCATCTCGGCGCTCGCCCTGATCTACCGCACCCTCTACCAGAGCGCCGACCTGCGCTACGCCGACGCCCGCATCTTCCTCACCGAACTGGTCGGCCAGCTGGTCTCCAGCGAGGCCGGACGCGGACCGGTGGTGACCTCGTCGGTCGAGGCGGATTCCCTCGTCGTCGATCCGGACAAGCTGGCCCCGCTGGCGCTCTGGCTGGTCGAGGCGGTCACCAACGCGCAGAAGCACGCCTTCGCCGGCCGCGGCGGCGCGCTCAAGGTGCGCTTCCGCGTCAAGGGCGAGACCAGCGTGCTGGAGGTCGAGGACGACGGCCCCGGGGTCAGCGAGACCTTCCGCGCCGGGGTCGGCCGCACCCTGATGGGGGCCTTCGCCAAACAGCTGCGCGGCGAGGTCGAACTGGTCTCCGCCCCGGGCCGGGGCGCGATCGCCCGGATGACCTTCGCCACGCCCGAGGCCGTGACGCCCACCGACCCCTCCGATCTCGGAACCCGGGCGCCCCCGCGACGTTCCTGATGCACACGCCGCTCCCCCGGCGAAAGGAGATCGCACCATGCGGAAGATTTTCATTCTGTTCGCCGCCGCCGCCGCCCTGACCACGGCCGCCTGCAACACCATTTCGGGCGTCGGCCGCGACGCCTCGGCCGCCGGCGACGCGGTCACCGGCGCCGCCGAGGACGCCAAGGACTAGAGTTTCGATTCCCGGCCGCGGCTCCCCCCCGACACGCGTCCGGTTGAAGAAGGCCCGCCCGGATTTTCCGCTGGCGGGCCTTCGCTTGTCCGGCTCCCGCCCCCGGCGCTTGCGCGGGCCGGCGACGGCGCTAGCATCCCCCCGGGCGTCCGCCAGACGACGCCGGGGGAAGGAACGCATGACCGACGACGCGACCGGAGCCGCCCCGGGGCCGGGCCTGAAGACGGTGGTGGCCGCCTCGGCCGCCGGCACCGCCTTCGAATGGTATGACTTCTTCATCTTCGGATCGCTGGCGGGGGTCATCGCCCACCATTTCTACGCCGAGGTCAGCGAGGCCACCGGCTACATCCTGGCGCTGCTGACCTTCGGGGTCGGCTTCGTGGTCCGGCCGCTCGGGGCCCTGGTGTTCGGCTGGTTCGGCGACCGGACCGGGCGCAAGACCACCTTCCTCGTCACCATCACCGTCATGGGCCTGGCCACCGTCGCCATCGGCCTGCTGCCCGACTACGGCGACATCGGCGTGGCCGCGCCGATCCTGCTGATCCTGATGCGGGTGCTGCAGGGCTTCGCCCTCGGCGGCGAATACGGCGGCGCCGCCATCTATGTGGCCGAGCACGCCCCGGCCGCCCGGCGCGGCTTCCTGACCGGCTGGATCCAGACCACGGCGGCGCTGGGCCTGATCGGGGCCCTCGGCGTCATCCTGATCACCCGCAACATCGTCGGGGTCGAGGCGTTCGACGCCTGGGGCTGGCGCATTCCCTTCCTGCTGTCGGCCCTGCTGCTCGGCCTCTCGCTGTGGATCCGGATGAAGCTGGACGAGAGCCCCGCCTATCGCCGCATGGAGGCCGAGGGCGGCGAACGCCGCGCCCCGTGGCGCGAGGCCTTCCTGAGCTGGAGCAACGGCCGTTTCGTGCTGCTGGCCCTGTTCGGGATCATGATCGCCCAGGGCGCGGTCTGGTACTGCGGCTATTTCTACACCCGCTTCTTCATGGAGCGGATCCTCAGGGTCGAGGTCGCCACGGTCGACATGATCATGCTCTGGCTGACCGTGGCCTCGGCCGGCCTGTATGTGTTTTTCGGCTGGCTCTCGGACCGGGTCGGGCGCAAGCCGGTGATGCTGGCCGGCATGGTCCTGGCGCTGGTCGCCTTCTTTCCCGGCTTCCACGCCCTGACCAGGGCCGCCAACCCGGCCCTGGCCGAGGCCCAGGCCTCGGCGCCGGTGACGGTGATCGCCGATCCCGCCGCCTGCGCCCTGCAGTTCGATCCGGTCGGCAAGGCGGCCTTCGCCAGTTCCTGCGACATCGCCAAGAGCGTGCTGTCCAACGCCGGGGTGTCCTACGCCAACGCCGAGGCCCTGCCGGGCAGCGTCGCCACGGTCCGCATCGGCGCGGCCGAGGTCGTCTCGGTCGAGGGCCAGGGTCTCTCGCCCGCCGCCCTCAAGGCGGCCCGGGCCGAGGTCGAGGCCCGTATCAAGGCGGCCCTGGCCGCGGCCGGCTATCCGGACCGGGCCGATCCGGCCCGGATGAACCTGCCGCTGATGTTCGCCATCCTGATGGTCTTCATCGTCGCCGCCACGGCCCTGTACGGCCCGCAGGCGGCCGCCCTGGTCGAGCTGTTCCCGACCCGGGTGCGCTACACCGCCATGAGCCTGCCCTACAACATCGGCACCGGCTGGGTCGGGGGCCTGCTCCCCGCCGCCAGCTTCGCCCTGGTGGCCGCCTCCGGGAACATCTATTTCGGCCTGTGGTATTCGGTGGCCTTCACCCTCGTCGCCGTCGTCGTCAGCCTGCTGTGGCTGCCGGAGACCCGGGGCCGCGATCTGCATACGATCGGGACCTGAGGCGTTACCCCTTCCGCACCTGACCGCCGGAGACGACCATGACCGACCAGACGGGCCGCGAGGCCGGCCTCGCCCTGCTGCGTGAACACGCCCTGATCGCCGGCGAGCCGGTGACGTCGGCGAAGCGGATCGCCGTCGACGATCCCGCCACCGGCGAGACCATCGGCCATGTCCCCGACCTCGGCGCCGTGGAGACGGAGCGCGCCGTCCGGGCGGCGCACGACGCCTTCCCCGCCTGGTCCCGCTCGGACCCGCACGAGCGCGCCCTGATCCTGCGCGAATGGGCCCGGCTGATCGACGCCAACGCCGAGGGTCTCGGGGCCCTGATGGCGCTCGAGAACGGCAAGCCCTTCGAGGAGGCCAGGGGCGAGGTCGCCTACGCCAACAGCTTCATCAAATGGTTCGCCGGCGAGGCGGAGCGCCTGATCGGCGAGACCCAGGACAGCCCGCTGGGCCACCTCATCCTGACCTTCCGCGAGGCGGTCGGGCCGTGCGCCTTCATCACCCCGTGGAATTTCCCGGCCGCCATGCTGACCCGCAAGCTGGGGCCGGCCCTCGCCGCCGGCTGCACCGCCGTGGTCAAGCCGGCCAGCCAGACGCCGTTCACCGCCATCGCCCTGGTCGAGCTGGCTTATCAGGCGGGCCTGCCCGGGGGCGTACTCAGCGTCGTCACCGGCGACGCCGCGACCATCGGCGGCGTCCTGACCGCCTCGCCGCTGATCCGCAAGCTCAGCTTCACCGGCTCGACCCCGGTCGGCCGGATGCTGGCCGAACAGTGCGCCCCGACCCTGAAACGGGTGTCGATGGAGCTGGGCGGGGCCGCCCCCCTGATCGTCTTCGCCGACGCCGACCTCGACCTCGCCGTGGCCGAGACCATCCGGGGCAAGTTCCGCAACTCGGGCCAGACCTGCGTCTGCCCCAACCGGGTCTATGTCGAGCGGTCGGTCGCCGAAGACTACGCCCGCAAGCTGGCCGAGGCGGTGTCGAGGATTCCCGTCGGCGGCGCCTTCGAGCCCGGGGTCAAGGTCGGTCCGCTGATCGAGGACAAGGCGGTCCGCAAGGTCCGGGACCACCTGGCCCTGACCCGGGCCTCGGGCGGCGAGGTGCTGACCGGCGGCGAACCCCACGCCCTGGGCGGCCGTTTCTTCCAGCCGACGGTGACCCTCGGCGGCGACGACGCCCTGTTCCGCCGCGAGGAGACCTTCGGCCCGCTGATCCCCGTCTTCGCCTTCGACGGCGAGGAGGAGGGGCTGGCCAGGGCCAATGACAGCGAGTTCGGCCTCGCCTCCTACGTCTTCACCCGCGACCTCGACCGGGCGATGCGCATGGGCCGCCGCATCGAGGCGGGCATGTGCGGCGTCAACACCGGCCTCATCTCCACCGCCGTCGCCCCCTTCGGCGGCGTCAAACAGTCCGGCTACGGCCGCGAGGGCTCGATCCACGGCATCGACGAATACGTCGACATCAAACAGGTGACCCTGGCGCTCCGCTGACCCGACCGTCAGGCCGGGGCCCAGTCTCCGCTCCATCCGTCACCATCGTCGGCGGGCGGGGGTCTCCGGCGAACCGGCCGCGCCGCGCGCGCTGACCTTGCCAGTACGGCCGGCCACCTCCGCACCTTCGCCGCCATCCGCCGCACCCTCACGGCCAGCGCCGCCCTGACGGGGCCGAGCCGGGTCCTGGCGGCGATCAGGCTGACAGCGGCCACCACCTCGACATAGGCGAGGACGTCCCCCGCCATCAGCAGCGCCAGCTCCACGCCGACGAGTTGCCAGAGAAACGCCGCCCCGATCACGATCACGACGGCCCGCAGCCCAGAGCCGGAGAAGGCCCACAGGACCCCCGCCATGACCCGGTCCCGGACACCGGCGTCCACGGCGCAGCCCAAGGCGACGACCGCCAGCAGGCCGGGCAGGAACGCGCCTTCGCCCGCGCCAAGCGCCATCAGGCTCCAGCATCCGCCCAGCCCCGCGAGGGCGAACCACACAGCCACGATCCTCTTCATACCGTCAGACCTTCTTCAAGCCGGCGATGAAGGCTTGGACGTCCGGAGCGGTCCAGTCGGCCCCGTCCCACCAGAAGGCGGCAAGCGATTCATGATTCAGCGCTACCCAGGCGATGACCGTCTCAGCCATTCGGCGCAAATCGCGCTCGTCGAGGCTGTTGGCGACGATCCGAGGCGTTGCCGCGATCGTGACGGAAAAGCTGGGTTGATGCCGTCCGGGCTTGAGCAGGTATTTCACCCTCGGCCCATGTTTGCCCATCACTGTCGTGATGGTGACGATCCCGGGAATTCCGGTCTGCGCCTCCACCAGATTGGCCATGTCGAAGACGTCCTCATCGTCGAGCGCGCCGATCTCCTCATCGAGGGTCGGCTCACGGTCGGTCCAGACGGCGATGTTGTCGTGCATGCTCACGGCGTGGATAAAGCGCCTCCCGACGCGCTGGTGTCAAACTGTTGCAATCTAGGCGAGCATCCGATCTCCGGCCACCCCCTCAAACCGGCAACGCCCCCCGCTTGACCACGGTGCGCATGGCCACGCTGGACGACACCCGGGTCACCCCCGGGATCCGGGTCAGCTCCCTCGAATGGACCCGCTCCAGGTCGTCGACGTCGCGCACCACCAGCCGCAGCAGATAGTCCGAGCCCCCGGTCATCAGATAGCATTCGACCACCTCCGGCACGGTCGATATGGCCGTCTCGAAGGCGGTCAGGGCCGCCTCGGCCTGGGACGACAGGGTCACCGTCACGAACACGCTGATCGGCAGGCCGACGGCGCGTTCGTTGATGATGGCGGCGTAGCGGCTGATCACCCCGGCCGCCTCCAGCGCCCGCAGCCGGCGCAGGCAGGCGCTCTCGGACAGGTTCACCGTCCGGGCCAGGTCGGCGTTGGTCATCCGCCCGTCGCCCTGCAGGGCGCGGATCATCTTGCGGTCGGTGTCATCGAGGGCGACGGCGGAAATCGTCTTCAATACGGGCCTCGTTCGCAGAGTCTGCCACTTTACGCCGTTCATGGGGGGAAAAGAACAGGAACCTGCGCGCCGACCCCCGCTAGATTGCCGCGCGAAGCGAGGCCGCCGCAGAGCGCGCCCGCCCCCGCATCGAAGAGGAATCCCCATGCGCGTCGGCGTCCCCACCGAGATCAAGAAGAATGAGCACCGCATCGGCCTGACCCCGACCGCCGTGCGCGAATACGTCGCCCACGGCCACGCCGTCTCGGTCCAGCAGGGCGCCGGTCTCGGGGCCGGCTTCACCGACGCCGACTACAAGAAGGCCGGGGCCAGGATCGTCGCTGACGCCGCGGAAATCTTCGCCGACAACGACATGATCGTGAAGGTCAAGGAGCCGCAGCAGGTCGAGTGGGAGAGGCTCCGCGAGGACCAGATCCTGTTCACCTACCTGCACCTGGCCCCCGACCCCGAGCAGACCAGGGGCCTGCTGGCCTCGAAATGCGCCGCCATCGCCTATGAGACCGTCACCGACTCGCGCAACGGCCTGCCGCTGCTGGCCCCGATGTCCGAGGTGGCCGGCCGCATCGCCGTCTTCTCGGCCGCCGAGACCCTGCTCAAGCACAATGGCGGCATGGGCCTGCTGTTCTGCGGCGTCCCCGGCGTGGCCCCGGCCCGGGTGCTGGTGCTGGGCGGCGGCGTCGTCGGCCTCAACGCGGCCCGCATGGCCATGGGCCTGGGCGCCGAGGTGGTGGTGCTGGAGCGCTCGATCCCGCGCATGGCCTGGATCGACGAGGTCACCAACGGCCGCGTCGTCACCCGCTATTCCTCCATCGGGGCGATCGAGGAGGAGCTGATCAAGGCCGACGTCATCATCGGCGCCGTGCTGGTCCCCGGGGCCGAGGCCCCCAAGCTGATCAAGCGCGAGCACCTGAAGCAGATGAAGCCCGGCTCGGTGCTGGTCGACGTGGCCATCGACCAGGGCGGCTGTTTCGAGACCAGCCACGCCACCACCCACGAGGACCCGACCTATGTCATCGACAACGTGGTCCACTACTGCGTCGCCAACATGCCGGGCGCCGCGCCGCGCACCTCGTCCGAGGCCCTCAACAACGCCACCCTGCCGTTCGGCCTGGCCCTGGCCGACAAGGGCCTCGAGGCGCTCAGGGACAATCCGCACCTGGCCCGCGGCCTGAACGTGCTCAAGGGCGAAATCACCTATCCGGCCGTCGCCGAGGCCCTGGACCTGCCGTGGAGCGATCCGTTCGGGGTGTGGGCGAAGGGGTAGGTTCATCGACGGTCGAGGGTCCGGCAGGACGAACTCATCCAGACGGCCGAACGCTGGCCGGAGCGACCCCTGATCTGCCCTGGTCCGGCCTCCGCGCTCTCACCTGTTCTATGACTTGTTCGATCGAGGCGACGACGGCCCGAGGCTGATCAAGTTGGATGAAGTGCCCGGCCCCTTCGACGACGGCCCATCGCCCCCGGGTCGAGCGCTCGGCCAACCGACGATGACCGTTCTGCCAATGCCGGCCCGCCACGAGGTTCCGGTCGGCGCTCCTCCAAGAGTTGGAAGGAGGAACAGCTGCGCTCAGCACCACCATTGGCGCGTCGCCGAGCGGGGGAAGCAGCGCAGCCGCCTGGCGCTGCGACAGGCTCAGATGCTCGTCCCGTGAGAAGAAGCTCACAGACTGCGAATATTCCGCTTCGTACCAGGCCGGGCCGGTGACCGCATGGAGCAGATACTCCGTCTCGCCCGGCGGCAGGTCGTCGGCCACAGGGAAGCAGCCGTGCTCTCGCAGGTTCGCTTGCGACAGCTCGCCGTCACGACCCAGTCGGGCGCAGCTGAGGAGGGCTTCCTCGCCGCGCCTGACATGCGGAAAGCCGAAACTTCTGTCATCGGCCGTCTGCCACTGCTCCTGTCCGGCGAATCCGGGGTCGACCAGCACCAGACCGGCGACCTCGTCGGGGAAACGGCTCGCGTAGACCGTCGCATAGAAGCCCCCAATCGAATGCCCCACCAGCACCACCGGACCCTCGATCTGCTCGGCCTTGAGAAGGGCGTGCAGGTCATCTGTCACATTCAAGGCGGTGACCTCGTCGTGGGGCGCATCGCTGTAGCCGAAGCCGGCGCGATCGTAGAAGCAGGTGCGTGTGAGGGCCGAAATCGCCGGCTGCACCGCCTTCCAGTTCCCGATGTTGCCTTCACCGCCCTGTTCGAAGAGCACGACAGGCGCCCCCTCGCCGATACAGAAGAAATTCAGCCTCCGGCCTTCGCCGATATCGACAAGGCTCGCCGCACCGAGTCGGGCGTCCAGATCCTCGCCGGGAGATTGAAGGGCGCTCGTCAAGAGGATCAGGGCAAACAACAGTGACGTCATGGATGCTCACTCTTGTCGTCGGAGAGGATCAGAAACTGGCCGCGACGCCAACGACGGTCAAGTCGTCCGAAAGTCCTGTCAATATTGCCTGCTCGTACCCCCCCGCCTGTAAATCGCCGCTCTCTTGCGTAATAAGCCGCGCTCAAGCAGCGAGCGACCGCGTCGCGAGCGATAGCGCCCCTCCTGGAAATGCCGCGATGAAATTCCTCGACCAGGCCAAGATCTACATCCGCTCCGGCAACGGCGGGGCGGGCGCCGTGTCGTTCCGGCGCGAGAAATTCATTCCCAACGGCGGCCCGGACGGCGGCGACGGCGGCAACGGCGGCAATGTCTGGATCACCGCCGTCGAGGGGCTGAACACCCTGATCGACTACCGCTACCAGCAGCATTTCAAGGCCCAGACCGGCGTCCACGGCATGGGCCGCCAGATGCACGGGGCCAAGGGCGAGGACGTCATCCTCAAGGTTCCGGTCGGCACCCAGGTGCTGGACGAGGACAGGGAGACGGTGCTGCTCGACATGGACGTCGCCGGCAAGACCGAACTGCTGCTCAGGGGCGGCAACGGCGGCTGGGGCAATGTCCATTTCAAGGGCCCGTCCAACCAGGCCCCGGCCTGGGCCAACCCCGGCCAGGAAGGCCAGGAGCGCTGGATCTGGCTGCGGCTGAAACTGATCGCCGATGTCGGCCTGGCCGGCCTGCCCAACGCCGGCAAGTCGACCTTCCTCGCCGCCGCCTCGGCCGCCCGGCCGAAGATCGCCGACTATCCGTTCACCACCCTCGTGCCCAACCTCGGCGTGGTCGATCTGTCGCCGACCGAGCGCTTCGTCATCGCCGACATCCCCGGCCTGATCGAGGGCGCCCACGAGGGGGCCGGCATCGGCACGCGGTTCCTCGGCCACGTCGAGCGCTCGGGCTGCCTGATCCACCTGGTCGACGGCACCCAGGAGGACGTCGGCAAGGCCTACCGCATCATCCGCCACGAGCTCGAGGCCTATGGCGCCGGCCTCGCCGACAAGCCCGAGGTGCTGGCCCTGAACAAGATCGACGCCCTGACCCCCGAGGCGCGCGAGGAGAAGGCCGCCGAGCTTGAGGCCGTCGCCGGCCGCCGCCCGATGCTGGTCTCCGGCGTCTCCGGCGAGGGCGTCACCGAACTGCTCCGCGCCGCCTGGACCGAGGTGCGCAAGACCCGCGGCGAGGTCGCCCCCGCCGAGGAGGACGAGACGGTCATGGAGACGCCGGGCGGCTGGACGCCTTGATTTCGGCGTGAAGCGGCGCTGTTCTGGCCGGCTAACGCGAGGGACGACCATGTTTCACTTCGCCAAGGGTTCCATCGGCGTTCTGGCGGCGCTGATGCTGACCGCCTTCCAGTCCGCCCCGCCCGGGCTTCCGCCGAAGCTGGCCGCGCTCGCCGACAACGCAGACGCGGCCCGGTCGTTCGACTACATGGCGCTGAAGGCGGAAGGCGCGGACCTGAAGGCGCTATCGGACGCCGTGCATATGCGGACCCGTATCGATCCGGACACCCGCCGTTGCCTGACCGAGGCCGAGGCCGAGTTGCAGATGAACCTCGCCTCGGCGCTTGCCGCGGTGGACCAGGCCGCGTTCAGCGCGGACCGCGTGGCGGCGGACGAGGCGCTCGCCAAGTGGCGCGCCTTTTCGCAGCGGATCATCAGCGGCGAGCCGGCCGCCGAGCCGCCGTTCAAATGGGTGTCGGACCGCTACGCCCAGGCCAGGTCGGAATCCGATCCCCGGGTTCGCGAACTTCTGCTGCGTACGGCGCGCGATCAATTGAACCGCCAGGTCTTTAGCGGCGGAGATCAGGTCTGGGGCGAACTGTCGCCGGGAGCCCGCATCCGTGTGGAGGCTGTTCTGAACCGCGACATGTGCGAGACAGACGGCGAAAACACCGCCTGGCTGAAGGCCGACATCGCGGCGAACGGATGGTACCTGATCTCGACCACCGGCGAGCATGCGTCGAGCGCCGCCTGGCTGATGGCGCAACATGCCGATCGCGACCGCGCCTTCCAGCGAGAGGTCCTCGCCCTGCTGGAGCCGCTGGTCCAAACGGGAGAAACCAGCGCCTCCAGCTACGCCTACCTGTACGACCGTGTCGCCGTCAGCGGGAACCGCCCGCAGCGCTACGGCACCCAAGGCCGCTGCGTCGCGAGGAACCTCTGGGAACCAGACGAGCTCGAGGACCCCGAAAGGGTGCAGGCGCTGCGTGATGAGGTCGAGGTGGGTTCGCTGGCGGAGTACACCGCCCATATGCACCAGTACTGCGCCGACTTCTCGGGCTGAGCCGGAACGGATCGCCTGCCCGCTTCCTTCCTGTCCCGAAAGGCCCCCCGCCATGACCGGCCAGAAGCCGATCCAGACCCCCGGCCGCGACGACAACGGCGCCGTTCCGCTGGGCCGGCCGGACGCCTCGACCTCGGACGCCGCGGTGAAGCGCAACGCCGGGCGCGAGAAGAAGACCGCCGGCCCCGACGGCCCCGACGCCACGGAGGTCGGCGACACCTTCAAGGGCCGGCCGGGCTGAAGGTCCGCGACAGGGCGGCGCCGCCGTGTTAGCTCCCCCGTGAGCATAAGTCGCCCAGCCGCGAGCCCGCCTTGCCCTTCTTCCACGCCGGTCCCGCCCCCAGGGCCTTCGGCCCCCGACCCGGGGCCCTGCGCGACGGCCTCGCCCTCCAGCCCGGCATGAAGGTCGGGCTGTTCGGCGGCTCGTTCAATCCGGCCCACGACGGCCACGCCCATGTGGCCGAGACGGCCCTGCGGCGGCTCGACCTGGATCGCGTCGTCTGGCTGGTCTCGCCCCGCAACCCGCTCAAGGACGCCCGCGACAGCGCGCCCCTGGCCGAACGCATGGCCTCGGCCCGCGCCGCCGCCGACCTCGCCGCGCACGGGCCGGCCATGGTGGTCTCCGATTTCGAGGGCCGGACCGGAACACAATGGACCGTCGACACCCTGCGCGCCCTGACCGCCCGCCACCCGGGGGTGCGCTTCGTCTGGCTGATGGGCTCCGACAATCTGGCCGGCTTTCACCGCTGGCGCGGCTGGACCGACATCATGCGGCTGATGCCGGTGGCGGTGATCGCCCGGCCCGGCTCCGAACTGGACAGCCGCACCGCCCCCGCCGCGGCCCGGTTCGCGGCCGCCCGGGTGCCGGCCTCGCGGGCCCGGCGGCTGCCGCTTCTCGAGGCCCCGGCCTGGAGCCTGCTCAACGCCCCGCTCAACCACCGCTCGTCGACCGCGCTCAGGGCGGCGGCCCGGGCGGCGGGGCCGCGGGACCGGCGCAACGGGTGACGCCCCGGCCCGTTTGTGCTAGACTGCCGCTTTAGTCACCGCCCTGGAGCCTTCCGCTGACCCCCTCGCCCGCGCACGATGCGCAAGACAGCGCCGTCTCGAACACGGCGCACGAGATGGACGCCATCGCCCCCCTCCATTCCGAAGACGCCCCCCCCGAGAACGGTCATCAGACTCCCCTTCCCGTCGGCTCCACCGAACTGGAACAGGCCATCCTGTCGCGTCTCGACGACGACAAGGCCCAGGACGTCGTCCTCATCGACCTGAAGGGCAAGAGCCCGATGGCCGACGCCATGATCATCGCCTCGGGGCGTTCGCACCGCCACGTCGGGGCCCTGGCCGATCACCTGCAGCGCACGCTCAAGGAACAGGGTCTCGGCAAGGTCAAGGTCTCGGGCCTGCCGCACTGCGACTGGGTGCTGCTCGACGCCGGCGACGTCATCGTCCACCTGTTCCGCCCGGAAGTCCGCGCCTTCTACAACATCGAGAAGATCTGGTCGGTCGACAGCGGCCACCGCGTCGACGCCCGCGCCTGACCTGACGCCGTGAAGCTGGCCGTCATCGCCATCGGCCGGCCGGGACGCGGCCCCGAGGCGACCCTGGCGGCCGACTACGCCGGGCGCGCCACCCTGGCCGGACGGCCGCTGGGTCTCGGCCCGCTCGAGCTGATCGATCTGGAAGCCCGCAAGCCGGGCCGGGCGGCCGAGGCCGAACTGATCCTCAGGGCCGCCGACGGGGCCCATCTGATCGCCTGCGACGAGCGCGGCCGGACCTTCTCCAGCCGCGCCTTCGCCGACCACCTGGCGATGCTCAGGGACCGCGGCGAACGGCGGCTGGCCTTCGCCGTCGGCGGGGCCGACGGGCTGGACGACAGCGTCCGCGCCGCCGCCGCCTCGACCCTCGCCTTCGGCCCCCAGACCTGGCCGCACGCCCTGGCCCGGGCCATGCTGGCCGAACAGCTGTATCGGGCCGTGACCATCCTGGCCGGATCGCCCTATCATCGCGACTGATGCGCCCGGCCGCCCTCGCCCTGCTGTGCCTGCTGACCGCCGCGGCGGCGGCCGCCGCCGTCCCGCGGCCGGACGAGGTCGGCCGGCTGCAGGCCGAGTTCCGCGACGAGCGGGCCCGGGCCCTGCGCCTGCGCGCCGAAGCCGCCGAGGCCGCGGCGATCGTCGCCCGGCTCGAGCGCGAACTGGCCGCCCCGGGGGCCGATGTCGCCGCCGGCGACGCCGCCCTGGCCGCCCAGCGGGCCCGGCTGCGCGAGCTCAGCGGCCGCGAGGCCGCCCTAGTGGCGCGGCTGTCGCGGGCGCGCGGCCGCCAGGCCCGGCTGCTCTCCGCCCTGCAGCTGATGAGCCGCCGCCCGCCGCCGCCGCTGCTGGTCCCCGCCGACAGGGCCGTCGACACGGTCCGCGCCGCCGTCCTGATGAAGGCCGTGGCGCCGGTGCTCCAGGCCCGCGCCGCGGCCCTGGCCGACCGCCAGGCCGAGATCATCCGCATCCGCCGTCTGGCCGCGCTGAACAGCGAGGCCCTGTTCACCGCCGAAAGCGCCCAGGGCGACCGCCGCGCCCGCGCCGAAGCCCTGGCCGCGCGTCAGACCCGGCTCCGCGCCGTCCTCGCCGCCGAGGCCGGCGCCGCCGAACGGGCCGCCCGGAGGCTGGAGGCCCGCCTGCGCGCCCTCGGGGCCGCGGTCCCCGCCGCCGCCGACGCCGACGCCGACGCCGACGCCGTGACCGCCCGCCGCCCGGCCGGCCGCGACCGCCTGAGCGCCCCGGTCGAGGGCCCGCCTTCGGTGCGTTTCGGGCCCGGCTCGAGCGGCTGGCGCTGGCGCGGCGACGGTCTGGAGGCGCGCGCGCCCGCCGCCGCGCGGGTGGCCTGGAGCGGCCCGCTCAGCGGCTGGGGCCAGGTGGTCGTTCTCGACCTCGGCCCGGGCTGGCGCGGCGTCGTCTCCGGGCTGGAGACGGTCTCGGTCCGCACCGGCGACCGCGTCGCCGACGGCCAGTCCCTCGGCCGCGCCGGCCGCGCCGGCGAGATCGGCTTCGACCTGCGCCGCGACGAGCGCCCGGTCGACCCCGGGCCGTGGCTCAGGTGAGGGGCGAGGGGCGAGGGGCGAGGGGATGAACGTCCAGATCGACGGCGGCGGCCAGGGGGCGCACCGGAAGCTTTTCTTACTCGCCCCTCGCCCCTCGCCCCTCCGCAAGCGAATCCGCTTCCCATCCGCCGATGACGCTGATTTTATCCGCCCACCGGGCTCCGGTCACGATTTGGGCGCCGGAGCCCTCCTAGGTAACGAGGTTCAGGCCGCCTCCCCGGCCCGCTGGAAACAAACACCCTATGCACAAGTTGCTGCTGATCGGCGCCGCCGCCGCCACCGTGGTCGGTCTGGGCGCCGCCACGACCGCCGGCCAGACCCCGCGCAACGAAGCCTTCCGGCTGATCGGCCTGTTCGGCGACGCCCTCGCCACGGTCGAGCGCGACTATGTCGTGCCGGTCGACGACAAGAAGCTGATCGAGGCCGCCCTGCAGGGCATGATGGGGGCGCTGGACCCGCATTCGTCCTATCTGCCGGTCAAGGGCTACGACGAACTGCGCGAACGCACCGAGGGCCAGTATTCCGGCGTCGGCCTGACCATTTCGTCCGAGGGCGGGCTGGTCAAGATCATCTCGCCGATGGACGGCGGCCCGGCCGCCCGCGCCGGCGTCCAGGCCGGCGACGTCATCTCGGCCATCGACGGCCAGAACTCGACCGGCCTGACCGTCAGCCAGGTGTCCGAAAAGCTGCGCGGGGCCGCCGGCACCTCGGTCAAGGTGACCTTCCTGCGCGACGGCGAGGAGCCGCGCGAGGTCGTCCTGACCCGCGAGATCATCAAGATCGATTCCGTCACCGGTCGCGTCGAGGGCGACTTCGGCGTGCTGCGCATCTCGACCTTCAACGAGAACACCGGCCGCGAGCTGACCGAGACCATCACCCGGCTGCAGGGTGAAAATCCGGCCCTCAAGGGCTATGTGCTGGACCTGCGCAACAACGGCGGCGGCCTGCTCGACGCGGCCATCGCGGTCTCCGACGCCTTCCTCGAGCGCGGCGAGATCGTCAGCCAGCGCGGCCGTCGCCCCGAGCAGATCCTGCGCTACGCCGCCGGTCCGGGCGACCTGACCGGCGGCCTGCCGGTCGTGGTGCTGATCAACTACGGCTCGGCCTCCGCCTCCGAGATCGTCGCCGGCGCCCTCAAGGACCACCAGCGCGCCACCCTCATCGGCCTGACCAGCTTCGGCAAGGGCTCGGTGCAGAGCGTCATTCCGCTGCGCGGCGGGGCCGACGGCGCCCTGTCGATCACCACGGCGCGCTACTACACCCCGTCCGGGGCCTCGATCCAGAAGATCGGCATCGAGCCCGACCTCGAGGTGGCCCGCTCCGAGGCCGAGGCGCGCATCGTCTCGCGCTCCAACTTCATCTATTCCGAGGCCGCCTACGCCACCGCCCTGGACGCCTCGATCGGGGCCGAGCGCAAGGGGCCGCACACGCCGCACGAGGCCCCCGGCGAGGCCTGGGACGAGGACAAGGACTACCAGCTGGAGCGCGCCTACGACGTGCTCCGCGCCGGCGGCGAGCTGACGCAGCTGGCGGCGGCCCCGGAAGGCATCGTCGTCACCCCGCCGGGCACGGCCATGGCCGCCGTCGCCGCAGAGCCGGACGAGACGCCCTGAAGGTAGGGGCTGGGGGCTGGGGGCTAGGGGCTAGGGGCTAGGTTGGGAAGTATCCCTAATCCCTAGAACCTAGACCCTAGACCCTAGACCCTGGAACCTGGAACCTGGCCCCTCGCCCCGTCCCTCCGGCATAGCTAACGCCGCGTTAGGCTTTCTTAACCGACGCGGGGCCAATGTCGGCCCTGAAGGAGTCCGTCCCACGGACCCCCGTTCGAGCGCCCGGTTCCTTGCCCATGTTCGCCAAGCGCCAGTCCGTCCTCGCCGCCACCGCGGGCGCGCCGCCCGTCCGCCGCTCCGTGGCCGACGCCTTCGCCCCCGCCCTGCGCCTGCTGCGCAGGCCGCCGGTGGCCGTCGCCGCCGCCGGGGCGCTGCTGCTCGGCGCGGCCGCCCTGTTCGTCACCGTGCTCGGCGATCCCCGCGCCGGCGCCCCGTCGGCCCGCGTCGCCCTCGACCGGCCGGCCGCGCCGCCGCCGCCGGCGCCGACCGGGCTCGAGGCCTTTTCGCTGGAGGGCCCGGGCCTGTATCAGGACCTGACCGCCGGAGGCGACGCCGCCGCGCTCGGCGAGGCCGTCATCACCCTGCCCGACGGCGCCACGGTGTCCGGCGACGGCGCCCCGGTCACCGCCCCGCGCATCGCCGCCCGGCCCCTGCCCGCCGCCCCGATCGCCGGCCTCAGCCAGCCCGGCCCCGACGGCCCGCTGCCGCGCATCGCCGCCGACGGCCGCGTCCCGGCCCAGGCCTACGCCCGCCCCTTCGTCTCCAACGGCAGGCCGCGCGTGGCCCTGATCGTCGGCGGCCTCGGCCTCAACCCGACCACCACCCGCGCCGCCATCGAACGCCTGCCGCCCGAGGTCACCCTCAGCTTCGTGCCCTATGCCGAGGGCCTGCAGGGCTGGATCGACCTGGCCCGGGCCCAGGGCCACGAGGTCATGCTGGAGATGCCGATGGAGCCGACCGGCTATCCCGACAACGATCCCGGCCCCTACACCCTGCTGGCCGGGGCCGAGGCCGCCGACGTCCAGGCGAAGATGAACTGGCTGCTCGGCCGGGCGACCGGCTATTTCGGCGTCACCAACTATCTCGGCGACCGCTTCGCCGCCTCGGACGAGGCCATGACCGCCTTCCTGGGCGTGCTGCGCCAGCGCGGCGTCGCCTTCCTCGACGACGGCTCGATGAGCCGTCGTCCCGGGGCCTGGGCCCGGGCCAGCGCCAACCGCATCGTCGACGAACAGCAGACCCCCGCCGCCATCGTCGGCCAGCTGAACGCGCTCGAGGCCCTGGCCAAGGCCCGCGGCCAGGCGCTGGGGACCGGATTCAGCTATCCGGTCACCGTCGAGGCCGCCGCCCGCTGGACCGCCGGCCTCGACGCCCGCGGCCTGCAGCTGGCCCCGGCCTCGGCGATGACGCAGCGGCCGGGGAGGTGAGGCAGTAGGCAGTAGGAATTAGGCAGTAGGGCCGCAGCTGAACGACCTGCTACACACCGCTTTCCCCTACTGCCTACTCCCTACTGCCTACTGCCTAAGCCCCCCATGACCGACCTCTCCCTCTACCGCCCCAACGTCGGCGTCGTGCTGTTCCACCCGGACGGCCGGGTCTGGTACGGCCGCCGGGCCGGGACGCCCGGGCCGCACAACTGGCAATTCCCCCAGGGCGGGGTCGACGACGGCGAGGACCATGAGGCCGCCGCCCGCCGCGAACTGGCCGAGGAGACCGGCGTCACCTCGGTCGAACTGCTGGCCCAGACCCGGGAATGGATCGCCTACGCCTTCCCGGCCGGCCACGGCGGCTCCAAACAGGCGCGCGGCTGGGCCGGCCAGAAGCAGAAATGGTTCGCCTTCCGCTTCGCCGGCGACGAGGCCGAGATCGATCTGGAGCGGCACGGCGAGATCGAATTCGACGCCTGGCGCTGGGGCTCCCTGCACGAGGCGCCGGACCTCATCGTCCCCTTCAAGCGCGCCGCCTATGAACAGGTGGTGCAGGCGTTCGCGCCGCTGGTGGTCTGACCCGAAATTGACATTTCGTCGTGAGACGATTATGTACCACAGGAATATGTTCCTGATTTGTTCTCTTGACCTGCCTAATTGGGAGGATTCAACTCCGATTCGCAAGAGGTGTTATGTGCGAAGCCAACCCGTCCAGTTCGATCGAGAGAAGCTGAAGGACGCTGTCTGGTTCCTAGCGTCGCGCTGCGAAGCTGAGGAACTCGGGAATGTAAAGCTGCACAAGATGCTCTACTTCTCCGACATGCTCGCGTTTCTCAACCAAGGCAGGCCGATAACGGGAGTTGAATACCTAAAGCAGAGGTTCGGTCCCACTGCTCGTCACCTGACGGTTGCGTTGAGAGAGCTTGAGGCAGATCAGCGCTTGATCGAGACCGAAACCAGTCATTACGGGTATGCGAAGAAGACCTATCTGGCTCTCCGCCCGTACACTCGCTCAAGGCTCACCGCTTCTGATGAAGCGATCTTGCAGGACGTCGCTGATTTTGTCCGTGGAAAATCCGCGAAAGAAATCAGTGACCTGAGTCACAACGCTGCGTGGGAAGCCGCTGCAATGGGCGAGATCATTCCATATTTTACGGCATTGAAGCTGGTTCCAGACGAGGTTACCGAGGTCGATCGCGATTGGGCGATTGATTCGGCACGTCAGCATGCGGGTGCGCCCCCCTGGTGAACAGCCAGCCTTCCGGATAACTCACTCGGAACTGTTCGAGGCGAGCTAGGGCGTGTCCTCAATTGAGCAGTATGAAGCTTGATGCGGCGTAGACACCGGCCAGGAAGTTGACGGCGCGCTTGTCGTAGCGGGTGGCGATGGCGCGGA
>NZ_CALMZS010000141.1 GCF_937870815.1 uncultured Brevundimonas sp.
TGTCGCGCGGATCGGTCGGGCCGATCAGTAGCGGTAGTTGACGCCGAACAGGAAGGTGCGGCCGTAGGACTGATGGTCGATGATGCGGCGCTCGTCGTCGGCCTCGTAGGTGTAGAACGGCTCGTCGGTCAGGTTGTTGACCTGGAACAAGGCCGACAGGCCTTCCAGCGGGCCGGACTGGAACTCGTAGCCGATCTGGGCGTCGACGATGTTCTCGGGCGCGACCTGCCGGAAGGTGCGGCCGTTGCCGAATCCGGCGACCTCGCCCAGGAACTCGGACCGGTAACGGTTCGAGACACGGGCCTGGATGCCGTCCTTCTCATAGTACAGGGTGAGGTTCGCGACCGTTTCCGACAGGCCGGGGATCGGCGTGGCCGGGTTGCCCGGGTCCGGCTGAATCTTGCTTTCGGTCCGCGACACAGACAGCTGGCCGCCGAATCCTTCCAACCAGGGGGAGATGAAGTCGAAGGGGGTCGAGACCGCGAACTCGACGCCGTAGATTTCGCCGCCCTCGCCGTTCTCCGGCTGCGTATAGGTGCCCTGGCGATAGACCCCGGTCGCCGGCGGGAAGCCGGTGTAGTCGAAGGTCGTCGTCCGGTCGTAAACGTAGGTTTCGAGGTCCTTGTAGAAGGCCGCGACCGAGAAGTAGGCCGAGCGGCCGAAATACTGCTCGAACGAGATGTCGAAGACGTTGGCGATCCACGGCCGCAGTTGCGGGTTGCCGCCGCCGCCGGTGAAGGGCGGGTTCTGCGGATCATAGGCCGGGCTGCCGGGGACCGGGTCGGCGGCATCGTCGCGGTTGAGATTGTAGCTGAAGGTCCGGCTGGCGCGCATCTGGTCCATCCGCGCGCGCGACAGGGTGCGGGCGGCGGCAAGGCGCAGGAAGCGCGAGTCGGCCAATTCGAAGATCAGGTTGGCGCTGGGCAGCACCTCCCAGTATTCGTCGCCGCCCGAGATGGCGATGGATTCGGAGACGCCGGTGCCGAGCTGACGCGCGGCGAAGCCGTCGGAGCTTTGCTCGGTATGCTGGGCCTGGACGCCGAAATTGCCGGTCAGGGGGAAGGGGCCCACCGTCGTGTCGATGTCGAACTTGACGAACGGTGTAGTGACCCGCTCCTCGACGAACCAGTTGCCCGCTCGCACGTCGGCGTTCGGGTTGCGGACCAGGTTGTAGAAGCCGCTCTGGACCAGGCCCAGGGCGTCGTAGCTGATCATCCGGGGAATACCGAGGTAGGCCAGCGAAGTCGGATCGAGACGGAACGCCTCCGGCACGACAGGCGAGGCGCCGCCGGGGATGCCCAGGTAGAACTGGTCGTTGATGAATTCCTTCTCGCGCTTCGATGCATAGACGCCGACCTCGACGCCGCTGATGAAGGACCAGTCCACATCGCCTTCCAGCGACACCCTGGCGCCGGTCAGTTCGTCATTGACCGTCGGAGAGTTCAGATAGCCGTCCTGGCCGCCGGGGATGACATCCCCGCCCCAGCCCTGCGGGCTGGTCAGGCGGATCAGGTTGAAGTCGCCGTAGTCGAGGCCAGGGGAGAAGCGGGTGATGTCGTCGCTGGTCCTGAAGCCGATGGTGTCGGTCGCGCCGACGGGCCCCCGGCCGGTGCCGGCGTAGGTTTCCAGGATCTGATCGGTGCGCTCGACCGAAGAGTAGTTGACATCGGCGTTCAGCGCCCAGGCGTCATTGAGCTGGAACTCGCCGTTCCAACCGAGTGACGTCAGGTTGCTGTCACGCGTGTTGACGTCGTTGCGGACCACGCCCTTGACATCGGTGTAGGTGCCGGCGACGACCAGTCCGTCCTCGACGGTGAAGCCCGGCTGCAACTGGGCCGCCGACCAGAACAGCGGCAGCTCGATGCCGCGCAGGATCTGGGTGTTGTCGAATTCCGAATAGAAGGCGTCGAACGTCATGTGGACGCGATCGTTCGGACGCAGCTCCAGCACGCCGATATAGCCGTTCCGCTCCAGGTTGGCCGACATGACATAGGGTTTGGCCCCCCCGATCACCCGGGGGCCGCCGCCGGTCACCTCGGGATAGCCCCAGGCGTTGAAACGTTCGGACTGGTACGGGCTCTCGATGTGGGCGTAGCCCAGCACGATGCCGACCGTGTCGTCGGCGAACTGGTCGATGTAGGACACGCTGTAGCGCCAACCGCTGTCATCCGTCCCCGCGTTCAGCGCGCCGATGTCGTTAAGCTCGTAGCGCAGGTTCGCCGCGATGGCCTGGCGACCGAATTCCAGCGGTCGAATGACGCGAAGGTCGGCGGTGCCCGCCAGACCCTGACCGATGAGAGCGGCGTCGGGGGTCTTGTAGACGACCACGCTGCCCAGCAGTTCGGACGGATACTGGTCGAACTCGACGCCGCGGTTGTTGCTGGCGCTGACCTGCTCGCGCCCGTTCATCAGCGTGGTGGTGAAGTCGGGGGCAAGTCCGCGGATCGAAACGACATTGGCGCGCCCGTCGAGCCGCTGGGTGGCGAGGCCGGGCAGGCGCGAGAGCGATTCCGCGATCGACAGGTCGGGCAGCTTGCCCAGGTCTTCGGCGCTGACGACCTCGACGATGGAGGTGTTCTCGCGCTTCTGGGCGACCGAATTGTCGATCGCCGCGCGGATGCCGGTGACGACGATCGCGTTTTCATCCTCGCTGGTGACGGCGTTGGCGTCGTCGCCGGTTGTGTCCTGCGCCATGACGGCCGCTGGGGCGAACCCGCCAATCAGCGCCAGAGCCAGAGCCGGTGCGCTCACGCCGCTCAGCTGCTTGCGAAATGCCATGTGCGATAAATCCCCAAGATGCGACGGTCGCTGCGCCTTCAGGCGCTCGATCCACGTCATCGCATGGAGGATGGCCGACATTCGGCCTTCCTTCTCCCAGCCGCCCTCTATCGGTTGGCAGGCCGGGCGCGGAAGATCGCATACGTATGCTGGCCCGGCTTCCGGCAACCGGTTGCAAAAATGTTACAGGTGCGGTCGCTGCGGCGCGCTCACGATTGCCAAGCCGGACCGGACTCCCTAGCGCTGTCACACGAGCGGAGGCGATTTTGGGCCGAGCACCC
>NZ_CALMZS010000142.1 GCF_937870815.1 uncultured Brevundimonas sp.
GTCGACGCCTCGGACCGGTCGGTCGTCGTCGTCGACTATGGGGTGAAGCGCAACATCCTGAGGGCGCTGGCCTCGACCGGGGCGAAAATCACCGTGGTGCCGGCCGACACCACGGCCGGGGCCATCCTGGCGCGCAACCCGGACGGGGTGGTGCTGTCCAACGGACCGGGCGACCCGGCGGCCACCGGCGCCTATGCGGTGCCGGAGATTCGCAAGCTGGTCGACAGCGGCAAGCCGCTGTTCGGCATCTGCCTGGGCCATCAGATGCTGGCCCTGGCGCTGGGCGCGAAGACGGTGAAGATGGACCAGGGCCAT
The DNA here is from genome assembly GCF_937870815.1 of uncultured Brevundimonas sp. GTDB lineage: Bacteria > Pseudomonadota > Alphaproteobacteria > Caulobacterales > Caulobacteraceae > Brevundimonas. The sequence continues at coordinate 316 of NZ_CALMZS010000142.1, forward strand.
CACGGGGCCAATCATCCGGTCAAGGACCTGACCACGGGCAAGGTCGAGATCGTGTCGATGAACCATGGCTTCACCGTCGATCGCGACAGCCTGCCCGAGGCGGTGACGGAGACCCACGTCAGCCTGTTCGACGGCACCAATTGCGGCCTCGCCCTGAAGGACCGGCCGGTGTTCAGCGTGCAGCACCACCCGGAGGCGTCGCCGGGGCCGACCGACAGCCTCTACCTGTTCCAGCGCTTCGCGGACCTGATGCGGGCCTGACCGGGGCAGGCCTCGGCGGCGCATGAAGCAACGGCCGGCGCCGCCGGCGCCGGCCGTTCCCGCGGGCGCGGCGCCGTCAGTAGGGGCCGCGGCAGTCGGTGACGACCGTGCCGGCCTCGGTGCTGCGGCTGCAGGTCGATTCCCGGACCGGCGGGCCGCCGTCGCGGTCCCGGTACATGCTGGTCGTGCGCGAGCGCACCTCCTCGCCGTTGCGGACCATGGTGCGGGTCCGCGAGCGGGCGATTTCGTCGTCCGTGCGGGCGGTGGCGGTCGAACGCTGCATGGCCAGGCGCCGGTTCAGCCTGGCCCGCGAATCGGTCCGCGCCTCGCCGCCCTCGGCGGTGGCGGCGCCCCCGCCCGTCACGCCCAGGGAGGAGCCGTCGGTGGTCCCGGAGCCGTAGGTGGAGGCGCTGACGCCCGCGCCCGCGACGCCGCCGCTCGTGCCGCCCGAGATCGGCGGCGCGGACTGGGCCGTGGCGGCGGACGAGGCCAGGCCCAGCATCAGGGCCGCAACCGCGGCGGTGGTTCTTGTCGTGGGGGTCATCGGTTGTTCCTTTCGGGCGCGCGCTCGTCGATGACGGTCGTGCAGCCATTGTGGTCGTGGGTGGTTGTGACGGTGCGCTGGCCGGTCCCGTCCCGGACCGTGGCGCTGGCCACGGACCGGTTCGCACCGCCCGTTGATGACGAGTGGACCGAAACGCTGCTGGAGGCCGAACCCGAAGATCGTCCCCGGGCCTGGGCCCGCGCGCCGTGGCGGCCGGTCCCGGTCGAGGCCTCGGCGGCGTCCGCGGCCTGAGTCACGGTGCGGATTCCGTCGGGGGAAATCCGCACGATCGTGCAGCCCGGCTGTCCCTGGTGCGGCGCATCGGCCGGCGCGACGACCGCAAGCGACAGAAATGCGGATGTGATCACCATTGCGGTCCTCCCCGGCTCCGCTCCGCGGCCCGCCAGAAGACGGGCCGCGGATCCGATCCTTCATCGATCGGTGCGGACATCGGATCAGTCATAGCGGCGCGGGCGGCGCGTTTCCTCCGACGTGGCGGTGGAGCTGCCGTAGATGTCGGCGCTGCTGCCGTCGCGGCGGGTCTCGCCATAGGCGTCGACGGTGGTGGCGGTCGACTGGGTCCCGTCGCCCGACGCCGCGCCGCCGGAACTCACCGCGGCGCTGGTCCTGTTGCGATCCGTATAGACCGAACCGGCGCCATAGGTGCTCGCCGCATTGGGAACCGGCCTGGGGTCGTCGCGGTCGCGCCAGTGGCGGTTGCGGCGGTCGCGCTGGCCGCGATTCTGCGCTTGCGCCTCCAGGGCGGCGCCGGCCACGGCTCCGCGGTCATTGGCCTCGGCGACGCCCAGGCCGGAGACGCCGACGCTCTGGGCCGCGGCGGCCCCGGAGACGCCGATGGCGACGGTGGCGGCCATGGCGGGAAGAAGGGTGCGGATGGTCATCGTTGATACTCCAATTCGCATCTGTGCGATGCTGAGTGTTCTCAACCCCGCCGTCCAAACCGGCATGAAGAATAACAGTTCCTCAAATCATGTATATTAACGGCGTTAATGTAATCAACTTCGATATCCGTAAATTAATGTGACAGAAAATTATCTATACTTGACTATTAGCGAAACTATTAGCGTCGCCGTTGCCGAGTTATATTCCGTAACACGGATCGATCTGGACCGCTGAAGGCGGAACCAGAGGGTCGCTTGTCTGGTGGGTGCAGGCTAGGGTGAGCCGTGCGCTTCGACGACCGCTTCCTTGAAGAACTGAAGGCCCGCCTTCGGCCGTCCGACATCATCGGGCGAACGGTGAAGCTCAAGCGGCAGGGACGGGAGTATGTCGGCCTGTCGCCCTTCACCAAGGAGAAGTCGCCGTCCTTCTTCGTCAACGACGACAAGGGCTTCTTCCACGACTTTTCGTCCGGCAAGCACGGCGACGTCATCAGCTTCCTGCAAGAGACCGAGCGGCTGAGTTTCGTCGAGGCGGTGCAGCGGCTGGCCGGCGAGGCCGGCATGGCCCTTCCCGCGGAAGACCCGCAGGCGGCCGAACGCGAGCACCGGCGGCAGGGCCTGACCGACTGGATGGACCTGGCCCAGAAATGGTTCGCCGCCAATCTGCGCCGGTCGCCGGGCAAGGCGGCGCGGGACTATCTGGAGAAGCGCGGCCTGCCCGAGGACCAGTGGGAGCGGTTCGGGCTCGGCTATGCTCCGAACGACCGCGAGGGGTTGAAGGCGGCGCTGGCGCAGCGCGGCGCAAGGCCGGGCGATCTGGTCGAGGCCGGGCTGCTGATCGCGCCCGAGGGCGGCGGCGCGCCCTATGACCGGTTCCGCGACCGGCTGATGTTCCCGATCCTCGACGCCCGCGGCCGGATCGTCAGCTTCGGCGGCCGGGCGATGAATCCCGACGACCGGGCCAAATATCTGAACGGGCCCGAGAGCCCGCTGTTCCACAAGGGATCGACCCTGTACGGCCTGCCGGAGGCGCGGCGCATCCTCGGGGCCGAGAGCCGCGACGGCCAGGCCATCGTGGTGGTCGAGGGCTATATGGACGTGATCGCCTGCCAGCGGGCCGGAATCCCGGCCGTGGCGCCGATGGGCACGGCCTTGACCGAGGAACAGATGGAGCGGCTGTGGCGCGTCTCGCCGGAGCCCGTGCTGTGCTTCGACGGGGACGCGGCCGGACGGCGGGCGGCTTGGCGGGCCATCGACCGGGCTCTGCCGCAGCTGAAGCCGGGGCGGTCGTTCCGCTTCGCCCTGCTGGAGGGCGGGCAGGATCCCGACGACATCCTGAGGGACAGGGGCGCGCCCGCCCTGCGGCAGGCGCTGGCCGCGACCCGCCCCTTCGCCGAGGTGCTGTTCCAGAAGGAGGTCGAGGTCGAGCCGCTGGACACTCCCGAACGCCGGGCGGGCCTGAAGGGCCGGCTGCGCCAGGCGGCCTCGGCGGTGCAGGACAAGGACCTGGCCGAGCAGTACAGGCGCGAGCTGTTCGACCGGTTCGACCAGATGTTCCCCGCCCGTCGCCCGCCCCAGGCCGGCGCGGGCGGGGTTGGGGCCGGCGGTCGATGGCGGCCCGGCCCGCCGCCGCGGCTGGGCCAGACCGCCGAGGGGGCCCAGGCGATGCAGTCGCTGTCGCGCTCGATCGAGCCGGTCGCCGCCGCCCTCGCCCATGGCGCCGTCGATGATCCGGAGCGGATGGACGATCACCTCGAGGCGATCGCGGCCCACGGCTTCGGCGATGCGGCGCTCGACGGCCTGGCCCAGGAACTGGTCCGGCTGCGCTTCTCGGGCCGGGACCTTGACTCCGCCGCCCTCCGTCGCCATCTGGCGCAATCGGGTCATGGCGTCTTGATGCACGAGGTCGAGAAGGCGGCGGCAAAGTCCGGCGCGCCCTTCCTGGCCGCAGACAGGCCCCTCGGCGAGGCGCGGATCCGATGGTCGCAGGCGTTCGACGCGCTCACCCGCGTGGCGGCGCTGGAGGATGCCCTGACTTCGGCGCGTGGCGTGCCGGGGCAGGATGAGACGTTCCGTCGGCTGAAGGCCGAGCGTGACGTCCTCCGCCGCGCGATCAAAACCGGCCAGATTTGGGAAGACAGCGCGGGCTCGTAACAAACGACCCCGCCACACGTTGTATTGGCGGACGGCCTGATCAGCCCTCCGCCCGGAGAGAGACTGAATGAGTGCGCAGACCGAGACGCAGGAAGCCGAAGTCCAGAGCGACGGCCCGCTGCTCGACCTCACCGACGCCGGCGTCAAGAAATTCATCAAACAGGCCAAGGCGCGCGGCTATGTGACGATGGAGGACCTGAACAAGGTGCTGCCGTCGGAGGAGGTCACTCCGGACGCCATCGAGGACACGCTGGCGATGCTGTCCGAAATGGGCGTCAACGTCGTCGAGGCCGAGGAGGAAGCCGAGCAGAAGGAAGGCGAGGGCGGCGAGGTCGCCGCCGCCGCCGAGACCTCCGTGGCCGAGACCCCCGCCAAGGCCGCCTATGACCGGACCGACGACCCGGTCAGGATGTACCTGCGCGAGATGGGCAGCGTCGAACTGCTCAGCCGCGAGGGCGAGATCGCCATCGCCAAGCGGATCGAGGCCGGCCGCGACGCGATGATCTCGGGCCTGTGCGAAAGCGCCCTGACCTTCGAGGCCATCATGGTCTGGCGCGACGAACTGGCCAACAACCGCATCCTGCTGCGCGAGGTCATCGACCTGGACGCCACCTACGGCGTGCTCAACCCCTCGTCCCTGCCGCACAACCAGCCGCCGCAGCCGGTCCCCGGCTCGCCCGAGGCCAAGGAGGCCGCCACGGCCCAGGAGGCGGAGGGCGACAAGGGGGAGGACGAGGAGGACGAGGATTTCGACGACGGCGGCGGCATGTCGATCTCGGCGCTGGAGGCGGAGCTGCGCGACGGCGTCATGGAGGTGCTGGACGCCGTCGCGGCGGACTTCGGCGGCTTCCGCAAGCTGCAGGACAAGCTGGTCGAGGCGCGGCTGAAGGGCGAGAGCCTGGGCGCCCGCGACCAGAAGGCCTACGACCAGCTGACGGCCGGCATCTCGGGCCGCCTCAAGACCATGAAGCTGAACAACCACCGCATCGAGGCCCTGGTCGAGCAGCTCTATGCGATCAACAAACGGCTGATGGGGCTGGAGGGCCGGCTGCTCCGTCTGGCCGACAGCTACGGCATCAGCCGGCCGGAATTCCTCAAGGCCTATTTCGGCCGCGAGCTGGACCCCAACTGGGCCGAAGGCGTCAAGGCCCTGGGCGTGCGCTGGACCAAATTCAGCGACAACGAGGCCGCCCAGATCGCCCAGATCCGCGCCGACGTCGCCGCCGTGGCCACCGAGGCCGGCCTGCCCATCGACGACTACCGCCGCATCGTCCAGACGGTGCAGAAGGGCGAGCGCGAGGCGCGCCAGGCCAAGAAGGAGATGGTCGAGGCCAATCTGCGCCTGGTCATCTCCATCGCCAAGAAATACACCAACCGCGGCCTGCAATTCCTTGATCTCATTCAGGAAGGCAACATCGGCCTGATGAAGGCGGTCGACAAGTTCGAATACCGCCGCGGCTATAAATTCAGCACCTATGCGACCTGGTGGATCCGCCAGGCCATCACCCGCTCGATCGCCGACCAGGCGCGCACCATCCGCATCCCGGTGCATATGATCGAGACCATCAACAAGATCGTCCGCACCAGCCGCCAGATGCTGCACGAGATCGGCCGCGAGCCGACCCCGGAGGAGCTGGCCGAGAAGCTGGCCATGCCGCTGGAGAAGGTCCGCAAGGTGCTGAAGATCGCCAAGGAGCCGATCAGCCTCGAGACGCCGATCGGCGACGAGGAGGATTCGCATCTCGGTGATTTCATCGAGGACAAGAACGCCATCCTGCCGATCGACGCGGCCATCCAGTCCAACCTGCGCGAGACCACCACCCGGGTGCTGGCCAGCCTGACGCCGCGCGAGGAGCGGGTGCTGCGCATGCGCTTCGGCATCGGCATGAACACCGACCACACCCTGGAGGAGGTCGGCCAGCAGTTCTCGGTGACCCGCGAACGCATCCGCCAGATCGAGGCCAAGGCGCTGAGGAAGCTGAAACACCCGAGCCGGAGCCGGAAGCTGCGGAGCTTCCTGGACAGCTAGGGTCGAGGGGCTAGAGGCTAGGGATTAGGGATTAGGGATTAGGGATTAGGGATTAGGGATTAGGCGGCGGGGATCGGAGAGCCCTCCCCCTCGACGGGGGAGGGTTGGGTGGGGGTGCTCGCTCCGGCCCGGCCGAGGGAATCGCCGAGGGGCGGCGTCCGCGCCTCTCGCGCCCGGCCTTCGACACCCTGCCTCCACCCCCATCCCCGACCCTTCCCCCGTCGAGGGGGAAGGGAGGCGCCCTGATGCCTCGCCGCCTGGTCCCGGCCGTGTGACCCGCGAACGCATCCGCCAGATCGAGGAAGCTGCGGAGCTTCCTGGACAGCTGAGGTCAGGCAGCAGGCAGCAGGCAGCAGGCAGCGGGCAACAGGCAACAGGCAGCAGGCAGCAGGCAACAGTAAAGGCGTTGCTCTCCCTTCCCCCTTGATGGGGGAAGGGCCGGGGTTGGGGGTGACAGTCTGTCCGGATCAAGCGCCGTCTGCTCCGACCGCCGCACCCCCATCCCAACCCTTCCCCCATCGAGGGGGAAGGGCTTTTTTGTGGGGAATTCGACCCCTCGCCGCGCAGGACTTCCGCTACTCCCGGCGGCGAATTGAGGGACAGCGAATACGTCTGCGTCCGGATTTGACGCACCTCCGTGGTCCGATCGCGCCATGGAGCATTTTCGCCTCAGGAAATATCGCGGGCCCGACACCTGGCGCCGGGTCAGGGAGGCCTATGCGGCCGGGGAGTCCGGGCCGTCGCTGGCGCGGCGCTACGATGTCGGCCTGGCCAATCTGAGGAAGAAGGCCAGCCGCGAGGGCTGGACCCGGTCGGCGGTGGCCGCCGCCCTCGACCGCGAGTTGCCGCCGCAGACGACGCCGGAGACCGGGGCCGTATCGGAGGCCGGCCCGGCCGGGGTCCCGCCCGCCGACGGGCCGGAGCCCCTCGATCCCCCGGCCGTCCGCCGCCGCGCCGTCGACCGCGCCGCCGCCCTGCTGGCCGAGGGCCGGGCCGCCGAGGCCCTGGCCCAGCTCAAGGCGGCCGAGGCCCTGGCCCGGCTGGGCGTGGCCGAGGCCTGGGCGACGCCGGAGCCGAGCGAAGAGGACGCCGAGGCGGTGCGGATCAAGGTCGGGCGCATCGTCGAGGACCGCGCCGCCGAACTGGCCCATGAGATGCTGGCCGAGGGGGTGAGGCCGGGGGTGCGCTGGGGCGGCTTCGCCCTGCGCTGGCGGGCGCAGACCTATGGCGCCGAGGCGGCCGAGGCGGACCGGCGGACGGCCGAGGCCGAGGGCTGGGCGGACCGGTACTGGGACGCGGCGGGGCGGCTGCGGGAGAGGGAGGCGGGGGAGATGGAGTGAGGGGGGGGGGACACGTCCGCGAAGCCCTTCCCCTCGGACGACATAGGCCGGCGCGGCCGGGGCGCCGAAGAGGTCGGATTGGTTCGGCCATGACCTTATGGGTCGACCGAATCCCGGAGCCCGTCTACCGTCAGGGACAATGGAACTGTTCGCATCCGCCGGCATCGACCTGCCCTCGTCGGGGAGCGGGGCGCGCAAGTCGCGGGCCCTTTCGCGCACGCTTCATGTGCCCCTGTTCAATCACAACGTGGTCGAGGAAGCGTCGCGGGGGACGGGCGTGCGGGCCTTCGTGCCGACACCGGAACAGACGGCGGCGGCCGTCGATTACGCCCGCAAGGTGCGCGACCCCAAATTCCTCAAGGGCAAGGAAACCGCCGTCCGGCATCGCCTGATCGAGGAGGTGCTCCAGACCGTGCTCGGCTACGCGCCCTATGACCCCGGCCGGCCCTACAGCCTGGCGCTGGAGCGACCGATTCGGGGCGGGTCCGTCGATGTGGCTCTGGGCGCCTTCAACCGGCCGGAACAGGACGACGAGATCGTCGCCCCGTTCGAGCTGAAGGGGCCGGACAGCGCCGACCTGGACCGCATCATGCCGGGCCGGGGGCGCAGTCCGGTGCAGCAGGCCTGGGACTACGCCATCGACGCGCCCGGGTCGCGCTGGGTGCTGGTCTCCAACTGCCTCGAAATCCGCCTCTATGCCTTCGGGCGCGGCCGCGACGCCTATGAGCGGTTCGATCTGACCCGGCTGGACGACCGCAACGAGCACGAGCGGCTGTGGCGCATCCTGTCGGCCAGGAGTCTGTTCGGCGGCCACACCGATCAGCTGCTGCGTGACACCGACAGCGCCTACAAGGCGGTCACCGATGCGCTCTATAAGGACTATGCCGGCCTGCGCGGTCGGTTGATCGACTTCCTGCGCGACACCGGCGAGGACGGGCCGGGTCTGGAGACGCTGAAGGCCATCGAGGTGGCGCAGAAACTGCTGGACCGCATCCTGTTCATCGCCTTCGCCCAGCGCACCGACCTGATGCAGGACAGGCTGCTGAAGAAGGCCGCCGAAGAGAACAACGATTTCGCGCCCTATCCGCAGTGGCGCAACTTTCAGGGGTTGTTCCGCGCGGTCGACAAGGGGCGTCGCGACCGGCGCATGGACGTGCCCGCCTATAACGGCGGGTTGTTCGCAGAGGACGCGGTGGCCGACACCGTGGTCCTGCCCGATCATCTGGCGGTCGAAATGGCCGCGCTGGGCGAGTGGGACTATCGCCGCGAGGTGCCGGTGACGGTGCTGGGCCGGCTGTTCGAGCAATCGATCACCGACATCGAGGCGCTGAAGTCCGGCGCCGCCCCGGAGGTGTCCAGGAGGAAGCGCGAGGGCGTGGTCTATACGCCCGACAGCATCACCCGGTTCGTGGTCGAGCAGACCATAGGGCGGTCGCTGGACGAGCGCCGCGCCGCCCTGTGGGACGAACACGGGATGTGGGAGGCCACCGATGGCGAGGCCGGGCCGGGGCCGGAACAGGCCGGGGCGTTCTGGCGCGCCTATCTGGAGGCGTTGCGCGATTTCACCATCGTCGATCCGGCCTGTGGATCGGGGGCCTTTCTGGTGGCGGCCTTCGACGAGATGGCCCGGCGATACCGCGACGCGGTCAAGGCGCTGGAGGCGCTGGAGGTCGAGATCGATTTCGACGTCTTCGACGAGATCGTGACGAAGAACCTGTACGGCGTCGATCTGAACCCCGAGTCGGTCGAGATCACCCGCCTGTCGCTGTGGCTGAAGACGGCCCGCCGCGACCACCGGCTGCAGAATCTGGAGGCCACGATCCGGGACGGCAACAGCCTGATCGCCGATGCGGCCTTCAGCGACAATCCGTTCGACTGGACCACGGCCTTCCCCGAGGTGCGGGCGCGCGGCGGCTTCGACGTGGTGATCGGCAATCCGCCCTATGTGCGGATGGAGCATCTGAAGCCGATCAAGCCGTATCTGAGCGAACACTATGTCGTCGCCGACGACCGGACCGACCTCTATGCCTATTTCTTCGAGAAGGGCGTGGCGATCCTGAAAACCGGCGGGCGGCTGGGCTACATCTCGTCCTCGACCTTCTTCAAGACCGGCTCGGGCGAGAAGCTGCGGAGCTTCCTTGGCGACGGCGTCGGCATCGAGGATGTGGTCGACTTCGGCGATGTGCAGGTGTTCGAGGGGGTGACGACCTATCCCGCCATCCTGACCCTGAAAAAGGGCGAGAGCGGCGACGAGGGCCAGCTGCGATTCCTCGGCGTGACCGACAAGGCGCCCGAAGACCTGGGCCGCGACTTCGCCCGGCGGGCCACCGTCATGCCGCGCGCCCGGCTGGGCAAGGGGAGCTGGCAGTTCGAGAACGACGCCCTGGCCGCCCTGCGGGCCAGGATCACGGCGGGAAGGAAGACGCTGGGCGAGGTCTATGGCGCACCGCTGTACGGCATCAAGACCGGGCTGAACGAGGCCTTTGTCATCGACCGGGCGACGCGGGATCGGCTGGTGGCGGCGGATGCGAGATCGGCGGAGCTGCTGAAGCCCTTCCTGCGCGGCGAGAACATCAAGCGCTGGCGGATCGAGAGCGACGACCTGTTCCTGATCAACACGCCGAAGGGGCAGGTGGACATCGAGGCCTATCCGACGGTCCGGGATTGGCTGGCGCCGTTCCGCGAGGCGCTGGAGAAGCGGGCGACGAAACAGGAATGGTGGGAGCTGCAGCAGGCGCAGGTGGCGTATCAGGATCGGTTGGGCCAGCCGAAGATCGCCTGGCCGCACTTTCAGCACGAAAGGTCGTTCGTCATCGACCGGACGGGCACGTTCCTGAACAACAAATGCTTCTTTATCGCGGGGGAAGACCCCGTCGCCCTGGCCTTGCTGAATTCACAAGTCTTGTGGTTCCAACTGGTCACCGCTGCGCGGGCGAAGCGAGGCGGTTATATCGAGGCGGAAGCGCAATACGTCGGCGAGTTGGCCGTGCCGGATGTCGGTGAAGACGATGCAGGTTCGCTGGACGTTCACGCCGGAGCTGCGAGCACCGCAGCCGCTGCCCGCCATGCGACCGACGCCGCCGTCCGCCGCCGCATCCTCGACCTCGCCCCGCCCGGACGGCGCAAACTGACCCGCAGGCTGGAGGCCTGGCATGACCTGGACTTCGCCGCCTTCCGGGCCGAGGTGAAATCGGCGTTCAAGACCGAAATCCCCCTCAAGGAGCGCGGCGACTGGGAGGCGTATCTGGCCGAGAACGCCGCCGAGGTGCATCGCCTGACCGCCGAGATCGCGGCCGCGGAAGCGCGGATCGACGCCATCGTCTATCGCCTGTTCGACCTGACCCCCGAGGAGATCGCCCTGCTGGAATCCTCTATCGCGGCGCATCACTAGAGCCTGATCGGTTGAGGAGGAATCGCTTCGCGATTCCGCCGATGCCGTGAATCAGGCTCCAGTCTAATGCTGGAGCGAAGATCCGGGTTTGGACGCGATCGCGTCCAAACCGATTTCGCTCTAGGCGCGCCGCCCCTCCACCCTCCTGCGCCGCGGCGCGGCTTCGGAGGGTCCCCCTCCCCCGGTGGGGGAGGAGACGGGAGACGGCCGGTGCGGCGGCCGGCCCCCTCCACCACGCTGCGCGTGCCCGCCCAAGGCGATCGCCGTTCGGTGAATCGACAGGCGGGCCGCGGCGTGGTTGGCTGGGGCGTCGCCGCCGCGAACAGGAGGTCGTCATGGTCAGCCTCGCCCATCTGAAGCGCCGCCTCGGCCAGTACGCCGCCGTCTGGGTGGCGGGGTTCCTGCTGTCGGGGGCCGGGATCCTGGCCGGGCTGTTCTTCGCCGACCTGATGACGGCGGCCGATGTGGTGCTGCCGGCGGGGCTGGCGCTGGCGGCCCTGGCCCTGGGGGCGGGGCTGACCGCCAGCCTGGCGTCGCGGGAGACGCCGGCGACCAAGCTGCTGGTGCTGGCCGGGGCCGGGCTGCTGGCGCTGCCGCTGCTGTGGGCGCCGGTGTCGGCGGCGGTGGCCATCGCCTTCTTCGCCGACCGGTCGATCGAATATTCGGAAGCCTATGCGGCCTTCCAGATCGGGGTGTCGCGGGTGCTGTTCCCGATCAGCCAGTGGATCGGCGACGGCGACCTGTTCGGCCGGGTGTGGACGGCGTTCCAGTGGGTGTCGACGGCGGTCGGCTTCGCCTCGGCCGTGGTCAACATCTGGCCGATGCTGAGGCGGCTGCTGGGGCCGGAGCCGGTCGGGGAGGTCTGAGATGGGCGCCCCCGGGCCGGCGGGCCGACGCTTCGAGAGCTTTGCGGCCTTCTACCCGCACTATATCCACGAACATTCCAACCGGACCTGCCGGCGCATCCATGTGGTCGGCTCGGCGCTGGCGCTGGTCGTGCTGGCGACGGCGGCGGCGACGCGGAACCCGTGGTGGCTGCCGGCCATGCCGGTGGTCGGCTACGGCTTCGCCTGGGCCGGGCATTTCTTCTTCGAGAAGAACCGCCCGGCGACCTTCCGCTACCCGCTGTGGAGCCTGATGGGCGACTGGCGGATGTTTTTCGAGACGGTCAGCGGCAGGCGGCGGTTCTGAAGCGGCCGCCGGGCGCTCAGTTCGAGCCGACGTTGGTTCCGGCCGAGGCCATCATCGTGGTCTGGCTCGGCCGGGCGTCCCACGACGGCGGGCAGCCGTCGAAGCGGCCGGCGTCGATCAGGGTCAGGCGGCGCTGGTTGAAGCGCATGGCCGGGCGCATCGAGCCGCGGCCGTGGCCGGTGTAGAGGTCGATCTTGCGGCCCTTGATGGCGCCGCCGGTGTCGGAGGCGTACCAGTAGCCGTCGTGCAGGGCGCCGTCGGGCAGGCGCAGGCCGACCGTCTCGGGGATGAACAGCCGGGTGCGGCGCGGGATGTAGCGCGGGTCCGTGGCGATGGTGCGCATCGGGATCGGCCGGCAGCCCAGGGAGTCGTTGCCCGTCGCTCCGCCTCCGCCGGCATGGTAGAGATTGACGCGGGCGGTCCAGTCGGCGTCCTCGGCCATCAGGGCCTGCTGCTCGGCGGTGAGGGCCATGCCGCGGTCGGAACCTTCGTCCGCAGGCGCCGTTGACTCCACGCCGAGCCCGGAGGCGACCGCGGCTTCGTAGGTGACGGGTTCGCCCGCCGCGCCCTGCGCGGGGAAGGCCGTCGCCCAGAAAAGGGCGAGCGCAGCGGCGATGCCGAGCATCGGTTCGACTCACGAAGGCGCCGGCCCCTGACGCGTCCGGCGGGTCGCTTGTCGTCGAGAAATGCGGCGAAAACCGGACCTGCCGCCCCGCCTGCGACCCGCTGTCCGGTCATCCCGTGGACAGGTTCGCCCCGTGAGGGTCTTGCCGACTCTCGTTTGACCAACGCGATCGAAGCTGTAAGCTGCATTCGCAGATCAAAAACACTTTGCTGGGCCGTGATGCTTACTGTGTTCGGAGATATTCGTTCGGGCGACTGTTTGAAGGTCAAGTGGTTGCTCGACAGGTCCGGGGGGAGGGCTTCTGTATGGCGGCCCGAACAGCCCTCTCCCGATCGGAGCGGGAATGGGTTAGGACGCTCCCATGAAACGCATCCTCATCGCCGCCGCCGTCCTGTCGCTCGCGGCCATTCCCGCCGCCGTCTCCGCCTGGGGCGCCACCGGCCACCGGCTGATCGGGGTGGCGGCTGTGCGCGGCCTGCCCGACGACCTGCCGGCCTTCCTGCGCACCCCGGGCGCGGCGGCCGAGGTCGGGGAGCTGGCGCGCGAGCCGGACCGGACCAAGGGCGGCGGCCAGCCGCACGACCGGGAGCGGGACACGGCGCATTTCATCGACATGGACGAGGCCGGCCGGGTGATGGACCGGAGGGGGCTGTCGATCGACGCCCTGCCGCGCCTGAAGTCGGAATACGACGCGGCCCTGACCGCCGCCGGGCTGGACGTCGACGACGCCGGCTACCTGCCCTACGCCATCATGGACGGCTATCAGCAGCTGGTCCGCGACTTCGCCGCCTGGCGGGTGCTGAACGCCGCCGAGGCGCGCGAGACCGATCCGGGCCGGCGCGCCTGGTATCGTGAGGACCGGCGGCGGCGCGAGGCGCTGATCCTGCGCGACATGGGCTATCTGGGCCATTACGTCGGCGACGGCTCGCAGCCGCACCACACCACGATCCATTACAACGGCTGGAGCCGCGACGCCCCGAACCCCGAGGGATTCACGACCTCGCGCCAGACGCACGCGACGTTCGAGGGGGCCTTCACGGCGCGGGTGGCGCGGCTGGACGCGGTCGAGGCGGCCATGGCGGCGCCGGCTCCGGGCGGGTTCGACCTGCGCGCCCGGGTTCCGGCCTATCTGAGGGCGACCCTGGCCGAGGTGCTGCCCTTCTACCGGCTGGAGAAGGCGGGCGGCTTCGCCGACGGCGACGCGCGCGGACGCGACTTCGCCCTCGCCCGGCTGGCGGCGGGGGCCTCGGAGCTGCGCGACCTGTTCATCCTGGCGTGGCGGGACTCGGCCGACGACTCGATCGGCTGGCCGGCGGTCAAGGTGGCCGAGGTCGAGGCCGGGACGGCCGATCCGTGGCTGGCCCTTTACGGCGAGGATTGACCGCTGGAGCCCTCCGTCGGGCAGCTGATGGCGCGGGCCTCGCAACTGCGCGCCGAGGGGCGGGCGGCCGAGGCGGCGGAGGCCTACCGACGGCTGCTGGCGATCCGGCCGGACCTGCCGGACAGCTGGTATAATCTCGGCCTGATGGAGCGCGCCTGCGGGCGGTTCGAGGCGGCGCTGGCGGCCTATGGCGAGGCGCTGCGGCGCGGCGTGTCCGGGCCGGAGGAGGCGCGGCTGAACCGCGGCGTGATCTACGCCGACGATCTCGGCCGGCCGGAGCTGGCGGAGGCGGAGCTGTCCGCGGCGCTGGCCCTCCGGCCCGGCTACCTGCCGGGCCTGCTGAACCTCGGCAATCTGCACGAGGACATGGGCCGGCGCGAGGCGGCGCGGGCCGCCTACGAACAGGCCCTGGCCGCCGATCCGGGCAACGCCGTGGCGCTGGCCCGGCTGGCCGGACTGGAGCGCCCCGGCCGGGCCGACGCCCCGATCATCGGGCGGCTGGAGGCGGCGCTGGCCGCGCCCGGCCGGACCGCGGAGGAACGGGCGGAGCTGGGCTTCGCCCTGGGCCGGGCCCTCGACCAGGCGGCGGCCTATGAGGCGGCGTGGCGGGCCTATGCGGCGGCCAACGCCGCCAGCCGCGCGGCCGACCCCGCCGGCGCCCGCTATGACCGGGCGGCGCAGGCGGCGCTGGTCGACCGGCTGATCGCCGCCTTTCCGGCCGCCGCCGCCGGCGACCCCGGGGCGGAGCCGGGGCCGGTGTTCATCTGCGGCCTGTTCCGCTCGGGCTCCACCCTGGTCGAGCAGATCCTGGCCCGCCACAGCCGGGTCACCGCCGGCGGCGAGCTGGGCCTGGTCCCGCGGCTGGCGGCGCGGCTGCGGCCCTATCCCGAAGCGCTGGCCGGGCCGGAGGGGCCGGCGCTCGTCGCCCGGGCCCGGACGCTCTACCGCGAGGGCCTGCGGGCGGCCCGCCCCGGCGCCGAGGTGGTCACCGACAAGCGGCCCGACAACTTCCTGCACCTCGGCCTGATCAGGGCGATGTTTCCCGGGGCGCGGATCGTCCATACGGTGCGCCAGCCGCTCGACGTGATCCTGTCCAACTGGTTCCTGCATCTGGACCGGTCCATGCCCCAGGCGCTGGACCTGGAGGACATGGCCCACTGGCACGGGCAGCACGAGCGGCTGATGCGCCACTGGAAGACGCTCTATCCCGACATCCTCGAGGTCGACTACGACCGGCTGGTGGTCGAGCCGCAGCCGGTCGTCGAGGCTCTGCTGGCCTATTGCGGGCTGGACTGGGAGGCGGGGGTGCTGGATTTCCACAAGGCGGCCGCGCCGGTGCGCACCGCCAGCGTCTGGCAGGTGCGCGAACCGCTGTACCGGCGCTCGTCGGGGCGGTGGCGGAACTATGAGCGCCATCTGGACGGGGTGCGGGCGGCGCTCGAAAAATGACCCTTCTCCCCGGCGGGGGAAGGGCGGGGGCAGTTCGACACCGCCTCTTGTCATCCCGGCCGAACCCCGGCGAACGCCGGGGGGAGAGCCGGGACGCAGAGACCGATAGTCACATCCTCCCGGAAGCGGCGCCAGCCGCTATCCGGGAGACAGGAGAGGTCAGGACGCGAGGCCGCCCGTCTCCCGGCTAATCGCTTTCGCGATTTCCGGGAGTTCAGAGAGGTGGCGCACTCGGTCCCGGATCGCCGCTTCGCGGCGTCCGGCGACTGTATTGGAAGTCAAGCGTGGTTCCAGGGCTGATCGGCTTTGATCATGCTGTTGGCGGCCACGGCGAGGCGGCGGGCGATGGCGACGAGTGCGACCTTGGCGGGTTTGCCGGCCTCGCGCATGGCCCTGTATTCGCGCTTCAGGCCCCGATCCGAGCGAGAGGCGCTGAGGGCGGCCATGTAGAGGGCGGTGCGCACGCAGGACCGGCCGCCGCCGATGTGGGCGCGTCCGGTGCGGGTTCCGCTCTGGTCGGGATGCGGCGCCAGGCCGGTCAGGCTGGCCACCGAGCGGCGGTCGAGCGTCCCCAGCTCCGGCAGGTCGGCCAGCAGGGTGGTGATCACCGCCGGTCCGACGCCGGGGATGGTGCGCAGCAGCTCGGCCCGGCGCCGGTTGGCGGGATCGGCGGCGAGCCTGGTCTCCAGCAGGGCCTCCACCCGGGCGCGCTCGGCCTCCAGCCCGGCGATGAGGCGCCGGCAACTGGCGGCGATCTCCTCGTCCAGGGCCTGTTTGAGCCGGGTCTTCTCGGCCGCCGCCAGCTCCACCACCTGCCGTCGGCGGGTGGACAGGGCCCGGATCTCCATGGCTTCGGCGCTGGGCAGGGGGCGGGCGACATCGCTCATGATGAGAGCGAAGCGCGCGATCAGGGCCGCGTCCAGCCTGTCGGTCTTGGCCCGACGGCCCTCCGCCAGCCGCAAGGCCTTCACCCGGCGGGGATCGACCACCCCGACCTGGAAGCCCGCCAGGGCCAGCGCCCGCACCAGCGGCGTCCCATAGGTCCCGATGCTCTCCAGCACCACCCGCGCCACACCGGCCCGCTTGAGCCGGGCCGTCACCACCTTCAGGCCCGCCGGCGCGTTGGGCGCACGGAACGCCCGCCCCGCCGGAGCCACCGCCACATCCAGCCAGTCCCGGCCCACATCCACGCCGGCCGCGCACGCGATCATCGTCATCGTCCCTCTCCTGTGTACGGGCTCGAACGACAGGACGGCGCCCGGCCCAAGCGACTGTTCGGACCACAACAAAAGGGCGGCCGCACGCTCGCCGGAACGACGGTCCAGCGGACCAGGGATGACAACGCGCTACGACCGCCCGCCCTCAGCTTGCCGCATCAGGCCGCGCCAATACACAGGGATGACAAGGTGGGCCGAAACAGCCGCTGGTGGCGAGCCTACCCCCCGCCCTTCTCCCGCAAGGGGAGAAGGGATATGTCCAGCCGAATGCCCGACCCCACGCCGCCCGTCATCATCCTCGACAAGCCGCAGCTGGCCGACAACATCGGCGCGGTGGCGCGGGTGATGGCCAATTTCGGCCTGTCGGAGCTGAGGCTGGTCGCCCCGCGCGACGGCTGGCCGCAGGAGCGGGCCTGGGCCACGGCCTCGGGCGCCGACTGGGTGCTGGACGGGGTCAGGGTGTTCGGCAGCGTGGCCGGGGCCGTCGCCGACCTGAACACTGTGTTCTCGACCACGGCCCGGCCGCGCGAGACGCGGATGCCGGTGCGGACGCCGCGCGAGGCGGCGCGGCGGCTGTACGACGACCGCGCCTCGGGGCTGACGGTCGGCCTGCTGTTCGGCGGCGAGCGGGCCGGGCTGGAGACCACCGACATCGCCCTGACCCAGGGCATCGTCACCATCCCGATCGACCCCAGGCACCATTCGCTGAACCTGGCCCAGGCGGTGGCGATCAACGCCTATGAGTGGCGCACCCTGATCCTCGACGCCCCGCCGCCGCGATTCAGGGAAGGCGATCCGCCGGCGTCCAACGACCTGCTGGCCGGCATGTACGAACATCTGGAGAAGGAGCTGGACGAGGGCGGCTTCTTCCATCCGCCCGAGAAGAAGCGGTCGATGAGCCAGAACCTGCGGGTCATGCTGGGCCGGGCCGGGTTCTCGGAGCAGGAGGTGGCGACCTTCCGGGGGGTGATCCACGCCCTGGCCAGGGGGCGGGGCCGGGTGCTGGCCAGGCTGGCGGCGAAGAAGGCCGAGACCCCCCAGGGTTAGCGCCGTCATCCTCGGGCTTGACCCGAGGATCAGAGGTTGGGGCGGGCTGTGCGATGGGGTCGGCCCTGCGAACGCGACCGTACGCCCCTCGACGCAGCACCGGACAGTCTGATCCTCGGGTCGAGCCCGAGGATGACGGCGGAGGAGGGGTAGGGTTCAGAGGGATCGACAGAACGCCGGCACGACCTCGGTCGCCGGGCCATAGAACCCTTCATCGAACAGGCGGCGGCCGAGCGAGGGCTCGAGGTTGAGCTCGACCGTGCGGGCCCCGGCCCTGTTGGCGAGATCGACGAAGCCGGCGGCGGGCCAGACCGCGCCGGATGTGCCGATGGAGACGAACAGGTCGCAGGCGGCCAGGGCGGCCTCGATCCGGTCCAGATGCAGCGGAAATTCGCCGAACCAGACGATGTGGGGACGCAGACGGCCGCGCGGGTGGAAGGGCGAGGGCTGGTCCGGGGCGAGGTCGCCGGGCCAGTCGCTGATCCGGCCGGTGACGGTGCACTGCGCCTTGAGCAGTTCGCCGTGCATGTGGACCAGGTCGAAGCCGGACGCGGGCGGGGTCTCCGCATGGGCGCGGTCGTGCAGGTCGTCGACATTCTGGGTGACCAGCAGCAGCTCACCCTCCCAGCGGGCGGCGAGATGGGCGAGGGCCCGGTGGGCGGCGTTGGGCCGGACCCCGGCCAGCTGGCGGCGGCGGCGGTTGTAGAAGTCCTGCACCAGGGCCGGATCGCGGGCGAAGGCCTCGGGGGTGGCGACATCCTCGACGCGATGGCCCATCCACAGGCCGGCGGCGGCCCGGAAGGTGGGCACGCCGGACTCGGCCGAGACGCCGGAGCCGGTGAGGATGACGAGGTTGCGGTGGGTCAACGGGGCCGGGGAGATGGGTAGCGGTGAAGGGCGCCAGTGAGCGGGAGGTGAGCCGATGCAGGACCGTCAGCGCCCGCCTTGCTCACGTCTTTGCTCACTAGCACTCTTCACCCATCCTATCGCGCGGAGCGGAGTCCCGCCCCATGAAAACCCGCGCCGCCGTCGCCTTCGAGGCCAAACGTCCGCTGGAGATCGTCGAGGTCGATCTGGACGGGCCGCGGGCCGGGGAGGGGCTGGTCGAGCAGGGCGACGGGGAGGCTTGCGCCGACAGGATAGTTGTTTAGGAAAACGCTCGGGACAGCAGGAGGGAAGCCATGTTCACCCACATCACCGTCGGCGCGAACGACGTCGAGGCGTCGCGCCGGTTCTATGACGCGGCGCTGGGGGCGCTGGGGATCGAACCGGCCAGCGGGCCGGACCCCAGGGGGCGCTACTGGTGGCGGACGGAGCGGGGGGCCTTCGCCGTCGGCCAGCCGATCGACGGCGAGCCGGCCTGCCACGCCAACGGCGGCACCCTCGGTTTCGCGGCGAAGACGCCGGAGATGGTCCGCGCCTTCCACGACGCCGGCGTGGCGGCGGGCGGCCGCTCGATCGAGGATCCGCCGGGCGTGCGCGACGGCGGCTTCGGCAAGCTGTACCTGGCCTATCTGCGCGATCCCGCCGGCAACAAGATCTGCGCCCTGCACCGGATGGGCGCCTGAGACTGGCCGAGATGCCAGCGTTCTGCTAGCATCCACGCATGGGACAGGTGTTGATCCGTAACCTCGACGACGAGGTGATCGCGAAGCTGAAGCGACTCGCCGCGCGCGAGTCGAAGTCCCTGGAACAGAAGCTGCGGGAGATGGCCGAGCGGGAATCCCGCCGCGCAGAGGACGAATTCTGGGAGCTGGCGCGGATCAGCCGGGAAATGACCCGGGGCGGCGCCATCGACGCCCGGGCCGCGATCGACGAGGGCCGCGAGGAGCGCGAACGTGCCATCCTCGGCGATCTGTGACGCCAGCGTCGCGGTCCGCTGGCTGGTCCACGATCCGCTGTCGGAGATCGCCGTCGGTACGATCTGATCGCCCCGTGGCTGCTGATGTCCGAGACGGCCAACGCGCTGCGCAGCCATGTCAGGGCCGGCCTTCTGCCGCTGGAGCTGGCGCGGCGGCATCTGATGGGTCTGCCCGGCCAGATCGAGCTTCGCGGCGAGGAAAAGCTGATGCCGCTGGCCCTGCGGCTGGCCGTCGAACGGGATCACGCCGCCTATGACTGCGTCTACCTGGCCATGGCGATCACCATGGACCTCCCCCTCGTCACCGCCGACGCGAGGCTGGCCCGGAAATTCTCCGATCTGCCGGGCCTCGAGCTGCGAACGCTGCAGGACTGGGACCGATGAGCAGTCTTGAAACCATCAGGACACACCGCGTCGACGGCGGAACGCTGCGCTATCTGAAGCACGACAGCGCGACCACCGGCCGCGCCGCCAGAGCCTGATCGGTTGAGGAGGAATCGCTTCGCGATTCCGCCGATGCCGTGAATCAGGCTCCAGTATAACGCTGGAGCGAAGATCTGGGGACTGAACCATGACCGAACCCGACTCCGCCCACGACGAGATGTTCGCCGCGCTCTGCCGGGAGGTCGGCTTCTGCCTGCACCCCAAGGGCGAGAAGCGGGTGCTGGCGGCCCTGCCCGACGGGCTGGACGCCGCCACCCGGGCGGTGTTCGAGGCCGAGGGGGTCGATTTCGTTTCGGCGTCCGGCGACCTGCGGCGCGCGGTGCGGGATTGCCTGAAGGCCAACCTGCCCCATCCTCCCCCTTGAGGGGGGGATGGGAACGGAACCGCGGCGCCGGCCCTTGGGTTGGACGTGCGGGCGCCTAGATGAGGGGCCCCGAAATCCCTTCGAAGGAGCCGCCCCATGGCCTTTACGCTTCCGCCCCTCCCCTACGCCTATGACGCGCTGGAGCCGGCCATCGACAAGGCGACGATGGAGTTCCATCACGACAAGCACCACCAGGCCTATGTCGACAAGCTGAACGAGGCCGTCGACGCCGACGCCTCGCTGCAGGGCAGGTCGCTGGAAGAGCTGTTCGCCAACATCTCGAAGGCGCCCAAGGCGGTGCGCAACAACGGCGGCGGGCACTGGAACCACAGCCTGTTCTGGGAGCTGCTGGCCCCGCAGGACCGGACCGGCGAGCCGTCGGCCGAACTGGCCGCCGCCATCGACCGCGACCTGGGCGGGATGGAGAAATTCAAGGCGGACTTCAACGCCGCCGGCGCCGGCCAGTTCGGCTCGGGCTGGGCCTGGCTGATCGTCCAGGACGGCAGGCTCAAGATCACCTCGACCCCGAACCAGGACAATCCGCTGATGGATGTGGCCGACGACAGGGGCGCCGTGGTGCTGGCCGCCGACGTCTGGGAGCACGCCTATTATCTGAAATACCAGAACCGCCGGGCCGACTATCTGAAGGCCTTCTGGACCGTGGTGAACTGGAACCGGGCCAACGAGCTGTTCGCCGCGGCGAGCTGATCGCCGGAAACCGCCGCGCCGCTCTGGCGCGGCGGACGCGGCGTCCTATCTGAAGCGTCGCCTTGTCCCGACCGGAGAGCCGATGATGAACGTCCACGCCCGCCTCGCCGCCGCCGCCCTGATCCTGGCCTCGATCGCGGCCTGTTCGCCCGAAGCCGAAAAGGCCGCGGTCCCCGCCGCCCCGGCCCCCGCGGCGGTTCAGAACCCCGACATCCACGCCTTCCGCATCGGCGCGCTGGAGGCGGTGGCGCTCAGGGACGGCGAGATCGTTCTGGCCAACAAGGCCGGGGACAGCCCGTGGGCGGACACGGCGGCGGCGCGCGCCGCGCTGACCGCGGCCGGACAGCCGGGCGATTCCATCCACCTGTCCGTCCAGCCGCTGCTGGTGCGGGACGGCGAGCGGCTGGTGCTGATCGACGCCGGCGCCGGGGGCCGGATGGGCACCCAGAACAAGCTGGTCGCCTCCTTGCGCGCGGCCGGGGTCGATCCCTCCCAGGTCACCGACGTCCTGATCTCGCACGCCCACGGCGACCATGTCGGCGGGCTGGCCGGGGCGGACGGCTCCCTGACCTTCCCCGGCGCCGCCATCCGCATCAGCGCCCCGGAGTGGGAATATATGAAGGCGGGCGCGGCGCGGGCGGGCGAATCCGCCCTGCTGACCGCGGTGACCCCCCGGGTCCAGCCCTTCGCGCCCGGAGCCCAGGTCACGCCCTCGATCAAGGCCGTGGCGCTGGACGGCCATACGCCCGGCCACGCCGGATACGAGATCGCGTCCGGGACGGATCGTCTGCTCTATATCGGCGACGCCCTGCACAGCTCCGTCATCTCCGTCCAGCGGCCGGACTGGATCAACGCCTGGGATACGGACGCCGCCGCCGCGGTCGCCACCCGGCAGGGGCTGCTGGAGCGCGGGGCCTCCGGCAGCCAGCGCATCTATGGCGTCCACTTTCCCTTCCCGGGGCTGGGCCGGTTCCAGCGCCGCGACGAGGGCTTCGTCTGGGCGGCGGAGCCTTGACGAAAGCCGATCCGGCCGTCATAAGCCCCGCCTTCACGCCACCGGCTCGCCGCGTTGCGTGATCCATGACGGACGATGCGTGGACCGCCGTTGAGATCGTCCCTCCATCCGGGGAGGGACCGGGCCGCATCATGAAGAGAGATACGAATGTCCAAGCGCCACAGCGCCAAGTACAAGCTCGACCGGGTCATGGGTGAAAACCTGTGGGGCCGTTCGAAATCCCCGGTCAACAAGCGCTCCTACGGCCCCGGCCAGCACGGCCAGCGCCGCAAGTCGAAGGTCTCGGACTTCGGCCTGCAGCTGAAGGCCAAGCAGAAGCTGAAGGGCTATTACGGCAACATCACCGAGAAGCAGTTCTCGGCGACCTATGACGAAGCCTCGCGCCGCAAGGGCAACAGCTCCGAGAACCTGATCGGCCTGCTGGAGTCGCGCCTGGACGCCATCGTCTACCGCGCCAAATTCGTGCCGACCGTGTGGGCCGCCCGCCAGTTCGTCAGCCACGGCCACGTCACCGTCGACGGCAGGAAGGTCGACATCGGCT
The DNA here is from genome assembly GCF_937870815.1 of uncultured Brevundimonas sp. Taxonomy (GTDB): domain Bacteria; phylum Pseudomonadota; class Alphaproteobacteria; order Caulobacterales; family Caulobacteraceae; genus Brevundimonas. The sequence continues at coordinate 22,780 of NZ_CALMZS010000142.1, forward strand.
CGTACCGCGTCAAGCCGGGCCAGGTCATCGAGGTCAAGGAGAAGTCGCGCAGCATGGCGCTGGTGCTGGAAGCCCAGCAGTCGTCGGAACGCGACGTGCCGGACTACCTCGAACTGGGCGACCGCGGCTTCTCGGTCCGCTACGTCCGCGTGCCGGAACTGGCCGACGTGCCGTTCCCGGTGAAGATGGAGCCGAACCTGGTCGTCGAATACTACTCGTCGTAACCGCTTCGCGATCACGAGTTTTTCTGGCGCCATGCTCGTGACGCGGTCACTCTCGGCTTGAGCGTGGACCGGGAACGCCCAGGCGCCGCGCCGCGGGCGACAGCGCGAAACCGGGCCCCGGAGCGATCCGGGGCCCTTGCGCATCGGCCGGCGGGTTTCCCTCGCGGGCGAACAGGCGCACACTGGACAGGTTCAGGTTTTCGGCGAGGGAGGCCGGGGGAATGAAACGGATCGCCACGCTGACCGGCTTGCTGACGCTGGCCGCCGCCCTGTCCGGCTGCGCCCTGGTCGACCGGTTCGCCGGCGGCGAGGCTTCGGCCGGGACCGCCCGGGCCATCGATCCGCCGGGGCAGATCGAGGCCGTCCACGCCGCCGCCATCGCGCAGGACCAGGCGGTGTTCTGGGTCAGTTCGAACGGCTGCACGCAGAAGTCCGACCTGACGCCGGTGGTGCGCCGCTCTGGCGACACCTCGGTGATCACCCTGCGCCGGCTCAGACAGGACCGCTGCCTCCGACCGCTGGCGCAGGGGGTGGAGGTGCGCTGGAGCTTCCAGGAGATGGGCCTCGCGCCGGGCGCCCGGGTCTCGGTCGAGAATCCCTACCAGCTGCCGGGCGCGGCCGGCTGAGCGATCAGCGCCCGGCCGCCTCGACCAGGCGCCATTCTCCGGCGTCGAGCTGAAACTCGTACAGCTGCCAGGGCGACCCCGCCCCCGCTCTCTCCTTGCGGAAGGCGATGATCAGCCGCTCGCCGTCGGTGCGGACCGTGATCGCGCCATAGACGCCGACCAGCCGGGCGAAGCGCCGGTTCAAGAAGTCGGTCAGGGCCTGGCGCGCCGCCTTGCGCCCGGCCGGGCCGGACGCGGCCGCCACGGCGTCCATCAGGGCCTCGTGCGCGGCCTTTTCCGCCGGGCTCAGGGACTTGCTCGCGGGGGTCGAGCGCAGGATCTCCGTGCACAGCACCAGGGGACGGTCGCCGCGGCCCTTCTTGCCGAGAAGGCCGAGGATTTCCGGCCGCGGATGGACGTGGCTCTCCTCGTCTCCCGAGGACACCACGAAACCGAAGGGGTTCACGGCCTCCAGAAATTCATCGGTCACGTCGGCCGAGCCGTGGTGACAGCATTTGAGGAAGTCGGCCCCGAGGACCTGCCGGGCCCCGGCGACAGCCTGCGACAGGGGCGCGTCCGGGCCCGTCCCGCCGTAGTGACGCAGCAGGTAGTCCTCCGCTGATCGGTTGAGATCGCCGCCGAAGATCACGCTGAAGCCGCCCATCCGCAGCTTCAGCAGGACCGAATGCCCGTTCTTGGTCTTGCCGACGTCGAACCCGCCCTCGCCCGGGCCGGGCCCGAACGCCTTCAGGGCGACGCGCCCGCCGAGGTCGGCGGGAACCGGCCCCAGAACCTGGATCGAGGCGCCGGCCTGCCCCGGCGCGAAGCCGGGCAGATAGGTCTGTCCGCCGGCCGGCTCTCCATGCCGGGTCGAACACATCGACACCGGCCAGCCGCGCGACAGGGCGGTGCGAAGCAGGGTCGGATAGAAGCCTTTGACGTCGGGGTCCGCCAGGGCCGCCGACAGCTGGGCGGTGGTCTCGAACACCTCCGTGCAAAAGCCGTCGCGGCGCGGTCCGAGGCGCTCGGTCCTTCGGTTGGCGGGCGTGGAACGATCCAGCAGGCCGTTGATGAACACCTGGCCGATATTGATCCGCGGGTCCGTGAAAATGCCCTGGAAACCGGCGTAGTGGTCCGAATCCGGATGGGTGACCACCGCCGTGTGCAGGTTCCGGTCATCGCTCAGATAGCGGAAGCGCCAGTTCAGAAGGTTCTTCATATTGGATCGCTGGCCGGCGTCGATGACCAGGGTGTGCTGCCGCGCCCCGTCGGGGACGCTGACGATGCAGCCGTCGCCCTGGCCCACGTCGACGAAGATCATGTCCAGAACGGCGTCGGTCCGGCAGTCGTCCCTGGCCACCTGGTGGCGCTGGATCCCCACCCGCCCCGTCCGGGCGTCCCAGACCCGCCATCTGACCAGGTACAGCCGCGGGTCCGCGGGGTGATCCTCGACATCCAGCCAGTCGCCGAAGATGACGTGTTTGGAGGGTTTTCCGCCGTTCGCGCCGCCGTGAAAGGCCAGTCGGCCCCTGGTGCGAGCGAAGTAGACACGCATCGGGCCGCCCCCCGCCAGTGTTCCCCGATGTCCTATAACACGGGTTGGGGAGGGGGCGAACGCCTCAGGCCTCGAACTTCGGCAGCATGTCGGGCGGGACGCGATGGGGCCGCAGGGTTCCGGCGTCGACCAGCACCCATTCGGACACGCCCTGGGCGCACAGCCGGCCGTCGCCGTCCTCGATGCGGACGTAACGGTCGAAGCGCGGTCCGCGCGGCTCGCCGACCCAGGTGCGGGCCTTGACCCCGGCCGCGCCGGGGGCCAGCGGGCGGAAATAGTCGATCTCGTGGCGGACGGCGACCCATGACCAGCGGGCGCGGGTCCGTGCGTCGAAGCGGGCGTTCCAGTGGGCCGTGCCGGCGTCCTGGAGCCAGCCGACATAGACGACGTTGTTGACGTGGCCGTTGTCGTCGATGTGCTCGGGCCGGACCTCCAGCGGGACGATGAAGATCTCGCGGTCGGCCCGGGGCTCGAGCTGGGCCTTCGCCATCAGGCGTCGGCGTCGCCGAGGGGCACGCCCTTGTCGGCGAGCAGGGCCTGGAGCTCGCCGGCGTTGAACATCTCGCGGACGATGTCGGAGCCGCCGACGAACTCGCCCTTCACATAGAGCTGGGGAATGGTCGGCCAGTCGCTGAAGCTCTTGACGCCGTCGCGAAGCGCCTCGTCCTGCATCACGTCGACGCCGACGAAGGGGGCGCCGACGTGGTCGAGAATCTGCACCGCCAGCGAGGAGAAGCCGCAGCGCGGCGCGTCGGGGGTGCCCTTCATGAACAGGACGACGTCGTGATCCTTCACCGTATCGGCGATGAAGGCGTGGACGGGATTGGCGACGGCTTGATCGGTCACGGCTGCTGGCCCTTCGGTGAAGGCCGTCAGCTAGGGACCCCGGCGGGCCGGGTCAAGGCGCCGGAAGGTCCCGGGGCGGCGGGGTCAGGCCACCTTGGCCCCGGCGACGCGGGCCATCTCGATCTGGGCGGCCAGGCCCGGCGGCATGTCCCGATCGGGCACCAGCGAGAGCATGTTGAGCCGTTCGGCGTCGCCGGCGCGGATCAGCACGCTGGAGACCGAGGGATCGCTGAGCGCATAGGCCAGGCAGATGGCCTCGGCCGGCCAGTTGTTGGTCTGGTGCAGGAAGGCGAAGGCGCCGGCGTGGGCGAGCGGGTTGTGCCGGGTCTTCGGTCCGCCGAAGCCGAAGAAGCCCTTTTTCGGCTGATGCACGGCCGCGGCCTTTTTCGCCGTATCGAGGCTCTCGGGGAAATAGTCGTAGACGAAGATGGCCATGTCGGCCTCGCGGGCGATGCGCAGGCGCGAGCGGATCTGCCACGGCGAATTGACGTGCAGCGGCGAGGCCAGCACGTCGAAGGCCCCGGTCGAGACGTAGGTGTCCATGACGTCGCCCTCGCCGGAGATGCCGAGCAGGCGGACCCGTTCGGTGGCGCGCAGGGCCTTGAGGGCGTTCAGCGTGGTCTGCGGCAGTTCGTGTTCGGCCGGCTCGTCGAGCAGGGCGAGGTCGAACCAGCCCAGGCCGGAGATGGCCAGGGCCCGGTCGATGGCCGAGGTGATGCCCTCGGCCGAAAAATCGCGGTCCGAGCCGCGGCGGCCGTCGCCGGCGCCGAGGGTCAGGGACACCTGCACCAGCTTGCGCTCGACGTGCCGCAGGGCCTGGCCGAGCACCTCGGCGAGAACCGGGTCGGCGGTTTCCAGCCGATAGCTGTTGATGCCGGCTTCCAGCGCCGAATAGACCAGATCGCGGCCGGCTTCGGGACCCTGGGCGATATCGCGGGGACCGAGGCTGAGCGTCAGCGCCGAGACCGCCTTGCCGGCGTGGCCGAAGGGACGGTAGCGCATCTTCAGTCTCCTGCCGGGGAGGCGTTGGCCGGGGCCGAGGTTTCGAGCGCCAGCGCGTGCAGTTCGCCGCCCATCCTGCCCTTCAACGCCGCATAGACGAGCTGGTGCTGACGGACGCGGGGCAGGCCCGCGAAGGCGGCGGAGACGATGCGGGCGCGATAGTGGTCGCCGTCGCCGGCCAGATCGTCGATGACGATCTCGGCGTCGGGGAAGGCTTCGGCCAGATGGCCGCGAAGCTCTTCGACGGGCATGGGCATGGGGCGGGCGGTCTCCGGATCCGGGGGCCAGAATGCCCCGTAAACCTTAATGTCCGGCTACGCTCAGGCGGCCGTGCGCTCGAACAGGACCACCGGCTCGCCCTTGTAGGTCGTCTCGACGTAGGGGGCGTAGCCGGCGCGCCTCGCCAGGGCGATCGAGGGAGCGTTGTCCGGCGAAATCATGCAGACCGTGCGCGGGGCGTTCAGCGCCTCGTCGCACCAGGCGAGGGCGGCCGACAGGGCTTCGAAGGCGAGGCCCCGGCCCTGGAAACGGGGATGGACGCCCCAGCCCAGCTCGGGCGCGTCAAAGGGGGGGTCGAGAAGGCGGTGGTAGTCCAGCACGCCGAGGCCGCCGACGTATTCGCCGGTGTCCTTCAGCCGGACGGTCCAGTTGCCGTGGCCGAGCGCCTCCCAGTGGCCGATGTCGCGCAGCAGACGGAACCAGACGTCCTCGGACGACAGCGGCGTGGGGAGGATGTGGCGGATGAAGGCGGGATCGGCCCACAGCGCCTTGAGGTCCTCGTAGTCGGACACGGCCACCGGGGTCAGGGCCAGGCGTTCGGTGATCAGGGTGCTGGTCATGCGGGCTCGCGGGCGGCGGCGGCTTCGGATTCGGCGACAGGTTAGGTCAAACCCGGCGGGGGCGCGAACCGTCGGCGACGCGCCGCCGAGGACGGCCGCCCAGCCCCGTCACATCAGGCCCAGCTGTTTGAAACTGGCCACGCCGTCGCGGCCGACGACGAGATGGTCGTGAACGGACAGGCCGAGCGCCCCGGCCGCCTCGATGACCTGTCGGGTCATGTCGATGTCGGGCCGCGACGGGGTCGGGTCGCCCGAGGGGTGGTTGTGGACGATGATCATCGCCTTGGCCGACAGCTCCAGCGCCCGGCGCACCACCTCGCGCGGATAGACCGGGGCGTGGTCGACGGTGCCGCGGTTCTGGATCTCGTCGAGGATCAGCTGGTTGCGGTTGTCGAGATAGAGGACGCGGAACTGCTCGCGCGGCTCGTGCTGGAGCGACAGGCGGACGTAGGCGAGCAGGGCGGTCCAGGACGAGATGACGGTGCGCCTGCCGGCTTCCTCGAGCGCGACGCGGCGCGCCACCTCGTGCAGGGCGGCGAGGTCGAGGGCGGTCTCGGCGCCGACGGCCTTGGTCCGGCCGCGCGCATCCTCGGCCCGGACCGTCATCAGATTCTCGACCGAGGCGGCGAGGACGGCGGCCAGCGAGCCGAACCGGGCCAGCAGGGCCTTGGCGATCGGCTTGACGTCGCCCTGCGGCTGGCTGCGGAACAGGAACAGCTCGAGCAGTTCGTAGTCGGGCAGGTGGGCGAGGCCGGCGCCCCGGGCCCGATCGCGCAGCCGTTCGCGATGGCCGGCGTGGTGGGGTTTGGGCCGGGCGCCGTTCATGCTCAGGCGGCGGCCTGCTGATTGGAAAGGCTCAGATGGAAGTGGTGATACGGAAAGACGACCTTGCCCGACTCGCCTCGCCGGATCACGCCCGCCTTCATCAGGGCGGTGACATCGCCATGCACGGCCTTCACGTCGCGCGCGACCTTCCGAGCGACTTCACGAATGCTGAGTTCGCCGGCTCCGGCCATGACGGTCAGAATTTCCCAGCGCTTGCCGGAGAGCACCCGCCACATCAGATCGGTGGAGATGAAGCTGTGCTCCGCATAGCCTCGGCTTTTGCCCGTGGTCCAGTCTTCGCTGATGTCCGACCAGAAGTCCGCGTCACTTTTCACGGTGAAGACGACCGTGTCGAACTCGCCATTCTCGTACGTCCCGACTGAAATCCGTTTCGAGCTGACCGATACTGTTGAACTCATAGCGCGTCTCCTCATCGTCGATGTGCCGGTGATCGCCCTTGCCGCGTTCATTGTCATAACGCACCACGCAGACGTCATCGCAGACATAGGCGAAACTGTATTTGTAGCGATGCGCGGAACCGAAGACGGGGGTTGAAACCTCCCACACCAGGACGTGCAGGACCTCATCGTCGCCGATCACGCGATCGTATCGAGATACAAGCCGCGCCCTCATGTTGGACTATGCTCCAACATGGTCGGTGTTGTCAAACGGTCCAACGGCGCCTCCCCCCGCTCCGGAGGACAACCTATCCTAGAATTTCGGCCGGAACAGTCCCGCCGGGCTGGCGCTGAACAGTTCGACGCCGTCCGCGGTGACGCCGACGGTGTGCTCGCACTGGGCCGACAGGGACTTGTCGCGGGTCACGGCGGTCCAGCCGTCGGACAGCACCTTCACGTGCGGCTTGCCGAGGTTCACCATCGGCTCGACGGTGAAGAACATGCCCTCCCTGAGGGTCGCGCCGTCGCCGCGGCGGCCGTAGTGCAGGACGTTGGGGCTGTCGTGGAACAGCCGGCCGATGCCGTGGCCGCAGAAGTCGCGGACCACCGACATCCGGGCGGCCTCGACCACCTGCTGGATGGCGTAGCCGATGTCGCCGAAGGTGGCGCCGGGCCGGATCACCGCCAGGCCGGCCTCGAGCGCGTCATAGGTGACGTCGATCAGCTTGCGGGCCCGGGCGTTGACGTTCCCGACCGGATACATGCGGCTGGAGTCGCCGTGCCAGCCGTCGACGATGACGGTGTGGTCGATGTTGACGATGTCGCCGTCCTTCAGGATCTTGTCGCCGGGAATGCCGTGGCAGACGACGTGGTTGATCGAGGTGCAGACGGTCTTCTCATACCCCTTGTAGCCGAGGCAGGCGGGCAGGGCCCCGTGGTCGAGGGTGAAGTCGCGGATGCGGTCGTCGATCTCGCCGGTGGTGACGCCCGGAACCACGTACGGCGTGATCATGTCGAGCGCCTCGGCGACCAGGCGGCCGGCCTTGCGCATGGCCTCGAAAGCCTCGTCGTCGTGGACGCGGATTTCGTGGGTGCGGACGAAGGCGTCGCTGTCCAGTTCGGGGGTCTCGTACATCAGGCTCGGCTTTCGCGCGGGGAGGCGCAGGCTGCGGTTCAGACGGCGATCATAACACAGATGCTCAAGGCCGCACGATGACCGGACGGCGGCGGCAGTCTAGCGTGCGGAGATGACCGAATCCTCCCCCACCGCCGCCGTGCTGATCATCGGCGACGAGGTGCTGTCCGGCCGGACCCAGGACACCAATCTGACTGCCATCGCCCGGTTCCTGGCGGCGCTCGGGATCGACCTGCTGGAGGCGCGGACGGTCGGAGACCGCGAGGCGCAGATCGTCGAGGCGCTGAACGCGCTGCGGGCGGGGCACGACTATGTCTTCACCACCGGCGGCATCGGGCCGACGCATGACGACATCACCGCCGAGGCGGTGGCGGCGGCGTTCGGGGTGGATCTGCCGGAGCATCCGGCGGCCCTGGCCCTGCTCGAGCGGCGCTATGGCGACCGGCTGAATGCGGCGCGGCGGCGGATGGCGCGGATTCCGGAGGGCGGGACGCTGATCGCCAATCCGGTGACCGACGCGCCGGGGTTCCAGATCGGCAATGTCTTCGTCATGGCCGGGGTGCCGAAGATCATGACGGCCATGCTGGAGGACGTGGCCCGCCGGCTGAGGAAGGGCGCGGTGGTGCATGCGCGGACGGTGCGGGTGACCGGGGTCGGCGAGGGCGACGTGGCGGACCTGCTGACGGCGGCGGCGGCGGCGAACCGCGACCTCAGCTTCGGCAGCTATCCGTTCGGCGCGGGGACCGTGGGCGAGATCGGGACGAATCTCGTGGTGCGCGGGCGGGACGAGGCGGCCGTGGAGGCGGCGGTGGAGAGGCTGCGGGCGGACCTGGCGGCGGCCGGGATCGCAGATGTCCTAACCTGATCCTTCTCCCATTGGGAGAAGGTGGCGCGCAGCGCCGGATGAGGGTCGGGTGGTTGGAGCGGCGAAGCCGCCCCCGGATAGTCGACCCTCACCCTTTCGCGCAAGGACGACGGCTACGCCGCCGTGCGCTCAAGCCCTCTCCCATCGGGAGAGGGTCAGCGCGCGAAGGCCGCCGTCACCGCCTGATAGGCCGGGTTCGCACGTCCCCGAGCGTCGAGCAGCAAGGGGCTGTCGTCGCCGCGGCCGTCGCGGACCAGCCAGCTGTCGACGTCGCGCAGGCCCCAGGTGGTGAAGGCGTAGCGCTGGCCTTCCGGCAGGGCCATGAAGGCCTCGGCCAGTTCGCCGACGCGGGCGACCTGCCGGGCCCGGCGTTCGGCGGTGGAGCGCAGGTCGGGCAGGCGGCCGCCTTCGCGCCGCATCGGGAAGTCCAGCTCGGAGACATGGATGGGCAGGCCCAGCGAGGCGGCGTCGCGGAAGAAGGCGGTGATCCGGCCGGCCGGGATTTCGATGTCGAGGTGCGACTGCGTGCCGATGCCGCCGATCGGGGCGCCGAGCCTGAGCAGGCGCTCGACGAGCCGGAGGAAGGTCGCGCCTTTCGCCGGGATGTTCTCGAGATTGTATTCATTGAGGAACAGGACGGCGTCGGGGTCGGCGGCGCGGGCCTGTTCGAAGGCGCGGACCATGTAGCCGTCCATGCCCAGCGCCCGGCTCCAGTGACAGTCGCGCAGGCCGTCGCCGTCCTCCGCCACCGGCTCGTTGACCACGTCCCAGCCGGCCATCTGTCCGCGATGGCGGCCGACCAGAGCGGCGATGTAGCGGTCGTATTCGGCGGCGAAGCGGGCGCGCGGGACGTCATCGTTGAAGACCTCGCCGCCCTGCGAATACCAGATCACCGTATGGCCATGGACGCGCAGCCCATGGTCCCGGGCGAAGCCGACGACACGGTCCGAGGCCGAGAAGTCATGGCTGAAGCCGGGCCCGAGCGTGCGCTCCATCTTCTGCTCCCACTCGGGCGTCAGCTGGGAGCAGTGGCGCAGCACCTGTTCGACCCAGTCGGCCTGGTCGAGCTGCCAGGTCATGCCGGTGGCTCCGAACGGACAGGGCGCGATGGATTTCAGCGGCGGGGCGAGGGGACCGTCCGCTGGCCGGGCGGCGGCGAAGCGGTCGCAGGCGGCCAGGGCGATCGGCGCGGCGAGGAGGGCGCGGCGGTTCAGGCGCGGCGGGTCAGCCCGCACGGCGCCTCAGGCCCAGCTCGTCGAAGGCGGCGGTCTCGCGCTTGCCGGCGGCGATCAGGCGGTTCAGCCGGGTGGTCTCGGCGACGTGCTCGAACTTCTTCAGCTCCTCGAAGGCGCCGCTGAGGGCGTCGCGGGCCCCCTCCTCCTCGGCGCTGATCTCGACGACGTCCGCCTCGGCCGCGGATTTGCGCAGCTTCCAGCCGTTCAGATAGGCCTGCAGCAGCAGGGCGGCCTCGGCGTCGTCGCGGGCCCGCTGCTGTTCGATCTCGGCCTCGGCCTCGAGCACGGCGATGCGCATTTCGGCGGAGGCTCTACGGGCGGTGATCCCGGCCAGACGCTTCTGCAGCGTCTCGACCTCGTAGCTGGAGATGCGGATCAGGGATTGGGCCCAGGCGGTCATGCGGCGTCTCCGGTCACTGCACCATTCCCTGGTTCAGAATGGTTTCCAGACGGTCAAAGGAATCGGCCAACCGCGTCACGTCATGGTGATCCTGGCCGAGAAAGGCCTCGAGCGCCGGATTCAGGGCGATGGCGCGGTCGACGATCGGGTCGGCGCCGGTGCGGTAGGCGCCGATGCGGATCAGCTCCTCCATATTGGCGTAGGCCGACAGGCACTGGCGGGCGCGGCGGTTCAGCTCGCGCTCGGGCGGGGTCTGGCAGCCGGGCAGGGTGCGGCTGACGGATTTCAGCACATCGATGGCCGGGAAGCGGCCGCGCTCGGCGATCTTGCGGTCCATGACGATGTGGCCGTCGAGGATGCCGCGCACGGCGTCGGCGATGGGCTCGTCATGGTCGCCGCCGTCGACCAGCACGGTGAACAGGGCGGTGATCGGCCCCGCCGTGGTCCCGTCCGGCCGCACCGGCCCCGGCCCGGCGCGCTCCAGCAGCTTGGGCAGTTCGGTGAAGACGGTCGGGGTATAGCCCTTGGTGGTCGGCGGCTCGCCGGCGGCCAGGCCGATCTCGCGCTGGGCCATGGCGAAACGGGTCACCGAGTCCATCAGGCACAGGACCTCGAGGTCCTGGTCGCGCAGGAATTCGGCGCAGGCCATGGTCATATAGGCGGCCTGGCGGCGTTTGAGGGCGGGTTCGTCGGAGGTGGCGACCACGACGATGGCGCGGCGCAGGCCGTCCTCACCCAGGGTCTCCTCGACGAACTCGCGCACCTCGCGGCCGCGTTCGCCGATCAGGCCGACCACGACCGCGTCGCAGCTGGCCTGACGGGCCAGCATCGACAGCAGCACCGACTTGCCGACGCCGGAGCCGGCGAAGATGCCGAGGCGCTGGCCCCGGCAGGTGGTGGTGAAGACGTCCATGGCGCGGACGCCGAGATCGAGACGCTCGCCGACCCGGCCGCGCGAATGGGCCGGGGGCGGGGGCGCGCGCAGGGGGTAGGCGGCCGGGCCGACGGGAAGGGGGCCCTTGCCGTCGATCGGCTGGCCGAAGGCGTCGATGATCCGGCCGAGCCAGGCGGTGGTCGGGCGCACGCCGGCGGCGGCCGAGACGATGCGGATGTCGGCCCCGGGGGCCACGCCCTCAACCGGGCCGAACGGCATCAGCAGGGCCTTGGCGTCGCGGAAGCCGACCACCTCGGCCGGCAGGGGCGACAGGCGGCCGCGCGCGATCTCGGCCCGGGCGCCGACGGCGAGGCGGCTGAGGCCGCCGCGGGACTCGATCAGCAGGCCGTTCACGCCGGCGACCTTGCCGGTCACGACCAGGGGGTCGATCGCTTCGACGGCGGCGGCGAGATTGCGCAAAGGAGGGCCCCGGAACAGCGGTTCAGGGATGCGCCGACATGGTTAACGGACGGTGAAAACCGGACCCTCGACCGGCGCGGCCGGGCTCCCCGGGTCGCGGATTGTCGGTCGACGGGGCTTGCGATCGGGTCTGAACGCCTGTCTGTATGCCCAGCCCGCTCCCGGAGACCCGCCATGGCCGACGCCGCCCCCGCCTATGATCCGTCCCGTCATCAGAAAGCCGGACGGGGGCGGATCTATCCGTCCATCCTCGACACCATCGGCGACACGCCGCTGGTCGGCCTGCCCCGGCTGTCGGCCGAGCTGGCCCCCAAGGCCACCGTCCTGGCCAAGCTGGAGTTCTTCAATCCGCTCGCCTCGGTGAAGGACCGCATCGGCGTGGCGATGATCGAGGCGCTGGA
>NZ_CALMZS010000143.1 GCF_937870815.1 uncultured Brevundimonas sp.
TCGACCCCGGCCATCAGGAAGCGCGGGCGTCCCGGGCCACGCCGTCCAGGGCCGCGTTGACGAATTTCGCCTCGGCGGCGTCGAAGAAGGCCTTGGCCAGTTCGACATACTCATCGATGACGATCTCGCGCGGCACATCCTGACGGTCGCGCAGCTCCCAGGCTCCGGCGCGCAGCAGGGCCCGCAGGGTGGAATCGAGCCGCTCCAGCCGCCAGTTCGACGCCAGCCGGGCCTTCACCGCCGTGTCGATGTCGCGCTGGCTCCCGACCACGCCGCGCACGATCTCCGCGAAATACGCTTCGTCGGCCTCGGCCAGGGGCTCGCCTTCCATGTCGGAGTCGAAGCGGTGGTTGGAGAATTCGGCGATGACCGTGTCCACGCCCTCGCCGGCCAACTCCATCTGGTACAGGGCCTGCACCGCCGCGAGGCGCGCGACCGTGCGGGCGCGCCGCTGGCGGCTGGTCAGCTGCGGCTCGGCGCGCTGCTTTTCGGCCTCGGCGAGTTGCTCGAGCACGGACTGGAGGCTGGCGGGTTCGGTCACGCGCCCAGTCCTACGCGCAGCCGCTTGCGCAAGGCAATGAGGTCCAGACAGGCGCGCGCCGCGCCGCCGCCCTTGTCGCCCTCGCTGATCCGCGCCCGGGCCCAGGCCTGGTCCTCGTCCTCCGTGGTCAGGATGCCGTTGCCGATGATCAGCCCCTTGAGGCCGAGGCTGCTCAGGGCCGCCGCGGATTGATCCGAGACGATCTCGAAATGATAGGTCTCGCCGCGGATGACGCAGCCGAGGGCGACATAGCCGTCATAACGGGGCGCGGTCGGGAAGCGCCCGGCCTCCTCCGCCAGGGCGATGGCGGTCGGGACCTCGAGCGCGCCGGGCACCGAAACGACGTCAAAGGTCGCGCCCCGGGCGCGCAGGGCGTCCTTCGCCCCTTCCAGCAGGACGTCGGCAAGGTCGTCATAGAAGCGCGCCTCGACGATGAGAACGCGGGCGGGATCGCTCAGGATTGGTCTTCTCCGTCCCAGGAATTGGCCATGTCGCGCCAGCCGACGATACGCAGGCCGTAGCCTTCAAGCGCGGCGGGGTTGGGGCGGGTCGAACTCATCACGATCATGTCGCGCACGCCGAGATCGAGCAGGATCTGGGCCCCGACGCCGTAGTTGCGGATCGAACGATCGACCCCCGCGGGCTTCTCGACGCCCGACAGCCGCTCGGCCAGCCCGTGCAGCTCCGGGTCGCGCAGGAAGACGGTGACCCCGGCGCCGTCGTGCGCGCTGATCGCCTTCAGGGCCTGGGGCACATAGTTCTGGCGCGCCTCGACGTGGCCGAGGATGTCGGCGGCGAAATCCACCTGGTGCATTCGCACCAGGGTCGGCCGACCGGGTTCGACCTTGCCCTTCACCAGGGCGATGTGTTCGGCGCCCTCGATGGTGTTCCGGTACAGCATCAACCGGAACGGTCCGCCGTGGACGCTGTCGAACGGCGTGTCCACGACCCGCTCGACATAGCGTTCGGTGCGGCGGCGGTAGGCGATCAGATCGGCGATGGCGCCGATCTTCAGTCCGTGCAGCTGGGCGAAGGCGACCAGATCGGGCATCCGCGCCATCGAGCCGTCGTCGTTCATGATCTCGCAGATGACCCCCGCGGGCGTCAGCCCGGCCATGCGGGAGATATCGACCGCCGCCTCGGTATGGCCCGTGCGGACCAGCACGCCGCCGTCGCGGGCGACCAGCGGGAAGACGTGGCCCGGCGAGACGATGTCGTCGGCGCCCCGGGCCGGGTCCGCCGCCACCTGGACGGTGCGAGCCCGGTCCGCGGCGGATATGCCGGTGGTGACGCCCTCCCGCGCCTCGATCGAGACGGTGAAGGCCGTGCCCATGCTCTCGCGGTTCTCGGCGGCCATCGGCGGCAGGCGCAGCTGGCGGGCGCGGTCGGCGGTGATGGCGAGGCAGATCAGGCCGCGCGCGTGGCGGGCCATGAAATTGATCTGGTCCGGCGTGGCGAACTGGGCCGGAATGATGATGTCGCCCTCGTTCTCCCGGTCCTCGGCGTCGACGAGGATGTAGGGCTTGCCGTTGCGGGCGTCCTCGAGGATGTCCTCGATGGGGCTGATCGGGCTGTCGTTCCCATTTTCCATGTTTTTTGGCGCGGCCAATTGCATCACGCCGTCTCCTGCCACCGCGCGAGGTATCGCGCCAGCATGTCGATCTCCAGATTGACCGCGTCGCCGGCTTTCAGTCCGCCCAGCGTCGTGGCCTCCCGGGTGTGGGGAATGACGTTCAGGCCGAAGACCGCGCCGTCGACGGCGTTCACCGTCAGCGACACGCCATCGACCGTGACGGAGCCCTTGGGCGCGATGAAGCGGTGCAGCGGCGCCGGGGCCTCGATGTCGATCCGGTGCGAACCGCCTTCCGGCGTCACCGAGACGACCCGGCCCAGGCCGTCGACATGGCCCGAGACGATATGACCGCCCAGTTCGTCGCCCAGTTTCGCGGCTCGCTCCAGATTGACCGGATCGCCTTCGCGCCAGCCGCCGAGAGTGGTCTTCGACAGGGTCTCGCCCGAGACCTCGACCGCGAACCAGCCGGGGCCCTTTTCGGTGACCGTCAGGCAGCAGCCGGCGTGGCTGATCGAGGCGCCGAGGTCGATGCCCGCCGTGTCCCAGCGGGTCTCGATCTCGTAGCGGCTATCGCGCTCGGTCTGCTCGACCTTACGCACCTTGCCAATGTCAGTGACGATCCCGGTGAACATCAGAGCCTCTCGTAGCGCTCCCACAGATCGTCGCCGCAAGGCTCGACCGCAAGGCGGCGGAAGCGCGGGGCGTCGGCCAACCGGTCCAGCACGAAGTCTCCGACCGCGGGCCGGCCCTCGTCGCCCAACACGATCGGGGCGCGAAACCATTCGATGGCGTCGATCAGCCCGGCCGCCAGAAAGCTGGCCGCCACCTGCCCGCCGCCCTCGACCAGCAAGGCGGGACGCCAGTCGGACGCGGCGGTCGCCGAACCGCCGCCCTTGCTCAGGTCCTTCAGTTTTTCGGCGCCGGCCGCCTTCAGATAGTCCTCGAGAATGATCAGCGCCGCGTCCGGATCGACCCGCCCTTCACGCTCGGACACAGTCAGGACGGTCACCCCCGCGGACATCAAATCCGCATGGGCGGAGCGGGTCGTGACGATGACGGTGGGCAGACGGTGCGCTTCACGCACAAGGTGGGAATCAAGCGGCAACCGCTGCCGGCTGTCCAGCACGACGCGGATCGGCTGAAAACCGAGATAGCCCGGCAGCCGCACCGTCAGCTGTGGATCGTCCGCGATCGCCGTCTCCACGCCAATCAGCACAGCTTGATGTGTCGCGCGCAAGCGATGGACCTGCTGTCGCGCCTCTTCGCCCGTAATCCACCGGCTCTCGCCCGAGGCCGTGGCGATGCGTCCGTCCAGCGAGGTCGCCAGCTTCAGGGTGACGCGCATCAGCTTTCGTCCAGACCCTCGTCGCCGAGGAAGCGGGCGAAGTCGCCGGTATGGCGGAAATCCCTGTAGACCGAGGCGTATCGGACATAGGCCACCTCATCGACCGACTTCAGCGCCTTCATGATGAAGTCGCCGACGGTCGAGGACGGGATCTCGGTCTCGCCGAGGCTTTCCAGCTGGCGGGTGATGCGGCTGACCAGCTGTTCGACCTGTTCGGCCTGAACCGGCCGCTTGCGCAGGGCGACGGTCAGCGAGCGCTCCAGCTTGTCGCGGTCGAACGGGGTGCGGCGGCCGTTGCG
>NZ_CALMZS010000144.1 GCF_937870815.1 uncultured Brevundimonas sp.
AGGCTCCAGTCTAAGGCTGGAGCGAAGATCCGGGTTTGGACGCGATCGCGTCCAAACCGATTTCGCCCTAGCCGCCGCGGCGGATCAGCTCGTCGGCGAGGTCGGCGGTCAGATAGCCGTCCGCCACCCGGCCGTTGGCCAGCTGCCAGCGGCGCAGCGCCGCCCGCGTATTGGCCCCGATGACGCCGTCGACGCCCTGGGTGTCATAGCCCAGGACCGTCAGGGCGCGCTGGGCGCCGATGCGCTGGTCCCGCGACAGCGGCGCGTCGTTCGGCCAGGCTGCGGCCAGCCCCGGCCGCCCCTGGACGCCGTCGGCGGTCAGGCCGATGGCCAGGGCGTAGCTGACCGAATTGTTGTAGCGCCGGATCACATAGTGGTTGGGCAGGGCGAGGAAGGCCGGGCCCCGCGCGCCCTGGGGCAGCAGGATGGTCGCCTCCTCGCGCGCCTCGGCGGCGTTGGGCGCGCCGCCGTGGGCCAGGGTCACGCCCTTCGCCGCCCAGTACGACCACGGATGGCGCGGCCCCTCAGCTTCGGAATAGTCGAAACCGGCCGGCAGGCGGACCTCGTAGCCCCAGGTCTGGCCCCGCTTCCACCCGGCCTGCGCCAGCAGGTTGGCGGCCGAGGCGAGGGCGTCGGCGTCCGAGCCCCAGATGTCGACCTTGCCGTCCCCGTCCTGGTCGACGCCCAGGCGCAGATAGTTGTCCGGCATGAACTGGGTCTGGCCCATGGCCCCGGCCCAGCTGCCCTTCAGCCCGGCCCGGTCGCGACGGCCGTCGACGACGATGTCGAGCGCGTGCTTCAGCTGGGCCTCGGCCCAGTCGCGGCGGCGGCCGTCGAAGGCGAGGGTGGCCAGCGAGCGGATCACGTCATGGTCGCCCTGGACCTGGCCGAAGGCGGACTCCTGGGCCCAGATGGCGACGAGAATCTCGGCCGGCACGCCGTAGCGCTGGACCACCGGCCACGGCGCCCGGTCGGTGCGCTGCCGGGCCTGGGCGATGCGCGTGGGGGTGACGGCGTTCTGGACATAGGCCCCGGCCGGACGGCTGAATTCGGGCTGGTTGCGGTCCAGTCGAACCACCGAGGGGTCCGGGGTCAGCCCCGCCAGCTCGCGCTCGTAGGCGGCGCGGCGGGCCCCGCCGT
Organism: uncultured Brevundimonas sp.; assembly: GCF_937870815.1. Taxonomy (GTDB): domain Bacteria; phylum Pseudomonadota; class Alphaproteobacteria; order Caulobacterales; family Caulobacteraceae; genus Brevundimonas. Next base: position 1,141 of record NZ_CALMZS010000144.1, read on the forward strand.
GGCGGGCGAGGAAGCCCTGTTTCCAGCCCTCGAACCCGGCCTGGTCCACCGCCGGCGCGACAGCGGCGGGCGGAGGCGGCGTCGCGGGCGCCGGCTCGGGCTGGAGCGGCGCTGGCGCCATCGGCGGCGGCTCCGGCAGCATGGGCGCGCAGGCGGCGACGGAGGCGACGAGGATGAGGCGAAGGCTGAAGCGCATGATTCCCAAGCTAGTCTCCCCGACGGGCGGGGCCTCATAACAAGTCCGCGAGTCGGGCCCGAGGGTTACAGCGCCCGAGTGGAGAAAGCGTTGCCGTGGGAATGGCCGCCCGCTCGAACCCGCGAGAGCCGTCCGCCGCCTGTTGACGATCCGCCCGCCTCTCTCTATAGGCACCGCTCCGCCGCAGGTCCGCCTCGCGGCTTTTCTGTTTGCTTCGCCTCGAGGCGCGCTCAAGCACCGAGCCGCCGCGCGGCGAAGGGTAGCGCACCAAGGAATACGGCCATGAAGGTCCGCAGCTCGCTCAAGTCGCTCAAGGGTCGCCACCGCGACTGCAAGGTCGTGCGCCGCAAGGGCGTGGTCTATGTGATCAACAAGACCGACCCGCGCTTCAAGGCGAAGCAGGGCTGAGCGCCTTCGCGCCGGTCACGGCGCGGCCGAGAGTTTCGAGGCTGCGGACTTGTCCGCAGCCTTTTTCGCGCCCGTCGTTGAGTCGGGCGATGCGACGTGGTTAGCGTCGACCTGTCTTTCCGGAGTTCTTCCCATGGCCGATGACGCCGCCTTCGATTCGTCCCCCGACGTCCTGACCTCGGCCGCCCAGGGCCGGCTGCGCACCGTCATCGAGCGGCTGGAGCGGCTCGAGGAAGACAAGGCCGCCGTGATGGCCGACATGAAGGAGGTCTTCGCCGAGGCCAAGGGCGAGGGCTACGACGTCAAGATCCTCCGCAAGGTCATCCGCATCCGCAAGCAGGACAAGGCCAAGCGCCAGGAAGAGGACGCCATCCTCGACCTCTACATGTCCGCCCTCGGCGAGATCTGACCCTGAAACGAACCGGCTTCGGCGGCGGCAGGGGCGGTTCGAAGAAGCCGCCTGGAAGTCCGTTCGAGGCCGAACGCCAGGCCGCCCGGCGCGCCGCCCTCAACGCCCTCAGGCGCGCCAAACGCGCCGCCGACAAGGCCGGCGTCGCCCTGTCGGACTGGGAGGGCGAGTTCCTCGATTCGGTGTCCGAGCGGGTCAGGACCCACGGCCGCGCCTTCGGCGATCCCGAACTGGGGGCTCCCGGCCAGGCCCTGTCGTCGATGCAGGGCCGCAAGCTCAAGGAGATCATCGCCAAGGCCAGGGGCGAGGGGCCGGGGCGGCGCCGGGGACGCAGGCCTCCGGAAACCGGCTAGAGCCTGATCGGTTGAGGAGGACTCGCTTCGCGATTCCGCCGATGCCGTGAATCAGGCTCCAGTCTAATGCTGGAGCGAA
>NZ_CALMZS010000145.1 GCF_937870815.1 uncultured Brevundimonas sp.
GGTCGAAGGGCAGGAAGAACGTGGCGCCGCCAAGGGCGAAATAGAGCGCCAACGTCAACAGGTTGATTCCACTGAACACGGACGAACGGAACAGGCCCGGCGGCATCATCGGATGGCGCCGGCGGGCCTCGGCGAACACGAAGGCGGCCAGCAGGACCGCGCCGCCTCCAAGCCCCGCCACGATCAGCGGGTGGGCCCAGCCGAGGTCGGGGACGGCGGTCAGGGCCCAGGTCAGGCCGCCGAGTCCGGTCATGGCGAGCAGGGCGCCGGGCCAGTCGAGTCCCTTCGCCTCAGGGTCGCGGCTTTCCGGCACGGCGCGCAGGGCGACCACCGTGGTCAGGGCGGCCAGCGGGACGTTGATCCAGAAGATGAAGCGCCAGTCGGCGGCGTCGGCCAGCCAGCCGCCGACCAGCGGCCCGATCATGCCGAACAGGGCCCCCGCCCCGGCCCAGGTCCCGAAGACCTTGCCCCGCTCGTCCGGCGGGAAGGCCGAGCCGATGACGGCGAGGGCGCCGGGGGTCAGCAGGGCGGCGCCGATCCCCTGAACCGCCCGCCCGGCGATCAGCAGCTCGATCGTGGGGGCGAGACCGCAGGCGATGGAGGCGAGGGCGAACAGGCCCACGCCGATCAGGAACACCTTCCGCCGGCCGAAACGGTCGCCCGCCGCCCCGCCGATCAGGACCAGGGCCCCAAGGGTCAGCAGATAGGCGTTGGAGATCCACTGCACCGCCGCCGGGCCGGTTCCGAGGTCGTCCTGGATCACCGGCAGGGCCACGCCCAGCGCCGAGCCGTCGATGAAGGTCAGGCTGGAGCCGAGGACGGTGGCGACGAGGATCCAGCGCTTGCGGGCCGCCGACAGCGGCTGGTCCGGCGCGGCCGCGGCGCGGACCTGGCCCTCCTCGCACGGGCCACGGTGGGCGACGGACATGGACGGCCTCCGGGTTTCGGCCCCGACGCTAGGCCGGTTCCGCCGACTCCTTCAAGGCCCGCCGCGCGGCCCTGTGACGGAACCACGCCGCCGCCGCGAACACCCCGGCCCCGCCCCAGATGAAGACGAACGACAGGATACGCAGCGGCGTCAGCGCCTCGCCGGCCCAGACGCCGACGGCGAACTGCAGGGTCGGGGCGAGGAACTGGATGAAGCCGATGGTCGACAGCGGCAGGCGGCGCGCCGACCAGGCGAACAGGGCCAGCGGCAGCACGGTGGCCGGGCCGTTGGCGAGGGCCCACAGGGTGTTGGCCGGGTTGTCGAAGGCCACGCCCGCGCCGGTGTGCTGCAGCCACACCACCCAGGCGAGGCCGAACGGCAGCAGCAGCAGGCATTCGACCAGCAGGCCGGCCTGGGCGTCGATCGGCACGCGCTTGCGGATGACGCCATAGGTGGCGAAGCTGATGGCGAGGATGATCGAGATCCACGGCGGACGGCCCAGGGCCAGCGCCTGGAACAGCACCCCGACGGCGGCCAGGCCGATGGCCGTCCAGCCCCAGAGATCGATCCGCTCGCGGAACAGCCACAGGCCGACGACCATGTTGAGCAGGGGGTTGATGTAGAAGCCGAGGCTGGCCTCCAGAGTCGCGCCGTGGGTCGTGGCCCAGACGTAGATGCCCCAGTTCAGGCCGATCAGAACCGTCGAGAAGGTCAGCCAGGCCAGGGTCTTCGGCGAGGTCAGGACGGCGCGGACCTGATCGCCCTGGCGGGCCAGCAGCACCAGCGCCCCGGCCACGACCACCGACCACAGGGCGCGGTGGGCGAGAATCTCCGGCGAGTCGAAGCCTGCCGCCGCCTGCCCCATGAACAGCAGGGGCAAGCCCCCCCACAGCGCATAGCAGGCGACGGCGGACAAGAGGGCGGCGCGGGAGCTGTCGGACGGGGCGGACGGCGGCATGGGGATCTCTGATCCTTCTCCCGATGGGAGAAGGTGGCGGGGCGGAGTCCCGTCGGATGAGGGTCGTTAAACGGTGATGCTTCGGTACCCCGACGACGGCTTGATGGTCCCCGTCTCGTCGAGCAGCTGGGCGATCTGGACGGCGTTCAGGGCGGCGCCCTTGCGCAGGTTGTCGGAGACGACCCACAGCGACAGGCCGTTCTCGACGGTGTGGTCCCTGCGGATGCGCGAGACATAGACGGCGTGCTCGCCGGCGGCGTCGACGGGGGTGACGTAGCCGTCGTGCTCCTGCTTGTCGATGACCATGACGCCGGGGGCCTCGCGCAGGATGGCGCGGGCCTCGTCGGGGCTGAGCGGCCGGTCGAACTCCAGCGTCACCGATTCCGAATGGCCGACGAAGACCGGCACCCGCACACAGGTGACGGTCAGCCTGATGGCCGGGTCGAGGATCCTGTGGGTCTCGTCCCACATCTTGGCCTCCTCGTCAGTGTAGCCGTCGTCGCGGAAGGCGCCGATGAACGGGATGACGTTGAAGGCGATCTGCTTGGGGAACAGCTTGGGCGTGGCGTCGCCGAGGCCGTAGATGGCCTTGGTCTGGTTCCACAGCTCGTCCATGCCCGCCTTGCCAGCGCCCGAGACCGATTGATAGGTCGAGACCACGGCGCGGGTGATCTTCGCCGCGTCGTGCAGGGGCTTCAGCGCCACCACCAGCTGGGCGGTCGAGCAGTTGGGGTTGGCGATGATGTTCTTCTTGCGGGCCAGCCTGACGGCGTCCGGGTTCACCTCCGGCACGATCAGCGGCACGTCCGGGTCCTTGCGGAAGGCCGAGGAGTTGTCGATCACGATCGGACCGGCCCTGCCGATCTTCTCCGACCACTGGCGCGAGACGTCGCCGCCCGCCGACATCAGCACGATATCGACGCCCGAGAAGTCGAAGCCGTCGATGTCCTGGCATTTGATGGTGCGGTCGCCCCAGGCGACGTCCATGCCCTTCGACTTGCGCGAGGCGACGGCGTGCATCTCGTCGACGGGGAATTCGAGTTCCTCGAGGATGTTCAGCATTTCCCGGCCGACATTGCCGGTGGCGCCCACGATGGCGACGCGATAACCCATATTGATCTGTCCTTCGGATGCGCCGCCGCTCGACGCGCTGCGTCTCGCTGCTTGAGCATGGAGATGTGGTGAGGCCGGATATCCGGACCGTGGGGTTCTATGTGGGCTTTCGCAGCCGCGAAGCAATCGCTTTTCAGCGGCGGCGGAGGCCGCTAAGGCCCGGAAGAATGGGATCACGCATCCGCGCGGCTTATGAGAAGCGGCTGGCCGACGGCCGGCTGGCCCCCGACCCGTCGCAGGTCCCGGTGGTCGAGGCCCTGGCGCGTCTGGAGACCGACCTGAGCCGCAAGGGGCGGTTCGGAGGGCTTCTGGGCGGGCCGCCGGAGGTGCGCGGCGTCTATCTGTGGGGGCCGCCGGGGCGGGGCAAGTCCATATTGATGGACCTGTTCTTCGCCTGCGCGCCCGGCAAGCGGAAGAAACGGGCCCATTTCCACGCCTTCATGGCCCGGGTCCACGGCCTGATCCGCCAGTGGCGCGAGGGCGACGCCGACGCCCGCAAGGCCATGTTCGGCCAGTGGAAGGGCGACGACCCGATCCGGCCGGTGGCCGAGCTGATCGCCTCGGAGGCGCGGCTGCTGTGCTTCGACGAGCTGCAGGTCACCGACATCGCCGACGCCCTGATCCTGGGCCGGCTGTTCGAGGCCCTGTTCGAGCGGAAGGTGGTGCTGGCGGTGACCTCGAACCGGGCCCCGGGCCAGCTGTATGCGAACGGGATCAACCGCGAGCTTTTCCTGCCGTTCATCGACCTGATCGAGGCGCGCTGCGAGGTGGTCTCGGTGGCCGGGGCGCGCGACTGGCGGCTGGACCGGCTGATGGGCGACCGGGTCTGGTTCACCCCGCCGGACGCGGCGGCGCGGGCCGGGTTCGAGGCGCTGTGGGCCGATCTGAAGGGAGAGCAGGAGGAATGCCCGGCCCGCCTGACCGTGCTGGGCCGCGATCTGGTCATCGGACGCACCGACGGCGGCCTGGCCCGGGCCACCTTCGATGAACTGTGCGCGCGGCCGCTGGGACCGCAGGACTATCTGGCCGTCGCCGAGCGGTTCCACACCCTGTTCCTCGAGGAGGCGCCGGTGCTGGGCCCGGAGAGACAGCAGGAGGCGCGGCGCTTCGTGACCCTGGTCGACGCCCTCTACGAGGCGGGCACGCGGCTGGTGGTCCTGGCCGAGGCGCCGCCGGAGGCGCTGTACCGCAAGGGCGTCGGGGCCTTCGAGTTCGAGCGCACCGTGTCGCGGCTGAACGAGATGGCGGGGGCCGAGTGGCTGGCGCGGTCGCGCGCCTGAGGCCTTGCTTTCGCCCTTCATTCGTCGGTAGCTGGAATCCCTCAGGAGCCCCCGATGATCCGTTTCGCGACCCTCGCCGCCGCCGCCGTCCTGGCCCTCGCCGGGCCCGCCACGGCCGCCGCCCCGGGGCCCTCGGCCGCCGCCGCGCAGACCGCGACGGGCCCGGGCGTCTCGATCGAGGCGGTCCGGGCGTGGCTGATCTCCAAGGGCGGCGACGTCAGCGAGGTCCGGCGCGAGGCGGGCGAGACCTGGATCAGCGTCTCGGACGGGCCGCTGAACTGGGTGATCTTCTTCTACAGCTGCGAGGCCGGGGTGTGCGGCGACCTCCAGTACGCGGCCAGCTTCTCCAACCCCACCATCACCCAGGCGATGATCAACGACTGGAACCGGGACCGCCGCTTCCTGAAGGCCTTCTTCACGCCGGCCGAGGCGGGCGGGGACCCGACCGCCGTGGTCCAGTACGACGTGCTCCTGCACGGCGCCGAGGTCGAGCAGCTGACCGACCACACCGCCCTGTGGCTGGACCTGGTGTCCGCCTTCGGCACGACGGTCGGCTATTTCGCCACCGCGCAATAGGCGGGCTCGCCGCCCGGGCTCCGGCCTGCTAACGCCCGCGGATGAAGGCTGACAGGGTCGATGTGCTGATCGTCGGGGCGGGCGCCGCCGGGATGATGTGCGCCATCGAGGCCGGGCGGCGCGGGCGGTCGGTGCGGGTGCTCGACCACGCCCGGGCGCCGGGCGAGAAGATCCGCATCTCCGGCGGCGGGCGCTGCAACTTCACCAATCTGGGGACCGGGCCGGGCAATTTCCTCGGCGAGAATCCGCGCTTCGCCACCTCGGCGCTGCGGCGGTTCACCCCGCACGACTTCATCAGGCGCGTCGACCGCGCCGGCATCGCCTGGCACGAGAAGACGCTGGGGCAGCTGTTCTGCGACGACAGCGCCCGGCAGATCATCCGCATGCTGACCGGAGACATGGGCGAGGCGGGGGCGCGGCTGTCGCTGGGCGTGTCGGTGGAGCGGGCGGCGAGGGCCGGCGACGGTTTCGAGGCGACGCTGTCGGACGGCGCCCTGGTGCGGGCGGCCTCGCTGGTGCTGGCCACCGGCGGCAAGTCGATCCCGAAGATGGGCGCGACCGGCTGGGCCTATGACACGGCCCGGGCCTTCGGCCTGCGCCTGACCGAAACCCGTCCGGCGCTGGTCCCGCTGACCCTGGAGACGGGGCTGCTGGAACGGCTCAGACCGCTGGCCGGGGTGTCGGTGGAGGCGGTGGTCAGCCACGGCAAGACGAAATTCGCCGAAGGGCTGCTGTTCACCCACCGCGGCCTGAGCGGCCCGGCGGTGCTGCAGATCAGTTCCTACTGGCGCGAGGGCGAGGCCATTTCGGTGGCCATGGCGCCCGGGGTGGACGTGTTGGCGCGGCTGAAGGCGATGAAGGCGGAGAACGGGCGGCAGGCGGCGCATACGGCGCTCGGCCAGCTCGTGCCGAAACGGCTGGCCGAGGCGCTGGTCGAGCAACACGGGGCGCAGGGGAATCTGGCCGACCTGTCCGACGCCGCCTTGCGGCGGCTGGACCGGGCGGTCAACGGCTGGAGCGTCAGGCCGGTGGGTTCGGAAGGCTACCGCACCGCCGAGGTGACGCTCGGCGGCGTCGCCGCCGACCAGCTCGACCAGCAGACGATGGCGGCGAAATCCGTACCCGGACTGTATGTGATCGGCGAGGCCGTGGACATCACCGGCTGGCTCGGCGGCTATAATTTCCAGTGGGCCTGGTCGTCGGGCTGGGCCGCCGGACAGGCCTGCTGAGGCGGATTTGTCGCGGAGACGGCGGTTGCCGGAACCGCCGGGCGCCCGTAACCCTTGAACGGCTTTCACGGAGAGAGACGCCGATGCCGCTGCTGATGTGCCCCAACGACAACGCCGCCATGCAGACGCTGGAACGCAACGGCGTGCAGTTCGACATGTGCCCGTCCTGCCGCGGCGTCTGGCTGGACCGGGGCGAGCTGGAGAAGCTTATGGCCGCGCCCGCCGACGAGGGCCGCGCGTCGACCCCTCCGCAGCCGTGGAGCCAGCCGTCCCAGCCGGCCTATCGGGAACCGTCGCGCCACAGGGACGAGCGCGACGACGACTACAAACACCGCAAGAAAAAACGCGACAGCATCTTCGACATCTTCGACTGAGGCGCGCGCCGGTCAGTCGTTGTCGTTGTCGAACGGCGGCGCGCCCATCACGGCGCGGTACTCGCTGATCACCTGTCTGACCCGCTCGACCTGTTCGATCAGATGCGCGGACGCCGCCTCGGCCAGTTCGATGGAGACGGGCCCGGCGGACTCTGTGTCGGCAATCGTACTCATGGGTCGACAACCGCGCCCGGCCGTTCCGGTTCCCGGCGACGCCATCAGGCCGCCAGCCCCGCCGCCTTCATCAGCCCCCTCAGCGGCGCCAGGGTCTCCGGCGCGGCGGCGAGGGCGGCGCGGTTGCCCGGGGCGCGAAACAGCCTGACCGCCTCGGCCTTGGCGCGGTCGGCCGCCGGTCCGAGCGGCGCCGTCTCGCCGGCGGCCATGCGCAGCAGGACCGAGAGCTTCTGCGGCAGCGGCGCGGGGGCCCGGGCCAGCATGGCGACGATGCGCGCCTCGGCCTCGACGACGCCGCCGACCGCGCCGATGGCGGCGAGGATCTCGGTCTCGTCCCGCCCGGTCAGGCCGCAGCCCCGCACCGAGCGCGCCAGCCCGGCCAGCACGCCCAGCTTCTGCGCGGCCGTCTGGTCGGCGGAAGCGGCCCGCATCTCGCCTTCGAAGCGCAGCGACCCGACGCAGGCCGACAGCCAGCGGGCGGCGGCGCGCTTGTTGGCCAGGCCGGTGACGTTCTCGCACAGCCGGGTCAGGGCCTCGGCCTCGCACAGCACGGTGGAGCAGGCCTTGACATAGGCGGCCACGAAATCGGCGGTGACGAGGGCCTTGGAGCGCTCGTTGAAGGCCGTCTGCACCTCCTCCAGGGTCAGCAGCCGCCCGGCCGTCGCCGTCAGGGTCATGGCCAGGGTGCGCAGAATGTCGATCTCGCCGGCGGCGTCGTTGGGACGCAGGCGGCGCGGGCTCATCAGTTCGCGGACCACCATCCGCGCCAGGGCCGCCGACAGCAGCGGGAACTCCCCGGCCGCGACCCGCTCGCCGAGCCGCGCCGCCGGCCCCTCGACCACCGGCACCTGGAGCGCCAGCCGGGGATCCTGGCGGATCAGGGCCGCGACCTCGCGCGGGGCGACCATCCGCACCACGGCCGCGAGCGAGGCTCCCTGGTCGAGGGCCGGGCCGAGCACGTCGGCCAGATTGGTGCGGGCCGCGAACAGCTCGCACATCACCTGTTCGATCGGCACCATGACCATGGCCCGCGGCGGACCGTCCATCGGGGCGCGCCCGGCCAGGTCCATCAGCCGGTCGAGGCGGGCCCGGCCGCCGCGCACGCCGGTCAGCGCGCCCGACACGATCCCGCCCATGATGAAGGCGCGGTCGGCCTGGCCGCACAGCCGGTGCGCCAGATCGGCGAGGGAATGGTTCTCCAGGTCCGGAAACTGGTTGCGGCGCCCGGCGAACAGCAGGCGCTCGATCGCCCGGTCGGCCAGCTTCTGGTAGTGGCGGACGAGGTCGTGCACCGGCTGGCCCACCGCCTGGCTCTCCGGCACCGCGACCTTCTGGATGGCGTGCTGCAGCTCGACGCCGGACGCCTCCAGCTTCTCGGCCAGATCCGGCCGGTGCAGCAGTTCGAAGGCGGTCACGCCGTGGCGGCTCAGCCAGTCCTCGAGCACCCGGCCGATCAGCTCCCGGGCCATCGGCGCGTAGAGATCCTGGGCCGATCCGCAGCGCGGCCCGGCCTCGTCGTCCGGCGCCACGCGCTTGCGCTGCGTTTCGGGCGCGCCCCGGGTCAGGACGGTGACGCTGGTGAAGGCCATGGTGTCGGGGTCGAGGGTCTCCTTGGTGACCCGCACCGCGACGGCGCGGTTGTCGCCCAGCAGATCCTCGGCGGTCTGGATCGCGTGGGCGCGATCCTCTGTCGCCATCTGGAGATTCCAGGGGGCCGGCGCGGTCTTGCGGATATAGACTTCGTAGTGAACGGGGCTGGCCATGAAACGCTCGCACAGAGGAACGGGGCATCATGGCTCCAAGGCTTTAAGGCCGGGTTTCATTGCGCAATCGGGCGGGGCGGGCCATTTTAATCGCCGCAATCCCACCCGGTTGTTTAGAACGGTAACGCTTGCCGCGCGTTGACCGCGGGAACCGGAAGCCTGCAAGGAGACCGCCTTGGCCAACATCACCCTGGTCGATGACGACGAGAACATCGTGGCGTCCGTCTCGCTGGCGCTGGAAAGCCATGGCCACAGGATCACCGCCTACCACGACGGCGCCTCGGGGCTGGAGGCGCTGGAGTCCAATCCGCCGGACCTGGCCATCCTCGACGTGAAGATGCCGCGCATGGACGGGATGGAGGTGCTGCGCCGGCTGCGCCAGACCTCGCAGATTCCGGTCATCATGCTGACCTCGAAGGACGAGGAGATCGACGAGATCCTCGGCTTCAACCTCGGCGCCGACGACTATATCCACAAGCCGTTCAGCCAGCGGCTGCTGATCGAGCGGGTCAAGGCCCTGCTGCGGCGCACCGGCGCGGACGGCGGCGAGCCCGAGCCGTCGGGCGACGGCTCGACCAAGGCCATCAAGCGCGGCAAGCTGTCGATGGACCCGGCCCGGCACGAATGCACCTGGGACGGCAGGCCGGTGAAGCTGACGGTCACCGAATTCCTGCTGCTGCAGGCCCTGGCCCAGCGGCCCGGCTTCGTGAAGAGCCGCGACAATCTGATGGACGCCGCCTACGACGACCAGGTCTATGTCGACGACCGCACCATCGACAGCCACGTCAAGCGGATGCGCAAGAAATTCCGGGTGGTCGATCCCGAGTTCGACGCGATCGAGACCCTGTATGGCGTCGGCTACCGATACCGCGAAAGCTGAGCCGGCCGCGGCGGCCGACGAAGATCGCCCGCGCCGCCCGAAACGGTTCGGCGGCTCGCGGCTCGGCGGCCTGATCCTCGCCCTCAACCTGCTCAGCCTGCTGATCCTGTTCGTCGGGGCGCTGGCCCTGAACGAGTGGCGGCGCGGCCTGATCGAGGCGCGGCAGGAGACGCTGGCGGCCCAGGCCCAGCTGCTGGTCCAGGTGCTGGGCACCCGCGAGATCGGCGTCACGCGCGGCGAGCCGACGCCCTATCTGGATCCGATCGAGGCCAGCCGCTGGCTGACCGACAACTTCATCCCCGAGGGCCAGAGGGCCCGGCTCTTCGACGTCGACGGCATCATGGTCGCCGACAGCTTCATGGTCACCGAGGCCATCCCGGGCGCGCCCCTGCCCCCGGCCCTGCCCGCCGGCAGCCCGCCCGTGGTCCCCGACGCCGAGGAAAGGGCCCGCGACGCGCGCGAGCTCGAACAGTCCCGCAGGGCCCTGGCCGAAGAGGTCGAGAACGCGCTGGAGGGCCGGTCCTCGGCGACCCTGCGGATGTCCGAGACCGGCGAGCGGGTGGTGTCCGTGTCGATTCCCGTGCGCCATGTCGAACAGGTGCTGGGGGTGCTGACGCTGGAGGCCGGCGACGTCGACGAGACCCTGGCGGCGCAGCGGCTGGCGCTGATGCCGTTCGCCCTGGTGGCCCTGGTCGTGTCGCTGCTGTCGTCCCTGCTGCTGCACCTGTTCGTGGCCCGGCCGGTGATGCGGCTGTCGGCGGCGGCGGACGCGGTGCGGCTGCAGCGGGCCCGGGCCATCTCCCTGCCCGACCTCGACCACCGCAAGGACGAGATCGGCGACCTGGCGCGGTCGCTGGAGACGATGACCGAGACCCTGTCCGACCGGATGGACGCCATCGAGCGCTTCGCCGCCGACGTGGCCCACGAGATCAAGAACCCCCTGACCTCGATCCGCTCGGCGCTGGAGACCCTGCCGCTGGTCCGGACCGAGGCCCAGCGGGAGAAGCTCACGGGCCTGCTGCAGCAGGACGTGCGGCGCCTGGACCGGCTGATCACCGACATCTCCAACGCCTCGCGGCTCGACGCCGAATTGAACCGCGACCGGCCGCGGACCATCGACCTGACCGCGCTGCTGGGCGAGATCGTCGACGTCTACGAGGCCGGGATCAAGCCGGACGGGGGCGTGCATGTGACCTTCGCCGCGGCGGAACCCGGCCACGCCCTGATCCGCGGACGCGACGGGCCGCTGGGCCAGGTGTTCCGCAACCTGATCGACAACGCCCGCTCGTTCAGCCGGCCGGGCGGAGAGGTGCGGGTCGTGCTGACGCGCGACGAGGCCGACCCGGAACGGCCGGTGCGGGTGCGGGTCGACGACGACGGACCGGGCGTCCCGCCGGAGAACCTCGAGACGGTGTTCGAGCGCTTCTACACCTCGCGCCCGCGCGGCACGGCGTTCGGGACCAATTCCGGGCTCGGCTTGTCGATCGTCCGGCAGATCGTCGAGGCCCATGGCGGCCGGGTCTGGGCCGGGAACCGGCCGGGGACGGACGGCGGGATCGCCGGCGCGCGCTTCGAGGTGGCCCTGCCCGCCGCGCCCCCGGGGCGGCGTCCGTGACCGCCCGGCCCCCGCTCCACGGCACGGTGGCGGCGTGCTGGAGGCCGGGCCTGGGCTGGCGCGCCGTGCTGATCTCGGGACCCCCGGGGGCGGGCAAGAGCGACCTGGCCCTGCGACTGATCGGGCGCGGCTGGCGGCTGGTGGCCGACGACTACGTCCATGTGACGGCCTCGGGCGGGGCCCTCTACGCCATGGCGCCGGAGACCATCGCCGGCCGCATGGAGATTCGCGCGGTCGGCGTCGCGCCGGCCCGCGGCCGCGGCCTGGCCCGCCTGTCGCTGGCCGTGGAGCTGACCGCCGCGGCGCTCGAACGCCTGCCCGAGCCCGAAACCCGGATCGTCGAGGGCGTGGCCGTGCCGCTGCTGCGGCTGAACGGATTCGAGGCCTCGGCGGTCGAAAAGGTCGCGGCGGCGCTCGCGCGGCTTTAACCGGCCGCGCGTTTGGGCTATTCCGCGCGGCTTGCGGCCCGTCCACGACGGCCGGAGACGCGGGGCGCGAGCTTTGGTGAAGCCTTCATGATCGGGCTGGTGATCGTCACCCACGGGGGGCTGGCCTCGGAATTCCTGTCGGCCATGGAGCATGTCGTCGGCCCGCAGCGCGGCGTCGCCGCCATCTGCATCGGTCCGGAGGACGACATGGAGCGCCGCCGGCGCGACATCGTCGACGCCGCCCGCGCGGTCGACGACGGCGACGGCGTCATCCTGCTGACCGACATGTTCGGCGGCACCCCGTCGAACCTGGCCATCTCGGTGATGGAGGAGACCGGGGCCGAGGTCATCGCCGGGCTGAACCTGCCGATGCTGATCAAACTGGCCAGCGTGCGCGGCCGCGAGCCGCTGCAGGCCTGCGTCGCCCACGCCCAGGACGCCGGGCGGAAATACATCTCGGTCGCCAGCTGGGTGCTGCAGGGCGAGAAATGAGCGACGGGCCGGGCCGGGCGGCGGCGACCGTCGACATCTGCAACAGCCGCGGCCTGCACGCCCGCGCCAGCGCCAAATTCGTCAAACTGGCCTCCAGCTACGACGCCGAGGTGCAGGTCACCCGCGACGGGGTCACGGTCAACGCCCGGTCGATCATGGGGCTGCTGATGCTCGGCGCCGGCAACGGCTGCGGCATCGAGATCGCCGCCGAAGGGCCCGAGGCGGAGGCCGCGGTGGCGGCCCTCGCCGATCTGGTCGGTCGGCGCTTCGACGAGGATCAGTAGGCCGGAACGCCGCCGCCCCGACGGGGCCGGGGGACGACCGGCGCTCGCGCGCCCGAGGCGCGCGAGCGCGTCGCCAGGGCAGGGCCCCGGCAAACCCCCTACGGCGTCTCGGTGATCAGCAGGGCCGCCGAGGCCGTGCCGCCGTTGAAGGTGCCGACCCAGATGTCGTAGGTGCCGCTCGACGGGCGGTTGAAGCGGACCTCGGCGTCGCCGTCGCCCCAGCTGTCGTCGTCGCAGTACCAGCGGCCGTCGGGACCGTTGATGATCAGGGTGGTGTCGGTCGACGACCGGGTGCGGAACACCAGCGGCAGCGAGCCGGCGCGGTAGGTGACCTCATAGTCCGGGGCATTGGAGATGTCCCCGACGCAGGCCGCCGGCAGGCTGGTGTCCGTATAGGCGTCGATCGACCCCCCGGCGGTCAGATTGACCCGGTACGGATCGGGCGTGAAGCCGGCGTTGAGGCGGATTTCGCCGAAATTGGCGGTCAGCCCCGCGTTCTGGGCGGCGGCCGCGCCCGGCGTGGCGAGCGTGGCGGCCAGAGCGAGCGCCGTGATGAAGTGTTTCATGTGAGGGTCCCCGATGCATCCTTTGTGGATCAGCCCGGACGTGACTCGACGCCAAAGCGCCGCCGGCGTCAAGCCTGACGAACGCCGTGGTCAGGAATCGTGGGATAGGCCGCCGGTCCCGCCGAAGCGTTCCGACCCGGCGAAGCGCCCCGGCGATCCGGCGGACTGGTGGAGCCGAGGGGAGTCGAACCCCTGACCTCGTCATTGCGAACGACGCGCTCTACCAACTGAGCTACGGCCCCCCTTGCCACGGTGATCCGGAGGCGCAGGCGAGGGCGCGACATACGAGGGGTGGAGCCGGAGTGTCAACCGTTCCAGCCGCCGGCCGCCGGGGAGTTGGCCAAGCGCGGAGTGGTGAGCTAGAAGGCCGATACGACTTCAGGAGCGTAGGGCGGCATGGCGGCGATTATCGGGTTCATCTTTTTCGTTATCGACGCCGTCCTGGGGCTGTTGGTGCTGGCTATCATCGTCAGCGCCATCCTGAGTTGGCTGTTCGCCTTTGACGTCATCAACCATCGCAACCGGTTCGTGAACCAGCTGTCCTCGGCGCTGGAGGCGCTGGTCGCTCCGGTGCTGTCCCCCCTCCGCGCCTTCATTCCGCCATTGGGCGGCATCGACCTGACGCCGATCATCGTCCTGATTCTCATTCATGGCGTGAGAGTCTATCTGCTGCCGGCCTCGAAGGCGGCACTTCTGACACTGGTCGGGGCCTATTGAGGCGAGCCACGACCATCCGGCCTTGCGCCGTCCGGCGAGGGTCCTAAGGTGCCGCTCCGACAGGGCCTCGCGCCTGCCAGCCAACCGGAATTCATGACCACGATCCGATCCGTCGCCATTGTCGGCGCAGGCCAGATGGGCGCAGGCATCGCCCAGGCCGTGGCCGCCGGCGGCTATCAGGTGTTGCTGTACGACAACGCCGCCGACCGCGTGCCGCAGGCGCAGGCCAACGTAGCCGCCAGCCTGGCCCGTCAGGTCGAGCGCGGCCTGACCGATCAGGCCTCGGCCGACGCCACCCTCTCGCGCATCACCGCCGCATCCTCCCTCGCCGCCGCCGCGAAGGCCGATCTGGTCATCGAGGCGGCCGTCGAGGACGAGGCGGTCAAGAAGTCGATTCTGG
>NZ_CALMZS010000146.1 GCF_937870815.1 uncultured Brevundimonas sp.
GCCTCCTCGTCGGTCATCGAATGGCTCATCACGGCCATGGGCGAGGCGGGGCGGTCGCGCACCCGGATCGGCTGCCAGCCCTCGCCGAAGCGGCGGCGGAAGGCCCCGGCGCCCGGCGCGCCGCTGCGCCAGGTCGTGGCCGTGGCCGGGGCGGTGACCACCCCGGCCACCACCGATCCCTTGTGCACCAGGGCGATGTTGACGGTGAAGCTCTCGCGGCCCTCGATGAAGCCGCGCGTGCCGTCCAGCGGATCGATCAGCCAGAACCAGGCGGCGGCCGCGGCCGGCAGGCCGTCGGCGGCGGCCGCCTCCTCGGCCACGGCCTGGACCCCCGGATACAGCGCCTCCAGCCGCGCCAGGATCAGGGCCTCGGCCTCCTGATCGGCCCTGGTCACCGGGCTGTCGTCGGCCTTGGCCTCGGCTGTGACCCCGTTGCGCCAGTAGGGCAGGATGACGCGGGCGGCGTCCTCGGCGATGTCGGCCAGCGCCTCGGTCAATGCGCCCGAGGCGAGGTCGGCGGTCAGTCGTTTGCTCATGCGCGCTCCGATAGACCATCGCGGCGGTTTCAAGAACCGGCAAATCAGGGCAGCGTCCGCGCGACCGACCAGCTGTTGTTTTCGAGCCCGATGACCGACACCGCCCCCGCCGCCCCCCTTCCCGACGGCCAGGCCCTCGCGGCCCTCGTCGCCGGCAAGCTGTGCCACGACTTCATCAGCCCGGCCGGGGCGATCAGCTCCGGCCTCGACCTGCTGAAGGACCCGACCGCCCAGGACATGCGCGACGACGCCATGGGCCTGATCGAGTCCAGCGCCAGGAAGATGGTCGCCCTGGTGGCCTTCGCGCGGGTCGCCTTCGGGGCCTCGACCTCGGCCGAGCGATTCTCGGGCGCGGAACTGGGCGAACTCGTCGCCGGCCTCGCCGAGGGCGGCCGGGCGGCCCTGGAGTGGCGGGTCGACGCCGGCGACTATTCCAAGGCCGAGGCGCGGGCCCTGGTCAACCTGGCCTGGCTGACCCTGGCCGCCCTGCCCTCGGGCGGGACGGCGACGGTCGCCGCCCGGCGCGCCGACGGCCTGGAGATCGCGGGCGTGGCCGAGGGGGCCCGGGCCCGGCTCAAGCTCGAGGCGGCGGCCGGCCTGGAGGGCCGCCCCCTGACCGAAGGCCTGCCCGGCCAGTGGATCCAGCCCTACTGGCTGTGGCTGACGGCGCGCGAGGCCGGCGGCGCCCTTGAGGTCGAGGCCGGCGAGGACCGTGTCGCCCTGACCGTCCGCATGCCTAACTGACGCTTAAGCCGGTTTACCAAGGAGTCATTAACCGGCGCGCGGCGATGATGGGGCCAACGCGCCCGCGGGCCCCGTGCGCGTCAGCCCGGAACGCAGCCTTGACCCCCAGAACCTGCCTGATCGTCGACGACAGCCGGATCATCCGCAAGGTCGCCCGGCGCATCGTCGAGGGCCTCGGCTTCGAGGTCGACGAGGCCGCCGACGGCGCCGAGGCCCTGACCTTCTGCGCCGGCGTCATGCCCGAGGTCATCCTGCTGGACTGGTCGATGCCGGTGATGGACGGGCTGACCTTCCTGCGCCGGCTGCGCACCCTGCCCGGGGGAGCGGGCCCCAAGGTCCTGTTCTGCACCATCGAGACCCGCGCCGAGCGCATCGCCGAGGCCCTGTCGGCCGGCGCCGACGACTATGTGATGAAGCCGTTCGACGGCGAGATCCTGTCGTCGAAATTCGCCGAGGTGGGGGCCGTCTGAACCCATGTCGCCGGAAGCCTTCGACCGCCTGCAGTCGCTGATGGCGTCGCGCGCCGGCTTCCGGCTGACGCGCGACCGCATGAAGCTGGCCGAACACCGGCTGGGCCCGCTGGCCCGGCGCGAGGGCTATGAGACCGTCGACGCCCTGCTGGCCTCGCTGTGGGCCCGGCCGGTGGCGGCCCTGGCCTGGGCCGTGATCGAGGCCCTGCTCAATCCCGAGACCTGGTTCCGCCGCGACCGGGCCAGCTTCGACACCTTCGCCGGCGAGCTGCTGCCGGCCCTGTCGGCCGCGCGCCGGGGCGCGCCGGTCAAGGTCTGGTCGGCCGGATGTTCGACCGGCCAGGAGGCCTGGTCGCTGGCCATCGCGGCCCAGGACGCCGGCCTCGCGGTCGAGATCCTCGCCACCGACCTGTCGCAGCGGGCGCTGGAGAAGGCCCGCTCGGGCGCCTACACCGGCTTCGAGATCCAGCGCGGCCTGAAGGCCGCGACCATGCTCGACTGGTTCGACCAGGCCGAGGACAACTGGATCGCCCGGCCCCAGCTGCGCGCCGCCGTGCGGTTCGCCCGCGCCAATCTGCTGGACGCGCCCGCCGACGATCGCCGTTTCGACGTGATCTTCTGCCGCAATGTGCTGGAGGACATGGAGCCGGTCCGCCGCGTCCAGGTGTTCGACAACCTCGAGCGGCGGCTGGTCGAGGACGGCTGCCTGTTCCTCGGCGCGGCGGAGTCGCCGGCCGGCGACAGCCTCGCCTTCCGCCCGGTGGTGGGCCGTCCCGGCCTGTTCGTCAAGACCCCGGCGACCGTCAGGCGGGCGGCGTAGGCCGCCGCCGCCGCGCCGCCCGTCCCCGGACCCGCGGCGTTTTCCGGCGGGCCCCGCACAGGTCGCACCACTCCCGGTCCGGTCGGCGCCGGTCCGGTCGCCACCGGTGCCGGCGGCAGCGCCACTGGCGGACCAGCGCCATCAAAGCCTTCAGCATATCGCCCCTCCGCCTCTCCGCCCCGCGGGCATAGGCGGCGCGTCTGAACGAAACCTTGACGGCCCGGGCGGCGTCGCGGCGGAGGTGACGCAGGGGCCGGTTACGGCTAGGCTGGCGGCGGTCACCGGGGGGGAGAAGGTCTCATGCGGCTGTCGTGGCTGGCCGGATCGCTGGCGCTGGCCCTGCTGATCGGGGTCGCCGCCCTGCAGGTCCCCGAACCGGCCGGCGTGGACGCGCCGGCGACCGCCTTCTCGGCGGAGCGGGCCATGGCCGACGTGCGCGAGCTGGCGCGGCGGCCGCATCCGGTCGGTTCGGCCGACCACGCCCGGGTGCGCGCATATCTGCGCCAGCGGATGGACGCCCTCGGGCTGGAGACCTCGACCCAGACGGGGCCGATCTCGCGCGGCTCGGCCCGCTACCTGCGCCGCATGGGCGGCGACCCGGAGGCGGCGAATTTCACCGCGACCAACCTGGTCGGCGTGTTGCCGGGCCGCGACCCGGCCCTGCCCGCCGTCGCCCTGATGGCCCACTACGACACCGTGCCGATGTCGCCCGGGGCGGCGGACGATTCCGCCGGCGTGGCGGCGGTGCTGGAGAGTGTGCGGGCGATCCGCGCGCGGGGACCGGCCGACCGGACCCTGGTGGTGCTGCTGACCGACGCCGAGGAGATCGGCCTCGACGGGGCCCGGGCCTTCTGGGGCGGCCACCCGCTGCGCGACCGGATCGGGGCGGTGATCAACCTCGAGACCCGCGGCGGCGGCGGCCGGGCCATGATGTTCGAGACCGGGCGCGGCAACGCCGGGACCATCGCCCTGTTCCGCCGCGCCGGCCTCGCCGCCGACGGCGGCGTCACCTCCAACTCCCTGGCCGTGTTCGTCTATGAGCGGATGCCGAACGACACCGACTTCACCATCCCCCGGAGCCGCGGCGTGCAGGGGATCAACCTCGCCTTCATCGGCCGGCCGGAACAGTACCACGCCCCGTCCTCGACGCCCGCGGCCCTCGACCGGGGTGCCGTCCAGCATATCGGCTCGCAGGCGCTGGAGAACGCCGACGCCCTGCTGCGCGCGCCCGCCCTGCCCGCCGCCACGGCCAATCTGGTCTATGCCGACCTGTTCGGCCGGGCGATCCTCAGCCATCCGCCGGGGGCGGGCTGGGGCATCCTGGCGCTGGCGATCGCGCTGCTGGGCGTCGCCGCCTGGCGGGCGCGCTCCCACGCCGGCCTGACCTTCGCCGACGCCGGGCGGGGCGCGCTGGACGGGGTCTGGTTCGTGGCGACCGGGCTGGTCCTGACCCAGGCGGTGCGGAGCCTGGGCGGGCCGATGACGCAACGGGCCGACAGCGCCGACGCCTATTATGCGCTGCTGGCGCGGCTGCCGTGGATCGAGGCCGGCGCGGCCCTGACCGTGCTGGCCCTGGCCATGGCCGTGCTGGGCGGACGGGCGCGGCCCGACCGCCGCCTGGGCGCCGCCGCCGTCGCCGCCGTCGCCGCCCTGGCGCTGGCGCTGGGCGGGCCGGCCCCGCTGGTGATCGGCGCCTCGGTCGTCGCCATCGGCCTGTCGCTGGCGCCGGGACTGGCCGCCCGGACCGCGTGGGGCGGCTGGATCGGCCTGATCCTCCTGGGTCTGGTCATCGGCGCGGTCGCCCAGGCCGCGGCGCCCCAGACCGCCTTCCTGTTCCTGTGGCCGGGCCTGCTGGCCGCCGCCGCGGCGGCGCTGGCGGTCGTTATGGACCCCGGCCTGACGCGGACGAGGTCGCTGGCGGCCGTCGCCGCCGCCACGGCGCTCGGCGGCGGCTGGCTGGCCGGACTGTCGCACCCGGTGTTCCTCGGCGTCGGCCTCGACCGGCCCGGCGTGCTCGTGCTGACGGGACTGCTGGTGCTGATGCTGGCGCGGCCGCTGTCGCCGGAGCGCGGCGCCGTCCGGCCGTGGCTGATGGCGGCGCTGGCGGTGCTGGTGATCGGCGCGGCGGTTTCGGGCGGGGCCCGGGTCGCCAGCCCCATGCCGGCCGAACCGCCCGCCGCGGACCGAGCCTGAGTCAACCGCGCGTGCCAAGGCCCAAACGGGTCCTCGGGACACGCCGGGGGATGACGGATGGGGTTGGCTGAAGCCCGGGCCTCAGCCCCCGTCGGTCCACACCGTCTTGTACAGGTCGAAGCGGCGGTCGCGCAGGTTGCGCACCGTGCCCTGTGACTTGGCCCAGGCCAGGTCGGACAGGTCGAGGTCGGCCACCGTCACCGTCTCGACGTTCTCGCTCGCCTCGGCCGCCACCCCGTCCCGCGCGAACGGGAAGTCGCACGGCGTCAGGATGCAGGACTGGGCGTACTGGACGTCCATGTTCTCGACGTTCGGCAGATTGCCGACATTGCCCGACAGGATGACGTAGCACTGGTTCTCGATCGCCCGGGCCTGCGAGCAGTAGCGCACCCGCAGATAGCCCTGGCGGTTGTCGGTGCAGAACGGCACGAACAGCAGCCGCGCCCCCTCGTCGACCAGCCGCCGGGCCAGTTCCGGGAATTCGGAGTCGTAACAGATCAGCACCCCGATCGGGCCGCAGTCGGTCGGGATGGCGTGCACCCGGTCGCCGCCCTTGATGTTCCACCAGTGGCGCTCGTTCGGGGTCGGGTGGATCTTCTCCTGCTCGTGCACCGAGCCGTCGCGCAGGAAGACCCAGGCGACGTTCTGGATGTCGCCGTCCTCCGTCTGGGTCGGGTGGGAGCCGCCGATGATGTTGATGTTGTATTCGACCGCCATCTTGCGCATCGCCTCGACGAAGCGGGGCGTGTAGCGGGTCAGGGCCTCGATCGACTCCACCGGCGTCAGCTTCTTCTTCTCCAGCGACAGCAGCTGCAGGGTGAACAGCTCCGGAAAGACCACGAAGTCCGAGCGGTAGTCCGAGGTCACGTCGACGAAATATTCGATGTTGTGGATGAACTCCTCGAAGCTGGCGACCTTGCGGGCCTGCAGCTGCACCGTCGCCACCCGCACCGTCTCCTTGACCGCGAAGGCCGCGCCCCGGCCGTGCGTCTCCGCATAGTAGGGATTGCGCCAGACCATGTGCGCGGCGTGCCCCATCGAGGCCGTGTCCGAGACCAGATAGTTCTCCAGCACCCCGATCGGCTCGAAGCCGCCGCGCATGTGGAAGCCGATCACCGGGTCGTTCAGCTTCCTCGCCGTGACCGCGTCCAGATATTCGCGGGCGTCCGGATAGGCCGCCTTGCGCCGCGCCAGCCCGGGCATCCGCCCGCCGAAGACGATGCCCTTGAGGTTCTGCGCCTCGCACAGGTCGCGCCGCGCGTCGTACAGCCGCTGGCCGATGCGCAGCCGGCGCCGGTCCGGATCGACGCACACCTCCATGCCGTAGAACCAGTCGCCCAGCGGATCGTGCCGCGCCGCATAGCCGCCGCCGGTGATCTGGGTCCAGGTGTGCGGCGCCATGGCCGTCTTCTCGTCGATGCGGAAGCCGGCGGCGTAGCCGACGATCTCGTCGGCGTATTCGACCACGAACTGGCCGTCGGGAAAGGCGGCGATCTGGCCGCGCAGCATCCCCGGCGTATAGGCCGGCATGTCCTTGTAGACCTTGGCCACGAGGGCGGAGATGGCCTCGACGTCGGCGAGGCGGGCGTTGCGGATGGACAGGACGGCGGGCTTGGAGGGCTTGGTCATGCGCCCTGAACGCACGGCGATGGTCGGGGATCAACCCCGTGTCCGGCGGTGGGGCGGCCAAGTCCCCGGCCAATGCCGGATCGTGACTCATCGCGGACGTTCGGGGCCGTCCGCTCTTCGGGTGTCAGCGAGACCTTATACGCGCGGCCGACAGCGCGTCTGTAGAGCGCTGAAATCTACGATCTCTTCTGATCTCAATGTATATTTGAAAATACATTGGAACGATGTCGCAGCATAGGCATTTTACATGCAAGATTTAAAATAGTCGTTCATTAACTTACGGCCATGCTTTCCAGGCCCGGCGTGAGCGGACTCTTGCCCAAGCTTCCTACGTGCGTGCTCTCCGCTGCGTGAGAGCCGGTACGCCCTGATTTCGCGGCGGCGCTTCGAGGCAGCCATGTTGAGATCCACTCTGATGGCGGCTGCGCTATTGGCCACGGGCCAGAGCGCCTACGCCCAGCAACCGCCCGCCGGGGGGCAGCTGCAGCAAATTCCTCCCGCCGTCCTCCCCCAGAGACCCGCGCCGGACATCCGCATCGAGCGCCCGGAACCGCCGTCCGAGGCCGCGGCCGAAGGTCGGCGCATCCGCGTGGACACGCTGCGTGTCACGGGCGCGACGCTGTTCACGGAAGCGGAGTTGGTGGCGGCCGCGGGCTTCACGCCGGGACAGGAACTCACCCTGCCGGAGCTTCGCAACGCCGCCGCGCGGATCACGCGCTTCTATAGTGATCGGGGCTATGTGCTCGCCCAGGCCTATCTGCCGGCGCAGGACGTTCTCCAGGGCGCGGTCACGATCGCCGTGGTCGAGGGCCGTTACGGCGCGATCGATCTGCGCAACCAGGCTGGCGTGTCCGACGCCTTGGCCGCAGGGCGGCTGAACGGCCTGACCCGGGGCGACCCGGTCGCGATTGCGCCGCTCGAACGGCGCCTGCTGCTGCTGTCCGACATACCCGGCGTCGTCGTGCATTCGACGTTGTCCCCGGGGGCGGAAGTCGGCTCTTCGGATCTGACGGTCGATCTGACCCGCGCGCCCCGGATTTACGGCAGCCTCGAGGCGGACAACGCCGGCAATCGCTACACCGGAGCCTACCGGTTCGGCGGCTCGGTCAATTTCGCCAATCCGACCGGCCTGGGCGACCTGATCAGCCTGCGCCTGCTCGCCTCGACCGAAGGCCTGGCCTACGGGCGGGCCGCCTGGCAGGCGCCGCTCGGCGACGCCACCGTCGGGGTCGCCTATACGCATATGCAGTACGACCTTGGCCGCGAGTTCTCGGCCCTGGACGCCGGCGGCACGGCCAACATCTTCAGCGCGTTCGCCAGCTATCCGCTGATCCGCTCGCGGGCCGCGAACCTCTACGCCCTGGCGAGTTTCGACGCCAAATTCCTGAGCGACGAAATCGGGCTCGTCTCCCAGGTGTCGGACAAGGAGATCCGGGCGCTGACGGTCGGCCTGCGCGGGGATTCCCGCGACGGCTTCGGCGGCGGGGGCTGGAACGCCGGCTCGCTGTCCTGGACCTCGGGCGAGCTCGACATCGAAAGCCCGGCCGAGCGGGCCGCCGACGCGATCAGCGCGCGCTCCCAGGGCGGGTTCAACAAGCTGCAGTACGCCATCTCCAGACTCCAGACCGTCAGCGGACCGCTATCGGTCTACGGCTCGCTTCGTGGACAGGTCGCGACCGACAACCTGGACAGCTCCGAGAAGATGGTGCTGGGCGGCGCCTATGCGGTGCGCGCCTATCCGGAAGGCGAAGCCTACGGCGACGAGGGTTATGTCGCGACGTTGGAAGCCCGGTTGATGCTGGACCGGTGGACGCAACCCCTCCCGGGCCAGTTCCAGTTCATCGCCTTCGTCGACGGCGGTGAAGTCGACCTCGCCCATGACGCCTGGTTCCCGGGTCCCAATCAGGCCCGCCGCAGCGGCGGCGGCATCGGGCTCAACTGGTTCGGCCCGGACGATCTCATTGTCCGCGCCTCCTATGCCCGACGGTTCAACGACCAGCGATCGACCTCGGGGCCCGACGAAACGGGCCGCGCCTGGTTCCAGGTCGTCAAGCTGTTCTGATGGCCGCGACGGCCAACCCGCCCCTCCCGACAAGGACGTTCTGATGACCAGACTCCATCACCTGATCGCCAGCGACAGCACGCGAGCCGGAGGTCGATGCGACCCGGCGGATCGCAGGGCCTCCCTGATATCCTCCACCTGCCTGGCGGGCGCCGCCGCCTGCGCCCTGATCGGGCTGGGCGCCTCGCTGGCCCTGGGGACCGCGGCCCAGGCCCAGGTCCTGCCGACGGGCGGATCGGTCGCCGCGGGCGGCGCGACCATCACCACCGGGCCCGGTACGATGACGATCAATCAGTCGACGCGGAACACGGCGATCAACTGGCAGAGCTTCTCCATCGGCCAGGGCGGCAGCGTCGTCTTCGTGCAGCCCGACAGCAGCTCCGTCGCCCTGAACCGGGTGCTGGGTCCGGACGCGTCCGCGATCTTCGGCAGCCTGACCTCCAATGGCCAGGTGTTCCTGATCAATCCCAACGGGGTGCTGTTCGGCCAGGGCTCCCAGGTGAATGTCGGCGGGCTTGTCGCCTCCACACTGGGGATGAGCGACGCCGACTTCATGGCCGGCGACTACCGCTTCACGGGCGCGGGCGACGGCGCGGTGCTGAACCAGGGCGCGATCATCGCGAACGGCGGCTATGTGGCCCTGCTGGGCGGCCGCGTCAGCAATGAGGGCGTGATCCAGGCCAATCTGGGCACGGTCGCCCTCGCCGCAGGCGAGGCGATCACCCTGGACGTCGCCGGAGACGGCCTGCTCAACGTCGTCATCGACAAGGGCGCCGCCAACGCCCTGGTGCGGAACGGCGGCATGCTGCAGGCCGACGGCGGTCAGGTGCTGATGACCGCACAGGGCGCGGGCGACCTGCTCCGGACGGTGGTGAACAACACCGGCGTCATCCAGGCCCGCACGATCGGCGAGCGAAATGGCGTCATCCTGCTGCTGGGCGACATGCAGAGCGGGACGTTGAACGTGGCCGGCGTCCTTGACGCCAGCGCGCCGGACGGCGGCGACGGGGGCTTTATCGAAACCTCCGCCGGGAGCGTGAACATCGCGGCCGGAACCCGCATTACGACCGATGCGCCTTCGGGTGACACGGGGACGTGGCTGATCGACCCGCAAGACTTCACCATCGGCGCCGGCGGCAATATTTCAGGAGCGACCCTGTCCGCCCAGCTGGTGACCACAAACGTCGTGATCAGCACAATGACGGGACCGGGCGCGAACTTGCCGGGCAACGGGGACATTCACGTCAACGACGCGATCGCCTGGACGGCGTCCTCCAGTCCCACGACCCTGACGCTGAACGCCAACCGCGACGTCAACATCAATGCCGCGATCACCGCCACCAACGGCAATCTGGTGGCCTGCTGCGGACGCGACGTGAACGTCAACGCACCGATCACGACGGTGAACGGCAGCGTGCTGCTCAACGCCGGCCAGAATGTGAACGTCTATCACGCCATCACCACGACGGACGGCAACATCGCCCTGTGCGCCGGGCACGACGTCCACATCGACGCCGCCGTCACCCTGACCCGGGGCAGCACCATTCCGGCCCAGAGCCTGGGTCTGCCGGTGGGCCTGACTCTGATCGCGGGCGCGGACGGTTCGGGGCCGGGCGTCGGCGGCGGCACGATCATCTTCAGCCCGCTTGCGCCCCGCGTCACGGTCACGGCCGCTCCGGTCACGATCAACTACAATCCTGTTTCCTACGCGGCCCCGTCGGACTTCTCGACGCACTTCACCCTGACCGAGGGCGCGGCGCTGACCCAGCGGATGCTGCTGTTCCCGGACGGCAGCCGCGATTTCGACGGCACGACAGGAACGACCCTCACCGGCTTCAGGACCACGGCGGCCTCGGGACTGCCCACGGGCGTCACCCTGGTGGCGGGCCCCGCCGCAAGCGCGACCTTCGATTCGGCGGCCGCCGGGGCCGATGTCGGCATCACCTACAGCGGATACACCCTGGCCGGCGCCAATGCCGACCAGTACGCCCTGGCCGGATCCTGCTGCGTTTCGACGTTCAGGACACGGGGGACGATCTCGCCGGCGGCAGCGCCTCCGCCTCCGCCTCCGCCTCCTCCTCCTCCTCCTCCTCCTCCTCCTCCCCCCCCCCCCCCCCCCCCCCCCCCCCCCCCCCCCCCCCCCCCCCCCCCCCCCCCCCCCCCCCCCCCCCCCCC